>CAYSBO010000097.1:0-4268 GCA_964429285.1 uncultured Dehalococcoidales bacterium | reverse complement strand
CAATACCATCATCAGCGACTGAAATGACAACGGTATTGTTACGTCTACCGTTGGTAATCGTCAGCTTCACTCTATTTTTAGCCTCGGACATGGAGTATTCGGCGTTGAGGATTATATTAAGGAAGACCTGCTCCATCTGAAAATAGTCAACCATGATTTCGGGCAAAGCAGGAGCGAGCTTCTTCCTTGCCTCAATGTTTCTTACTTTCTGCTCGTAGGCACGCAATCTCAGCACGTCCTCGATAATGTTATTTACCTGGTTCAATTCCTTCGCAGGCGCGTGTCTTCGAGCAAACGTCAGAAGATTCTTCACCACGCAAGTGGCGCGCTGAGCTTCATCGTGGATAAGCCTCAGGTCTTCACGAATATCATCTGGAACATCCCTGTCCATGAGTAACTGAGAGAAACCGATAACACTGGTGAGCGGGTTGTTGAGTTCGTGAGCAGCGCCGGATGCCAGTTCCCCGATGGAAGCCAGCCGGTCAGCCATCATCAACTGCTCACTCTCTCGTTTGTGCTCAGTGATGTCCCTGACAGTACCCTGAAAGCCCACGGGCCTGTCTTCTTTCCGGACTAGGTTCACGCAGCTTTCCGTCAACCGCCTTTCACCATTTTTCCTGACAAACTCATATACTATGCTACATATAGGTTTGGCTGTTCTGCGCAGATTGTTGTACTGCTTGAACACGGATTCCCTACTCTCTGGATGGACAATATCTTTCCAATTCATCGCCACCAATTCCCTTACATCATAGCCGAGCAACTCACCAAGCGCCTTATTGGCAGCCGTAATATTGTGGTCCAGGTCCGAGGTGAATACTCCCTCGACGGAATTCTCAAAAAGCCCTCGATACCGTTCTTCGCTTTCTTTGAGCGCCTGCTCCACTTTCCTGCGTTCAGTGATGTCCCGGGCAATTCCCAGGACACCTGTAGGATGTCCCACTTCATCGCGCAGAAAAGTCATTTTTACCTCAACCCACACGCTTGAGCCGTCCTTGCATGCAAGTTCCGCCTCCATAGTCCGGGTCCTTACCACATCTTTCTGCCTTAATCGTTCGATTTCCAGTTCTTCCTGAAAGATCCGCATGGCTAGCTGTAGAGAAGCCGGTGCAAGGATTTTCTCAACGGGAAGAGACATGAACTCTTCGGGAGTGTAACCGAGCAACCTTGCTACTGAAGGACTCACATACGTGTGTTTCAAGTTCATATCACTGGTCCAGATTATGTCGGTTGCATTCTCGGAGAGGACACGGTACCTCTCTTCACTCTGCCGCAGAGCTTCTTCGGCTTCCCTGCGCTCAGTGACATCCATGTAGCTCCCCAGAGTCGCCTGTCTTCCACGGTATTGGATGGAGTTAACCGATTCCATTACCCACCTGAGGCTACCTGTCTTGTGGATCACCCTGAATTGGTACGCTGAAGTCAGTTGCCCCTTCAGCATCTTTATGGCACTCTCCCTCACAATCTCCCTGTCTTCGGCAACGACAAACTCCAGAGAATCCATGCCCACCAGTTCATCCTCCCGGTAGCCCACAGATCTCAGCAAAACCGGGTTGGCATAGCAGAACTTCCCGTCTTGTACGATGTAAACTCCGAGAGGAGATTTCTCCGCCAGTATCTCAAACAAGTCTTCAGTATCTGCCTGCTCGATCACTGATCTCATGCTGCCATCCTTTCAACTTTTTCCAGTTGTTGCACTGACGTGGTTGATTCTTGCTCTCATGATCTCCATTTGGGCTGCGGTGAATAGTCTCCATCCACGCCAGTCCCGATATTGTACGTCACAAAATATCCCCTCTCTTATCCACCTGAACAGGGTGTTTCTACTCACACCCACCATCCGGCAGACTTCAGCTGTCCTGTAGTAGGTCCGGTCATTTATGACAACAGGCATATCTGCTTCCTGTGAAAATACTCAGGTATACCACACTATGCCCCACCACTTGAAAAGCGTCAATCACCCATACGTACTTATCGTTCTCACACGTTAGTACTGGACTACTATGTACAAAAGAAGCCCTCTACCTTGAGAGCTTTCCCGGTTCGGCTTATTTACGGCAGGTCGGTTTTCTAGAGTCTGTCTGGCAACAATATGATTCTAAGGCCGCTCAGCCAGTATAGAGGCAATCACATCCGCCAGCCCTTGGCTAGTGAACGGCTTAGTTATGTATCCGTCAGCGCCCATCTCCATGGCAAACTTCTTGTTGAATTCATGGCCTATTCCCGTAAGTATGAGCACCGGTATCGTCTTAGTCGCCTGATCGGCCTTGATCAGGGAGCAGGCAGTATAACCGTCCATACTTGGCATCATAAGATCCATAAGGATGACATCCGGTCTTTCCCGTCCAGCCATCTGCACCGCTTCTTCCCCGTTGCTTGCTTCCAGGACGATATAGTCTTTATCTAGCATCCTGGTTACTGCTAACCTTATGCCCGGTTCGTCGTCGGCTATGAGTACTCTCTTCTTGTCCATTCAACGCCCTCCTGTTTCTCCGCAGTGCTGCCAACAGTGTTTTGGGAGGTGATTGCTTCAGCCTGGGATTGGAGAAACCGCTGCAACTTTGCTGGATCTCTGCTTTTCATTAAGGCATCCTCTAGCGTGACTGCATTCTTCTTTACCAGTTCAGTCAACGCTTGGTCCAAAGTCTGCATCCCCTCTGGCGTACTCACTTCCATGGTAACAGGTATCTCGAAGACCTTCTCGTCACGAATATATTTCCTTATTGTGTGGCTGGCCAACATTATTTCGAAAGCCGCTACCCGTCCACCATCGATGCGGGGTAGGAGAGCCTGTGATATGACCGCTTCTATCACCTGTGACAATTGTATTCTAATCTGCTGTTGCTGACCGTGAGGGAATATGTCTATCATACGGTCAATAGACTGAGGCGCATCGATGGTATGTAGAGTCCCAAGCACCAGGTGCCCGGTCTCAGCAGCTGTGATAGCCGCACTTATGGTAGCAAGGTCACGCATCTCTCCGACGATTATTACGTCCGCGTCATGGCGGAGAGCGTGTACTACTGCGGCGGCGAACGATTTTGTGTCATCTCCCAGGTCTCGCTGCCGGATAAGACACTTCTTGTTGCGGAAGGTGAACTCAATAGGGTCTTCAATGGTGATCACATTCTTTGTTGCACTTTCATTAAGATGCCTGAGCATCGCTGCCAGAGTAGTTGACTTGCCACTCCCGGAAGGGCCTGTCACCAGAATAAGTCCTCTTGGCTTGAGTATTAACTCCTTGAAAATCTCAGGCATCCCCCATTCGTCGATTGATGCAACGTAGAACGGTACAAACCGGAAGGCAAGGCTCATGACGCCTCTCTGCCTCAATGCATTGACCCGAAATCGAGCTAAGCCGGGGACGCTATAGGCAAAATCTAGTTCCCATTCTCTCTCGAAAACCGCCCGTTGCTCCTGACCAGATACCTGCCCTAAGGCAAGCTCAATATCCTTGGGAGTTGACGCGGGCAGATCTCTCTGGGGCACGAGCTCACCATCGATACGGAAAACCGGGGGGCTCGGCACCGTTAGATGCAGGTCTGAAGCACCTTTATTTACCATCAATTTGAGAAGTTCATTTACTTCCATTGCAGAAACCCCATAACCTGGTCGTACTTAGTCATCGCGAGAGTCTATAGCCAGTGTATTCCAAACTCAGTAATATCCAATGAGCTGTGGTGTTAAGCCGTGTTGTCGCTTGGCTCACCATGCGTTCGACCTCTTCCATTCAGGATGTCCTTTGCTACTGCTTTTAGCTCGCCAGGAGTAAATGGCTTAGCTAAATACAGACACTGGGCTTCATCCAAAAACCTCTTGATATCAGTACTCAGGACATCTCCGGTGGTGAAAACGACTCTTCTGGAAATCTCAGGATACATGTTCTGCAAGTGAAGATAGAACTCGATCCCATTCATCCTCGGCGTTCTGATATCAACGAGGATGAAGGCAAAATCCTCTCCATTCAGCAGATTTAGAGCTGTCTGCCCGTCAGCGACAGCTTTCACCTGAAAACCTTCGTTGTTGAGTACCCTGGTACATACCTCGGCGATGCTCGCTTCATCTTCGACAACCAAGACCCTTTTGGTATTGGTGTCAGTTGATTCCACGGCACACCTCGACATGGTTGATCTTGGCTCTAATGGTCTCCATCTCCGCCGGGGTGAACAGTCTCCACCCGCGCCAGTCCCGGTACTCCGCATCACAGAATACTCCCTCTCTTATCCACCTGAACAGGGTATTTCTGCTCACACCCACCATCCGGCAGA
>CAYSBO010000096.1:0-4292 GCA_964429285.1 uncultured Dehalococcoidales bacterium | reverse complement strand
GAACCTCCGACCTCATGGTCCCAAACCATGCGCGCTAGCCGCTGCGCCACACCCCGTATGAAGGTAGCTTCAAACGCTGTCTTTCGGTGTGAGTAAGCTGCCTAGAATAGATTATAATGGGAAACGGCCTACCGGCGCAATTGCTTCTGATCGGGAGTCGGCCTGCCCTAGCTTGAGCGATGAAACAGTAGAAGGACGGGCTAAGGTTCCTATTGCCAGAGGATGGCTGAGACTGTGCAAAACATCTATGATCCGCCCGCAAGGTAGTCATCGAGGGAGAAACCATCGAAGACCACAAAATCGGTTTCGGAAGGAATCTTGCCCGTGGGACATAAATTGAAACAAGCCTGACAGGTGAGGCAAGCCCTTGCTTTTTCCGGGAAAAACACCACGCGCCGGTCTATTCCTCTTCCCACAAAGCCTATGGCATGTTCGCCCACAACCTCATCGCAGTAGCGTACGCACTGTCCGCAAAGGATGCATCTAGTTGGGGCGGCTCTAAAGCGCGACTCAAACCTGTGGATATTGGCCCCGTATTCCCTGGCCAGTTTCTTAATCTCCCCGGCAACCTCCCCATCAACCATGGTATTGAGAGCCATTAGTTCGATGAGAACCTTGCGGATTCTGTCTATTCGGGGGGATCGGGTCCTTACTACCAGTCCTTCTTCTACAGGAAAACCACAAGAGGCTACTACTTGTACTCTGCCCTTTCTTTCTACTTCCACACTGCAAATTCGACAAGCACCGTAAGGTGCGAGTTTCTGGTGATAACAGAGCGCTGGTATCTCGATACCGGCCTCTTTGGCCGCTTCCAATACGGTCGTTCCTTCCTTTGCCTTAACTTCTTTCCCGTCTATCTGCAGAGTTACGGTCATTTCTATTACCCCTTCGTCTCACGGATAGGCTTAGTTCCTGGAGCTGGAGGTGGAGGCAGAGGCTCTCCCGAAATTCTTCTTACTGCGCTGAAGCGGGGTGGACAAACTTCGAAACAGGTGTTGCATTTGATGCACTTCTCCTGTTCGATCCAGTGGACCACGTCTTTTTCGCCATGAATCGCTTCAGTAGGGCAATTCCTGAAGCAAATCATACAGGCCGTACATTTCTCAGGGTCAATATAGTAGGAAGTGAGGGCTTTGCAGGCTTTTGCCGGGCAGCGCTTCTCCTTTATGTGAGCCTCATATTCGTCCCGGAAATACTTCAATGTGCTAAGAGCAGGGTTGGCGGCGGTGGTGCCCAGAGCACAAAGCGAAGCGTCCTGCATTACCTGAGCTATGTCTTCAATTGCCTCGATGTCTCCTTCTTCTCCTCTTCCCTCACAAATATCGGTCAAGATTTCGCGGAGCATTCTCAGTCCTTCCCTACAAGGGATGCACTTTCCACAGGATTCCTCGCAGCAGAAAGTGATGAAATATCTTGCTGTGTCCACCATGCAGGTATCCTCGTCCATGACCACCGTTCCTCCAGAACCCATCATGGAGCCAAGCTTGGTGAGTTCATCAAAATCGATGGGCGTGTCCAGGTGTTGCTCGGGAATTACCCCCCCGGAAGGACCTCCTGTCTGAACTGCCTTGAATTTCTTACCGTTAGGTATTCCTCCGCCAATATCGTAGATTAGCTCCCTCAGAGTCATGCCCATAGGAACTTCCACGAGGCCGGTATTGTTTACCTTGCCCACCAGGGAGAAAATCTTGGTTCCCTTGCTTCCCTTTGTACCGATGGAGTTAAACCATTCAGCTCCTTTACTGATTATAAGGGGAACATTTGCCCAGGTTTCTACGTTGTTCAGGCATGATGGGCTTCCCTTTATACCGCTTACCGCAGTGTGAACGTATTTCATCTTGGGTTCACCCACCTTGCCTTCTATGGCGCTCATCAGGGCCGAGGACTCCCCGGAGACAAAGGCCCCCGCTCCACGGTGGACCGTAACCCGGAAATCAAAGGCGGAGCCGAGGATGTCTTGTCCCAGAAATCCATATTCCTGGGCCTGCTCTATAGATTGAACGGTGTTCTGGTAAGCGATGGGATATTCCTGCCGCACGTAGATAAAACCTTCGTGCGAACCTATGGCATAGGCGCCAATAATGAGTCCTTCCAATACGGCGTGTGGATTCCCTTCCATGAGGGACCTATCCATATAGGCCCCGGGGTCCCCTTCATCGCAATTCACAATCACGTATTTAGGTTCTCCGGGCGCGTCCCTGGTTGTCTGCCACTTGATCCCTGTAGGAAATCCGCCGCCTCCTCTGCCTCTCAAGTTCGATTTCTTTATCTCCTCCAGAACTTGCTCGGGAGTCATCTGGAGCAACGCCCTGGAGAGGGCAGCATATCCGCCGAGGGCTATGTAGTCATCTATGTCTCTAGGGTCTATATGCCTGTTATTTCCAAATACTATGCGCATCTGATGTTTATAGAAGGGAATGTCAGGGTCTTTGGCTATCCTCTTCTCCGTTACCGGATCTTTGTAGAGCAGTCTTTCGATGACCTCCCCGCGGGCCAATGTTGTGGCAACTATCTCCGAAACGTCCTCAACCTTTACTCTCACATAGCAGATTTCCTGAGGGAATATGACCACCACAGGTCCTTGTTCACAGAATCCGTGACATCCGGTAGCCTTAGCTTGCTCTACGGAGGCTTCCAGTCCCTGTTTCTTGATCTCATCAACGAATTCCTGGTAAACCCCTAAGGAGCCATAGATCTGGCAGGCCGTCCCCGTGCATACGGTGACGATGGGCCTGGCGGGGTCTCGTTTTGATAGTATTTGTTTCCTTAGTTTCTCAAGCTCCTCTGGCGAGGAAAGCCTTTTCTCAACCATAGTTCCCCTTACTTAGCAGCGTCCAATATCTTCTTAAGGTCTGGAGTCGAGGGCTTCCTGTGGTACACGCCGTCAACAACAAGCACAGGCCCCATAGCGCAACACCCAAGGCAGTTGACTGTTTCCAGGGTGAAGCGCTTGTCCTGTGAGGTCTCGGATGGCTCCAGGTCAAGCATAGCCGAGATCCTGTCCAGAAGTTGTGGCGAGCCACGCACCTGGCATGCCGTACCCATGCATACCTTGATCATATGACGACCCCTGGGCATAAGGCTGAAGGCCTTGTAGTAACTGGCGATTTGATAAACCCGAGTAACAGGTACTTCTAGTTGTCCGCTTACCTCCGCCAATACCTCCTGGGATAACCATCCAAACCTGCTCTGTAAATCCAGAAGGATCTGGACCAACATGTCCTGGTCTTTCTGATAAGCTCGTACAGCCTTGCTCACTGTTGTGGAAACCTTGGTCGCCCTTTTTTTCTCCGTTTCTGAAATCATGGTTGCTGCACCTTCAATTCACATGGGAAAGGCTGCTGCCTGTTTCTTAAGCCTGGCATAGTCTTCACTCACCAGTTGCTGGATTCTTTCAATCTGTTCACTTGTCAAATGGCGATATCGCCCTTGTGGCTTCAGGTACTCCTCAACAGGCTTAAGTTTGGGCGGGTCGGCATTCAATTTGTAGCGTCCATTTTCTATCTCGTAGAGAGGAAAGATGCCCGTCTGGACGGCGAGTTGACTTATTTCGATAGTCAAATTGCTGCTGTATCTCCAGCCCGTAGGACAAGGAGACAGGATATGGATATAAGCTGGACCTTCTACCTCCGCCCCTTTCCTGACCTTTCTCATTAGATCGAAGTGGTAGCTGGGACAGGCGGTTGCTACATAGGGTATCTCATGAGCGGCGGCGATGGCGACCATGTTCTTCTTCTTGGTGATCTGGCCAATGCTGAATTTCCCCGCCGGGGCAGTTGTGGTTGAGGCTCCATATGGCGTCGAGCTCGACCTCTGGATTCCCGTGTTCATGTAGGCTTCGTTATCAAAGCACAGATATAAGAAGTTATGGTTCCTTTCCAGTGCTCCAGACAGAGCCTGGAGTCCTATATCGCTTGTCCCGCCGTCTCCAGCCATGGCCACACACTTGATGTCCCGTTCAGGTCGCTTGCCTTTCTTGGTCAGAATCTTCAGCCCTGCCTCTGCGCCCGATATTACAGAGGCGGTGTTTTCAAACAGCGTATGTATCCAGGGGACTCGCCATGAAGTGACAGGAAGGGGCGAAGTGCAGATCTCTATGCACCCCGTGGCGTTGCCGATTATCACATTTTCGCCCAGGGCCTTACAGGCGAGCCTCAATGCCAGAGCTTCGCCGCAGCCGGTACAGAAAGTGTGCCCCTCGGCGACAAATTCCTCTGTAGTTACAGCATTCTTACCGAATCTTATCGTTTCCTCACTCATTTTCACCCTCTTATGCCCGTTACCTCGCCTCT
>CAYSBO010000095.1:0-4442 GCA_964429285.1 uncultured Dehalococcoidales bacterium | reverse complement strand
GCCCCACCGTGTGAAACCCGCCTGCAGCGATCTCAACAACATCCGCCCAGCCGTCGACATCGCACTGCCCCTCAGCGTTCCGTCCCAGGGCGACCGCCGTGGCGTCCGCCTTGAGGCCTGCCGTGTGGTAGGCGCCCGCGGCGGTCTGATTGATGCCCGCCCACTCGCTGAGGTCGCACTGTCCATCGTCGTTGTCTCCCACGGCGACTACGGTGCCGTCAGTCGCCAACCCCACCGTGAAATACCAGCCTGCGGTGACTTGGACGATGTGTTTAGGTCCAGGTGCAGGTGAAGGAGAAAGCCAGCCACAGCCTGCCGTCCCAGCAATTAGGGCCACCACAGCCAGGAAGATGCTAGATCTTGTGATGTAGCGATGTCTCTTCGAACCAAGCAATATCTTCATGCTATACCTTGTTCTAAATGGTTGTCTTATTGCAGAAATCCTTATCCTTTCATGCAACTCCGGCGAGATCTCAACTGAACGCTCAGAACAGGTGCTAGTTCTTCTGTTTCCAAACGGAAAGGGGTTGTCCCAGCTATGGTCAGCGATGACCTCGAGTTGCAGAGAGAATGATTGATTCTGTTACGTCGACAAAGAAAAGCCGAGCCTGTGCATCTACACGTGGTCACCTGGGCATTATCGGAACCGCCCTGACCCTCTGATGCACACACTTGCCTACCAACCTTACCGTTGACCTTAGAGTCCTATTATATCACCACATAGAGGCTCATCAACAGGTTGCAGTCTCCGAGACACTCCGTATAGTTATGGGGTCAAAGCCTCGACATTACCGGTTTCTGGTTCTGAACGACGTGACGGGTGGTTTGACACAGAGCACTAATTGAACTGGCTCATGCCCGCTTCTATTCCCTGGCTGAGAAAACAATCAATAGCCTCAGATGCTGTGGCAATTGCGGGCTTGAGCAGTTTCTCTTCCTGACGGGAGAAATTGCCAAGCACATAGTTGACTATGGCATCCTCACTGATAGGCTGGCCCTCTGCCTGAGGTCGCCCAATACCTACCCTGATCCGGGGAAAGTCGTCGCTTTGCAGGGCGGAGATAATGGAATTCATCCCCTTGTGTCCTCCTGAGCCTCCGCTCTGGCGCAGGCGAACCTTGCCCAGAGGCAAATCGAGGTCATCGTAGATTATGAGAATGTCGCTCAAAGCGATGTGGTGCTTGTGTGCCAGGCAAGCCACGGAGGTGCCACTGAGATTCACAAATGTGATTGGCTTGGCCAGTACCAGTTTCTCGCCGCCCACTTCACCAGTGCCAATCCTAGCCCGGCATTGCTTGTGGTCGAAACGAATAGAATGGAGCCTGGCAAAGCGATTCAGACATCGGAAGCCAACATTGTGGCGATTACGGGAATAAGACTTACCTGGATTACCTAAACCAACAATGAGTTTCATAGACTTAGTGTTAAGATGGTCTTGTCGCTTCCCCTGCTGCCTTGTTCAGGAAATCGACAAATGCATCTTCATCCAACTTCTGTATCTCTGCCCTGTTAGCTTTGACCAGCTTGGAACCTGGCTCAGCTCCCACTATGACGTAAGAGGTCTTCTTGGTGATATCTGCGCCTGTCTTGCCACCGAGAGCCTTTATCTTGGCTTCTGCCTCTGAACGGGAGAAGGACTCCAGCTTGCCGGTCAAAACGAATTCCAGCCCGGCCAAGGGTAGCTCCTCAGGCTTGGCATCCCTGACTTTCTCTCGGTGCAACCTCACTCCGGCCTTTTTCAGCTTTGCAATAATCTGCTTGTTCCCTTCCTGTCTGAAAAAGGTAACGATGCTTTCAGCTACCTTGGGGCCGATGGAGGGGAGAGACATCAAGTCCTCCTCGCTGACTTTGGCCAAATCCTCTATGCTGTGAAAGGACTGTGCTAGCAGTTCAGCGTATTGCTCGCCTACGTGCAGGATTCCCAGGGCAAACAAGACCCGGGCCAGAGGCCTGTTCTTACTGTCTTCAATGGAATTGAGCACATTGGCAACGCTTCTGTCTGCCATCCTTTCCAGGCCGAGAAGTTGCTCTCTGGTAAGGTAGTACAAGTCGGCAACATCCTTGATCAGTTCAGCCTCGAATAAGGTCCGGCATAGCTTTTCACCCACGCCATCTATGTCCATTGCCCCACGGCTTACAAAGTGTTTGATCTTCTCGAGGGCTTGAGAAGGACAGGCAGTATTGGTGCAGCGATGGATAGCCTCTCCTTCGGGTTTTATCACCTCACTGTCGCATACAGGACAGCGACTCGGTATGGAGAAAACCCCCTCCCTGCCTGTACGGCGGCTGACCACAGGTCCAACGATCTCAGGTATGACTTCACCAGCCCGCTGTACCACGACCCAGTCCCCAATCCTGATGTCCTTGCGGTGGATGTCTTCTTCATTATGCAATGCCGCCTGACTAATCACTACGCCACCTACCCGAATCGGCTCTAGGATGGCATAAGGGTTGAGGCTTCCTGTCCTGCCGACATTTATGCCGATGTCAATGAGACGGGTGGTGCCCTGAATGGCTGGAAACTTGTAGGCAATGGCCCATCTTGGTTCGTGGGCTACGGTGCCCAGTTCTTGCTGAAAAGCAATTGAGTTGACTTTTGCTACTATGCCGTCTGCTTCGTAGGGAAAGCCTTTTCGGCTTTCTGCACAGTTCTGATAGTATGTCTCTGTTTCATCGAGCACATCGCACAGTGCGATGTCGGGGTTAATCTTGAAGCCCAGCGACCTGAGGTATTGCATGATTTGCCAGTGAGTGTCAGGCATCGTCTTGCCTTCGACCCAGCCGAGACCGTAGATGAATATGTCCAGGGGACGCCTGGCAGTGATGCTGGAATCAAACTGTCTCACTGACCCGGCAGCGGCATTTCTAGGATTGGCAAAGAGCGGGAGCCCATCTTTAGCCCTCGCCTCGTTAAGCTTCTTGAACCCGGCTCTAGGAAGAAAAACCTCGCCCCGGACTTCGAATCTGGGTGGTGCCTCACGTGGCATGGAAAGGGGAATACTCCTGATAGTTCTCAAGTTCTGCGTGATGTCCTCGCCCCGATAGCCGTCTCCCCTGGTTGCCCCTGTGATGAGCGAACCGTCAACATAGGTTAACGCTACCGCTAGTCCGTCGATTTTGGGCTCGCAAACGAGGTCAAACCGGCGCCCTCCCAAAAGATTGCTTACTCTCCTATGCCAGGCCACCAGTTCTTCGTGAGAAAAGGCATTGGCGAGGCTCAACATGGGCCGAGGATGCTCTACGACGCCAAACGCTTCTACAGGGGGAGCACCAATCCTTTGCGTCGGCGAATCGGGGGTAACAAGCTCAGGATGCTCAGCCTCGAGCTGCCTGAGTTCGCTCATCAGTTCATCGTACTGTGCGTCGCTGATTTCCGGACTATCGAGTACGTAGTAGCGATGATTGTGATAGTTGATCAGTCCCCGCAGTTGCTCCGTCCTCTGCCTGGCCCTAGTTATGTCTCCCATGAGGCTAGTCCCGATTGATAGTATAGCAAAAGTGGAAGACCGTAATTATCTACCATTTCTTGCATTCCTTCATATGTGCTACAATCAGGGCATGAAACCAGTTGTGATTAGATTCTTTGCTCCGGTGATTGATGCCACAGTCAATGCTCTGATGAATGCGATTGATCAGAGAATGAAGCAAGGAGCAAAGGAGTTCATCATCCTTGTTTCCTCTCCAGGTGGCTCTGTGGTTCACGGTATGAGCGCATACAATTATTTGAAAGGATTGCCTGCTTCCATAACCACACATAATTTTGGCAGTGTGGACTCAATAGGCATAGTCATATACTGTGCCGGATCTAGGAGGCTGTCAGTACCCCAGGCGAGATTCCTGTTCCATGGTGTTAATGTTCAATTCAGGGGCGAGCAGAATTTGGATGAGAAACTGCTGGAGGAAAGGTTAAGGGGACTGAGAATTGACGTGGAGAATATTGCCAGAGTCATCGCGGCGAACATAGGAAAAAACACCAAAGACATAACGGATGCTATGATTGAGAGGATGGTTCTGAATCCAGAACAGGCACAATCCTGGGGTCTGGTGCATCAGATCAAGTCGGAGCTATTTGAAGCGGGGAGCGAGGTGATTGCCATACAAGCTCAGCAACAACCGCCACCTACACAACAGGTGCGAAAGCCATAAGCTCAACTTGAAGGGCCTACCATTGCATTTCTTTTTCAATGGGCAATAGCATTTGCAGAAAGAGGGCATTGGGCCAGATCAAGGTGACTATTGTCCGTTTCCAGTAAATTTCAGTACTGCTTGTTCTTCTCCTCGGTTGAATCTGTGGTCAGCTGTTACGGCGAGGGAAATTTGATTTGCCAAGTAGCTGGAGAGTGGAAAAACCATAGAGGATAATATATGATTCCCCACTATGTGTTCGGAGAATGTGTCAGATGACTACTGCAGATCAATGCGTGTTGACGCTTTCACGGTTG
>CAYSBO010000094.1:0-4456 GCA_964429285.1 uncultured Dehalococcoidales bacterium | reverse complement strand
AGGGATAGTGTCGCCATCATGCCGAAGTCGACCAGTCCAATGACATTGCCTGGCAGTACAAAGATATTGCCAGGATGTGGGTCGGCATGAAAAAAGCCATGCTGGAAGGTTGCGTTGAACCCGAGAACAGCCCCGCGTCTAGCGATCTGCCGCAGGTTGTAGCCCTCATCACTGAGCCTTTGTGTGTCCGAAATATTAATACCGTCCAGGTATTCCATGGTAAGGACACGCTTTGTGCACAACTCTGGATAGACTTCAGGTACGTGAATCGTCCCATCGCGGGCGAAGTTCTGGGCAAAGCGGCGCATGTTGTTGGCTTCCATCCGGAAATCAAGTTCTTTTTTGATTTGCTGGGCAAACTCTTCCACCAGGCCTACCGCGTTAATAAGGTAAATCGCGGGAGAGTAGCGCTCGGCAAGACGCGCCAGGCTGCGCATGATATCCATGTCCACCTCAGTAATCTCAACGATGCCGGGACGCTGCACCTTCAGCGCTACCTGTTCGCCTTTGAGCACTGCACGGTGGACCTGGGCAAGCGAGGCTGCTGCCAGTGGTGTGTCATCGAAGCTCTCGAATAGTTCACTGATTGGTCGGCCTAGCTCAGACTCAATGATGCTTCTGATTATGTCTGCCGGCACGAAGTAGATGGAAGTCCGTAGCTTCTTGAGTTCGACGAGGAATTCTGGTGGTACCAGGTCTGGGCGTGTGCTGAGCAGCTGACCTAGCTTGATAAAAGTTGGTCCCAGCTCCTCGAGAGCGACACGGAGCCGTTGTGGGGTGGTGAGCTCAGGGAGTTTAGGTTTGCGCCTGAGGATGCGTCTCTCGAAGTTGATAGCTTCCCAGACACGTATCCGAGTCATGGCCTCGCCAAAGCCGTATTTGACGAGTACATTGACGACCCGCTGGAAACGCCTGGCGCGGCTAAAGGCAATGCTGGGCGTTATTAGACGCTGCATCTCCTCCCTTCTCAGCCTGCTGCGCTATCAGCAACGCCTATCCACATAAAGCACGAACACTTGTCGCCGGGAAGAGTTTTAAACATACTCTAAATGAATGAAGCGTCGTCTACGCTTATCCCGGCAGAAGTACTCCTGATGGCACGGCAGCATATTGTCGGTCCTGCGTAAGGTCAGGCTGTTCCTTTTTTGACCTGGATATTGACCTTCTTGGGTTTTGCTCCCGCAGCTCTTTGAAGAGTAACGAAAAGAATACCATCCTCATATACGGCTTCAATATTCTTGGTATCTACGACGGAAGGAAGTACTATTGAGCGATAGAAGCCTCCGTAGGCGATCTCACTACGGTAGTAGTCTTCGTCTTTGACGCTACTTTCCGGACTTCTTTCCCCCTTGATGGTCAGTGTGTCATCAGACACCGATACATCGAGATCTTCCTGCTTCATGCCGGGGAGTTCGACTTTAACCACGAAGTTATCACCTTTTTCGAAGATGTCTATCGAAGGGGACCACCCCCTCTCCTCCTCAGGAATGCGTTCCCAAACAGCACGCACGACAGGGCGGACGAAGTCCTCCTCTAACCGTCGGCCCATCTCTTCCAGTTCCCGGACGGGACGGAATTGCCCATGACTTTGGCGAGGTTTCCATCTTTGTGTTGGCATAATTACCCTCCTTTCTCTCCTTTGCCTGATAACTGAGTTAGTTCGAGCTTATATTACGCAATAAGAAAGGGCAAAGCACAATACCCAAAATAAACTACCAAGTTTCATTAGTTCTGTCAAGTACAATTTTTAAAAAACTCACCTATTACCGAGTATATTGCGATCTTTTATAACCGGCAGCGCCGACAGGCAAAACTCGGTTTTCTGTCACCGGTGGTCTATGAGCAAAGATACTATGTAGGACTGATAGCAGCATGAATGCTTTGGTGTCTATTATTGACATCCGACCACACCCAGCCAGAGCGATATTACTATCGCGATGTATCCATCATCTAAACGACGACATTTAGCGCAGCGGGCAACACATAGACACGGGCAGGGGCTTCGCCCAAGAGCTCGCCATCAACCTGGAGAGTCGTTTGCCGCCTGGCTTGTATGTCTACCTCTTTCGCTGTCCTCACAGCGACTTCAGGGTGAGTGTGGTGAGTGCCCTTATACAACCGCGGCAACGACCAAAGAAGATCTAGTTTGCTCAAATCGTCTATTATTAACACATCAAGAAGACCGTCGCTAGGATTAGCCTGAGGCGCAGCGAGCATACCTCCTCCCCCATACTTGCCGTTGCTGATCAGAACAACACAAATCTTCCTTTCCTCCGCTGCTCCATCTACTTTAATGACTACCTGCCTATTCTTGTAAAATAGAAAAGTGGTGAGTAATGCCATCAGATAAGAAGCTGTGTCGCCTGCAGCTTTATACCTCTGTGTAGTAGCCTTAACTACCTCGGCATCGAAACCCAAGCCAGCAAAATTTACGAAAAGCCGCTGCCGTATCTGCTTACTACATGCGTATTCTACAACGCCAAGGTCCACCACGAGCTTTTCTTGATTCGTGAGACGGTGGCAAGCCTCTTCATAGTGACGAGGTATACCGAGAGTGCGAATGTAATCATTACCTGTTCCTGTGCTTATGATGCCCAGCATAACATCCTTAATGTCGCCAGAATCATAGAGGCCATTCACAATCTCATTTATTGTGCCATCGCCCCCCACCGAGACCACCAGTTTGTAGCCCCTCTCAGTTGCTGATTTGGCAAGCTCTATTGCGTGGCCGGGAGCCTCTGTCAAATCGTAATCGAAACGTAGGCCAATACCTCTTAGTAGCGCCATGATTTGCGGCCATTTCTTAGCGGTTCTCCCAGCGCCAGCAACAGGGTTGACTATCACTCTCGCATATGACAACCGCTTATCCTCCGGAAAGACGTTGAACCCGAGGCTTCTTCCTACTCATGTATAGCACGAATAGTATAGCACATCGTGAATGAGGGGGTCTTCCGTGAATCCCTATCGACACAATGCTGCTCAATATGTCGGGATAGAGTCTTTCTCATCCGTCGGCGACACTGAACTTTCCATCGTTTTGGGACTTCTTGCTGTTCATCTTTAGTATTTAGCGACGCTCAAATACACTAGTGGTTCGATTTCTTAGTCTCTAAATATAGATTGAGCTGAGCCTGGATATAACCTTCCAATATGGTATCTTCATCAGTGCCGGCAGGAAACCTTAACGGCTCTCCAATTCTTATACAAATTGGACGCCATATTCGCGGAAGATAGCGTTCGAACCTTAGGAAGCGGGGCAGCTTCTCATTCGGTTTATTGGGTAAGACTTTGTCAGTACCATCTATGCGGATCGGTACTACGGTAGCTCCGGTCAGCTTGCCAATCCAACCAATACCAGGCCTTGGTCTTCTGATAATTAGATTGCCAGTCCTTGCGTCATATATTCCATCTCCATTGTTCCGGGCTTTGAAATCCCTGCCCCCTCCCGGGAATATAACAACTCTGCCGTTGTTTTCCAGAATTTCAACAGCTTTCATCAGGGCGCTGGCTCTTTCTTTAGTTCCATCAGATCCCCTATTAACGAAGATATTCCATCCATCTAAGACCCACCTGAAATGGCGAAAGTTATGTTCATCTGCCGTGCTGGCTGGAATATACTTGAAACCTTCGGCAAAAGTGCGCCGTACCGGTTCCCTTTTCAGGATTTTCAATGGTATAACCAGAACTTCGCCTATTCTCTGGAGAAGCTCCCTGAACCACCATGGAAAATAAAGTAATGGAACCAGGATTATATCCAACCAACCAGCATGGTTTGATGCCAGAATTAGTTTGCCTTCCCAGAGAGGCAATCGAGAGTATCCATAGAACCTTATTCTCCTGGCTGCTTCAAGTAGACAAATCAGCACTCCGCCGACTGTCCCCAGGATATAAATAGAGGAAAGGATGCTAAAGGTAACCTTAGCCTTCCTGGCCATAGCCCTCGCCTCTTCAGCTCGTAGCTGTAATCGGGCACTATCTTTAGTGATAACAAACATTAGAACCCTGCTGTGTCTTAGCATACTATACTGCGCCCCCGCCGTTCAAGGCTGCTCAACACAAGTCCCGAGTCCGAGATGTGTCACAATTGTCCAGAAGGTGCAATCTGCACTAGATGGAAGCGCAAGGAACACCCGGGACACCCCACCACTTAGTTGGGCATGAACCAGCGCCTTCTGTGTTGCTTCGCGCACTCGTCGGTCCCTGTCACTGCGAGGCTGCCCGTATGCTGAATGTCACTTTCGAGTACGCTGGGGTAAAATGCCCTGAGGACAAGCCTTACATCGAGTCGTTCATCGCAGCCACAGGACAGAAGCGCTCTATTGCCATGAGTACTGTAGATTTGCCGAAACGATGGCCGGGTGGCAAACCTACGGCGCGTGGTATCGAGAAGACCCGCTCCACCAGGCGCTGACTAACCAGAGCCTGCTCTACTACGCGAAAACGGCAGGAAGGAGGA
>CAYSBO010000093.1:0-4466 GCA_964429285.1 uncultured Dehalococcoidales bacterium | reverse complement strand
CTATTTGGAGGACGCATCAGCGCTGTAGTACAGATTCGGCCTTTGAGCGAAGCGTGGACTCGGGAACGGCGCCGGTGCTTTCGTCAGCCACATCGCCATTCCTGAAGAACAGTACTTGCGGTATGCTCATGACCCGGTACTTCGAAGCTGTCTGCGGATTCTCGTCCACGTTCAGCTTACACACCTTGAGTCTGCCCCGGTACTCCTTTGCCAGCTTTTCGGTTGCAGGAGCAATCATGCGGCACGGGCCGCACCAGGGTGCCCAGAAGTCCACCATGACAGGCAGACTGGATTCCAGAACCTCGGCCTGGAAGTTGCCATCGGTGACCTCCATTACCTCTGCAGCTACCTTCTCCTCCTTCACCATGATCTGAATCAGGATATCTCCGGGGCGGTTGTCGGTTACCTGCAGTGCATTGGTCAGCTTCACCATGCTGCCTGTCACCACTCCAGTTGGGATAACCACTTCCAGCTTTTTGCCCCGGCGCGATAGTATCTTCCTGGTGCCAAGCCTTGCCTCTTCCGCCGTAATGGCTATTTCATAGCGGACAGGCGTGGACGCCTGGTTCTGGTCAGAGGACTCGCTCACGGCAAAACCCCTCTAATCTGAGCCTTGAATGTCGCTTCCCTTCCGGTATCATTTTATGGTGTTTCAGTATGCTGTGAGACAGACCCAAAAATCAAGCCGTGCTTACTATGATGCCAAAACTATTTGCCGCGGGATGGCAAGCTGTTCTGCACCTTTGCCAACGCACCTACCAAGTACCCAACCACTACCGAGCCCAGGACCGTCAGCACGGTCAATATGAGCACATATATCCAGCCGAAGTATGAAATCATGATAGGCAACAGGAATGGTTTGACAGCCCTGTTACCTAAGAAAATGGCTACAAAAGTGTTTGCAGCTCCTTTCTCACGCAGGTCCCTGAGCAAGGGATACCAGGCATAGATGGGCCCGGTGGAAATAATCCCCGCCCCTGCCGAGAGCAGGACCCCCTTGATACCGGCCTCCCTGCCGAAGAACCTTACAATTTGCTCCGGTTTCAGGAAAAGGTTCAAAACCAGCATGAGGACGAAGACCAGGCTAAGCGGCCCAAGCATATTGAGAAGAATGTTACCGCTGCTCTTGAGGCCCATTGAGGCCCTCTCCGGCATGACGGCAAACAGAATCCCGTAGGCCACCAGCACTCCCGCGGGGAAAAGGAGCATGCGCACAGGACGGTTTCTCCATACGGAGCTTACAGGTCTGGCCTTTCCTGGCAAACTCATCCTACAATTACATTGAAGAGGACTACTGTAATAACGGCTACGCCCGTGAACAGCACAAAGGATATGGCAGTCCTCACCAGGGCAAATTTCCTGCCCAGAGCCGCTACTTCAGCCGGCAATTGCACTAAGCCCACAGTCACCCACGTTAAGATTAGAGCGGTCACGGCGAAAAGGCTGACTCCGTGTTTCAGCAACTCCCCTCCGATGACATAACTGTTGATCGGGTTTCCGGCAAGGATGCTGCCAAAGCATGCTCCCCAGAGGGTATCCAGCAATGGCCTGCCTGAAAATATGGAGGCCAGAAACTCCTTCGACACAAAGGCATTGAACAAGCCTATGAGCAGTACCACGCCTATGAGGATAGGCAACAGGGAGGCAAACTGCCTGCCAGAACTTCTGGCGGCTTGCAGGACAGCGGCCCTGTCAATCCTGTGCCTTCCGGCCGGGCGGTCAACTTCAGCTTGGACCTGTTTCTGGAGGTCGCCCTTCCTGTAGTTTTCCACCGCCTCTCCCACCGTGCCGCTGAGTCCAGAGATGACTTCTATGCCATTTGTGGTGAGCCGATGGCGGGCTGCAGGACTGCACCAGCCGGTTAAGACTGTTTTGACTTCTTTGCTGATAGCCAGCAGGATGGCCTGTACTCCGGCTCCACGCTGCTGTGAGGCCCCCGGGTTTGGCACTGCCTCAAAATCCCCGGTGTCCAAATCGACAATCACCAGGTATTTTGATACCCCGAACTTCTGCGCTACTCTGGCTTCTAAATCCGCACCGTCGGCTGAAATTGCAATCTTCATTTGTGCCTTCTTCGCTCTTTCTGGAAGACTTCAGCAATTGTACCAAAAACACTGTGGGGCCAAGAACTGTCACCCTTTTTCTGTCATTGTGAGGAGCGTAGCGGCGAAGCAATCTCGGTGGAGGGAGGCTCAGTTTGCCGGGTCCCGAAAAGTCGGGGCTTGCAATGATGAAGAGGAGAAGTTTCAGAGTGTTAGAATGGAGGAGACAGTTGTGACGGTTTACGGAGTCAGCTACAGGCAGGCGAGTTCGGTTACCAGGAGTTCCAGTGCCAGTTTGTCGTCATATCTACCGGTCTTGATGGCTGAGTCGGTTTCCAGAAGCTTATCGTAGGCCCGTCTTACGCCCTCGAAATCATACAGCCTGGCCTGGCGAAGTGCCTTGTCCAGGGGATAGCTTGATTTCAGCCCCAACCTGTCCTGAACCTGCGGACGGGATAGCCCCGGTTCCAGGTCTCCGGCCAGGGCTATCAGGCGGAATTGCCTGGTAATCATGGTCAGGATGTGGGTTGGAGCCATGCCCTCCTTATACAGGCGGTGAAGTATCTGCTGGGCAGGCCCGGTCCGACCTTCGGCCACCGCATCCACCAGGGCAAAGATGTTGGCCTCCTGGACATAGCTTACCAGTTGTCTGACGTCATCTTCATCGATAGGGCGTTCCTGGCTGTAGAGGAGCAATTTCTGGATTTCACTGTCCATCGTCCACAGGTCTCCGCCTATGAGGGTGACCAGCAGATCGATGGCCTGAGTAGTGATACGCCCGCCTTCCTTTTTTACCCTGTGTTGTATCCAGGCTCTCAGCTCCTTGCCTCGCAGCAAGGGGAAGGTCCTCACGTCGGCCAACGGCGAAAGCTGCTTCAGCAGGAGATTCTGGCCCTTCACCTCCCCGTCAACCAGCACCAGCACGGTCGTTTCCGGCATTTGCCTGACGTAGGAAGCCATGCCTTCCCATTCCCCCATTCCACTTTGAGATTTGCGTTTGCCGGATCGCGGTCTGCTTTGCTTTGGTTCGAAGCGTCCTAACAGGCCGTCGACTATGACCAGGCGCTGCGAGGACAGGAAGGGAAGGGCGTCACATGTGTTTCTGAGTTCACGCAGAGTCACATTCCGGCCGTCCAAGCTGGTGGTGTTGGTGGCTACGGTTTCCCGATCGCCCAGGCCGGCCTTGATTTCCTCCACACCTTGGTTGAGGGAAAAACTGTCCTTCCCGTAAAGGATGTAGAGCATTTGTCCCGTATTCTACCATAGCGGCAGCTTCTGCCGGCAGAAGCTCAGAGAGAGAATATGCTAGGATATGATCATGAAGATTGCCATTATCGGGATACCGGAGAGCGGCAAAACGACTGTCTTCAACGCCCTGACCGGAGGTAGGGCTGAAGTTGCCGGTTATTCGCCTACGCTGGCTCCCAATACGGGCGTGGCCAAAGTGCCAGACCCCCGCCTGCCGGTGCTGGAAAGCATATTCCAGCCCAAAAAGACCATTCCCGCCGAGGTAAGTTACACAGACATTGCCGGCTCCCTGAAGAGTTTCGGGAAGGAAGGCGTAGGAGGGGAATTTTTGAGCTATCTGACTACCGCCGACGCCTTGCTCCAGGTAGTCCGCGCTTTTGAAGATGACAGGGTGCCCCATCCCGGGGGCAGCATAGACCCGAAACGAGACATAGCCTCCCTGGACCTGGAGCTGGCGCTTTCAGATTTAGCCATTATCGAAAGAAGGCTGGACAAGCTGGGGTCAAGTCTGAAAGGAGCCAAAGCAGCAGAGCGGGAGTCCTACTTGAAGGAGCGGCTTCTGCTTCGAAAGGTTAAGGAGGAATTGGAGAGAGACATACCGATAAGGCGGCAGGACCTGGCCAAAGAAGAACTCAAGATGCTATCCAACTATCAGTTTCTTACTGCCAAGCCCATGCTGTTAGTCCTCAATATCGGAGAGCAGCAAATATCACAGGCCTCCCGGCTGGAGAATGAGATAAGTTCCCTTTACCCCCAGTTTGCCGTGGTGGCCCTTTGTGGGAAGCTGGAGATGGAGCTGGCGCAGCTCAGCGACGCCGAGGCCGGGGAATTCCGTGAATCTCTGGGGCTGGGCCAACCGGCGCTTGACCGGGTTATTGACCTTTCCTATCGCCTCCTGGGGCTCATTTCCTTCTTCACCACTGTTTCCTCCGAACTGAAGGCCTGGACTATCCCGGCCGGAACTGCAGCACCGAACGCGGCAGGAAAGATTCATTCCGACATGGAACGGGGGTTCATCCGGGCTGAGGTCATCAGCTTCAGTGATCTGGAAAGCTGCGGCAATCTGGCCGAGGCACGAAAGAAAGGTCTGCTCAGGACAGAAGGCAAGAACTACATCATCCAGGATGGAGATGTCGTCACCTTCCTGTTCAATGTGTAGTTCGTGGAGCTTCTTGC
>CAYSBO010000092.1:3909-4562 GCA_964429285.1 uncultured Dehalococcoidales bacterium | reverse complement strand
GCTATCTTAAAGGCTCTCTCTGAACAGGATGAAACTGCTGATATATGTCTGGATAAAGATGGGAATCCTGAACCTGATACAGATTTGAGAGATTGTGAAAACATTCCGTTAACTGAAGATATTGATGAATATTTTAAACGGGAAGTATTCCCGCATGTTCCGGATGCCTGGATGGATAGAAGTAAAGATAAGATTGGTTACGAAATAAACTTCACTAAAGAGTTTTATGAATACAAACCGTTGAGAAATCTTGAAGATATTAAAAAGGATATTTTAAAGCTCGAAAAAGAGACAGAAGGTATTTTAGGGACAATATTAGACGTATGAAGCAATATCCGATCTTAAGCACGATGATATGGCGTTGAGCCTGGCTATGGGTATCTGGCGAGGGATGCAGGATCATCAGCGGGAAATAGCGTATCAGGAGAACTGGGACAGCCGGCCAGTCTATAGTGACGAGGACCTCAGCACATGGGGGCTTGAATGAGCGATAAGCAGAGGATAGAGCGATACACTGCAAACCTGGCGCAGCTGAAAGAAGAGCGGTCAAGCTGGGAAGACCTATGGGAAGACGTTGTTCATTACACCTCACCAAAGAGAGACATGTGGGAAGACCCGGACAAACAGGAAAGCCAAGAGAAAAAGAAAGGGCG
>CAYSBO010000092.1:0-3899 GCA_964429285.1 uncultured Dehalococcoidales bacterium | reverse complement strand
TATTTACGATACCACAGCTGTTGAAGCGGCGAAGACAGAGGCGAACGGTTTAGTAGGCTGGAACGCAGGGCCATCGATAAAATGGACAAAACTTTTGCTTATGCCTGAACAGATGAACGAAGTAGCATATGCAAAGGATTGGCTTGAAGAAAACGAGCGGGCTATTTACATGATGCTGCATCGCTCATCGTTCTACGATCAGCTATATGAGTGGTTTCTGGATTTGATTACCGTGGGTACGGCGACCATGTTGATAGAGGAAGATCCGTCAACGTGGATTATTAATTATTCAACTCGGCATCCCAAAGAGACCTATATCATGGAGAATGCACAAAACCGCGTAGAGAGTGCATACCGGGAAATATGGCTCACCGGACAGCAGGCGTTGGATCGCTATGGCGATAGTCTGCCCGAGAAATTTGTCAACGACATCATGGACACGGACGACAAGAAGCGTATACGGAAGCTGGCGGACAAGCACAAGTTTATCCATGTGATTGAGCCGCGCCATTATCGGGACAGCAGCTCTAAACTGTCGAAAAACAAACCGTTTGCCAGTGTGGAATATCTGCCGGGAACTGAAACAATTCTCAGGGAAGGCGGATATGACGAGTTCCCGCTGGTGGTTGCTAGGTGGTCAAAGAACAGCAACGAGAAGTATGGGCGATCACCGGCTATGGACGGTATCTCCACTATTAAGCGGTTGAATCAGGAGAAGTACTCTACTCTACGGGCCGCGCAATTGTCTGTAGAACCACCGCTCCAGGTCCCTGTGGAGATGTCGAGGAGACTGAACCTATCGCCTAAAGGGATCAATACCTACAAGCATCCGAACAATAGAGTATATCCAATAGATGCGGGTGGCCGCGGGTATCCGTTTGGCAGGGACATGTTGGAGATACTACGGGACGAGGTAAACGATGTTTTTATGGTGCCTTTGTTCCGGATGTTGGATAGCCTGGACCGGCAGGTTACGGCCCGGGAAGTGATGGAGAGACAAGGGGAGCGTGTGAGCTCGTTGTCCGGACCTCTTACGCGGCAGAACGCCGAGGGGCTTGGGCCGATGATCATGCGAACATTCAATATCATGAGCCGACGGAAGCTCCTGCCGCAGCCGCCTCCGGCGCTCATGCAAATGGGTGTTGCTCTTGATATTGAGTTCACCGGATTATTATCGCAGGCGCAGCGAAAGTATCACCAGGCGCAGAGCCTCAACAGTGGGATGGCGCAAATAGCCGGATTGGTGGAGATATCGCAAAATCCGGCTATTTTGGACAACCTTGATCTGGACGACCTGGTGCGGAAGATAGCCGAGACTGAAGGCTTTCCGGCGTCCAGCGTGAGAGAGCTACCGGAAATTAAGAAGCTCAGAGCCATGAGAGAACAGGCAATGGCGCAGGCGCAACAGCAGGAGCAGATGGAGAGCGCTGCCGGATCATTGCATAAGTTAAGCAAGGCCCCGGAAGAAGGGAGCCCGGCTGAAGGGATACTGCAAGGGAGTGGATTAGTCTAATGCCCAAGAAGATGCATGAGGCGCTGGCAAAGAGCGCCAAGAAGAAAGGATATAAGCCCGGTACCGAACGGTACAACAGGTATGTGTACGGAGCAATGGTCAAGCGGGGGAAGATGTGAGTGACGTTGAGCGGTTGCTGAAAGACCGCCGCCGGGTAGCCGAGCAAATGTATACCACCGAAGCCGGGCGAGAGTTCATCTACTACTTGCTGGAAGATATGCACTTCTTTGACCCGGTTGTTGAGGACCCGGAGATAATTATGCGTAACTTCGCGCGGGATATGTTGGAAACGTATTTCGGCGTGATGGTGAATAACAGAGGCCATCGGTCATTTATAGCCGAGGCCATCATAGGGGCACCAAAGCCCGAGGAGACAGAAGATGAGTGATCGGGAAGG
Source organism: uncultured Dehalococcoidales bacterium (assembly GCA_964429285.1). GTDB lineage: Bacteria > Chloroflexota > Dehalococcoidia > GIF9 > AB-539-J10 > RBG-13-51-36. The sequence goes on along the minus strand of CAYSBO010000092.1, from coordinate 1,989 downwards.
CGATCTGCTAACTGACGGGATCTCTGAGGAGCAACCGGCAGAAGCGGGCAATCAACAGCCTGAAGGATCTGGGGAAAGCGAGTCTACCCCTGGAGCAGACAGTTCTGAACGACCTGGATGGATGGACCAACTCAAAGGTGACCTGAAGGACAGCGAGTCTCTACGCAAGTTCCCGTCAGCGACGGACTTAGCGAAAAGCTACGTTGAGCTTGAGGGGAAGCTGGGCAAGGCGGTGACCGTATCCGAGGAACCAACTGAAGAAGAACTGTCACGAGTGCGCACCCTGTTAGGGGTGCCGGAAAAGGTAGAGGATTACGACTTCTCTGACGTAAAGCTACCGGAAGGGTTCAAGCTGACCGACGGAGCCGCCAAGGACTTAGCTGCCTTTGCTCATGAAAACAACCTCAGTGTTCCACAGGCTAAAAGTATTTTGGGCAAAATAGCAGCAAGAGAGAACGAAGCGGTTCGGCAGGTGCGGCAAGTCTACCAAGCGAAACGGAGTCAAGCTGAAACGCAACTTCGGCAGGACTTGGGTGAAGACTATGACAAGGTACTAAAGGCGGGCCAAAACGTACTACAAGAGTATGCAGACAAGGATCTCATCAATGAGCTAAAGGATACCGGTTTCGGTAATTCTCCGGCTATGGTGAAGTTTTTGGGTAATTTGGGCCGTGCTGTATCTGAGTCGGAAGCACCGCAGGGCGGGCAACCGCAGGGCGGGCAATCAAGGACACCCTTCCCGTTCGCGGCTGAAGTGTCAAAGAGGCGACAATCCTACTACGATTAAAACGAGGTAGTAGATGTCTACATTAGCAGCGACTCTGCCTGGTTTGCTCGAGTTAAGCACGTTTGACAGACCTGACGGACAGGGGTTTCTTCCCATCATCAAATCGATGGCGGAAATGCAGGATGTTCTCAAGGACATTCCTTTGTACCCCGCGAATGGCCGCCAGACTCACAAATACACGCGTAACTCAGACCTTGTAAGCGGTACATGGGTCAAGCTCAATGACGGTATCTCGGCCTCGAAGGGCGGATATATCTCGGACTCTATCAACTTAGGACGGATCGAAAGCCGTCTTACTGTGGATATGCGTTTTGCGGATATAGAACCGAACTTCGACGAGTACGTCGGCAGGCTTGCCGTACCTCACTACGAGGGCCTAGCAAACGACATGGCGGATGCAATCGTGAATGGAACGATTGCGGGCGGGTATGCATTCCCGTCCATGGAAGCCCACATTACCTCTGCAACTCAAACCGACCAATTTGGACAGAATATGTTCCATACCTATGGTGGAAGTTCTACGTTGACTTCCATACTTGCGGTACAGTGGGGACAGGACCAGGTCTATGGTGTCTACCCCCAGGGGCACAAGTTCGTCGGTGTTGAGAAGCACGAGTACGCTGGAGACCAGCTTGTAGCTGGTAATAATTCCAGTGACATGCGGAGTTACATCTGTGACTTTGCATGGCAATTGGGCCTTGTGATAGCGGATGATCGTTGTCTGCGCCGGATCGGAAACATAGAGCCGGTGGGTTCCAGCAATAACCCACAGGACTCGAATTTCGAGATCAATCCTATTATCGATGCTTTGGTATCGATGAAGGACATGGGCAAGGGCGCGATACTCTATATGAACCGAGCGGTATGGGGTCACTTCTGGAAAGCGGCCAAGAACGACAGCACAGTCAATTACACCGCGGATAAACCCTGGGAAGCTCCTCAGTATTACTTCAGCGGCCATCCGATTCGGTTCAGCGATTCTCTGTTAAATACAGAGAGTAGCGTCTAAGGAGGCGGGAATATGGCATATATACCTAATGGTGCTGTCGGAACTCCTGACTCCAACTATTACTTCTGCACGGCACAGTCCGTGCCGGTGGATGGTAATGACGACCGGAGTGAGAACATAATTGACCTGGTGAACAGTGCCCCGAATCTTCGGGGTATGGCCTCCAAAATGCCGAGGCTCAAGGTCAAGATCC
>CAYSBO010000091.1:0-4573 GCA_964429285.1 uncultured Dehalococcoidales bacterium | reverse complement strand
ACCGCCACCGTTACCTGTGACCAGCAGGTTGCCGATGAGGATTCGGCTACCGTCACTATTACCTCTCCCCCTTCACCTGGCCCTGCCGGCGGCGGCGGTTGTCCTTCGACCAAGTACCTTACGGTGGACTGGGAAGAAGAGATCACAACGGAGCCGCTTTATAGCAACGATAAGCTGGCTGTGGACCTGCTTGGCCCCAGCCCCAACGCCATCCACAACCTCTTGCTGGAGCGAGGGACTCATGCACCTGTTGTCGGACGACACACGCACTACCTGATACTCGTTAGAGAGCTCGAGGACATACCTGATCTTCCAGAGAATACCACGGCACTCCTGGCCTTCAACATCACTCCTTCGGGCTCTGCTTTCAACAAGGATATCTTCCTGACACTGGGTATCGACGAATTGCCTGATAATGCTCTAAACGTAACTATGGCTTACTACGATGATGTTGAGGGAGTCTGGGTACTTCTCGACAGCGAAGCAGGCGGGCCGAGTGGTGTAGCAGAACTGACTTTGTCTGCGCCTATAAACCACTTCAGTATCTTCGGCGTACTGGCTGAACTCGAACCGACGCCTCCGCCGGCACCTGCCAATTTCGTAGGCAGTGGCTTGAGCATTGAGCCCAGTGTGGAAAAGAATATCTTCGTGACCAGGACAGGGGAAAGCGCTACCATTTCTGCCACGGTAACCAACGACGGCGGGCAGGAAGGCACCTATGTTGTAGCACTGAAGCTCAATGGAGAAACAGTAGACACCCAGACGGTGTTACTGAGTGCAGGACTGAGCGCGCAGGTGAGTTTCACCATAACCGACCTGGACTACGGACAGTATGAGGTGGAAGTCGCCGGATTGGATGGTGAGTTCACGACCTCACGAACCATCGCCTGGTGGCTCATCGTCGTCATAATAGTCGGGATTGGCTTGATTATCTGGGGAGCGGTCTGGGCAAGAAGAAGGCGAAAAGCCAGACAACTGGAAGCATAAAGACAACCAATAGAAAGTGGATAACCCGCGCGTTAGGCCGGGTTATCCACTTTTTCAATTTGAAGATTCTGCAGTGGTGACCAGCCTGGCAATCACGGGAGCATAAGCACTCACTCTTTCTTGCCAACCACTGCCTTCAGCCTTCTCCGAAAAACGCCTCTCTCCAGAAAGACCTTTCGCTGGCACTTGAGGCACTTGATCCCGATGTCGGCACCCACCCTGACCACCTCCCAATCGTGGCTGCCGCAGGGGTGCGCTTTGCGCAACCGGACGACGTCGCCGACTTCTATTTCCGCAGTCATCTCGAGCTCGCTTACAGTATCCCCATCTTTGCAATCGGTCCCATTCCTATGGTGCCATGGACTGTGCATACTGTTGCGAGATTGCTCCGGCACTACAGTGCCTCGCAATGACAAGCGAAGAGGATTCTCTCATTTTGGCTCCGGGCTAGAAGCTAAATGAAAATTGATTTCCTTGCGCAGCTTCTCAGCAGCAGCCCTGGCCGCCCGGGCAAAGTCTTCTTCCCTTGAGGCATAAAGAACCTGCCTCGACACATTGATAATCGCCTTTTCTCCCCGGGCATCGACTCCGTAGTTAACCGCCGAAGCCAGGTCTCCTCCCTGAGCACCGACCCCCGGGATGAGCAAACACATCTCAGGACAGATCGAGCGGACCCTTTTTAGTTCTTCAGGATAGGTAGCGCCCACCACCAGGCCGACGTTGCCGTATGTATTCCATTCTTTCGCTTTGTGGGCCACAGTTTCGTATAGCGGCCGGCCATCGGTGTTGAGGTCCTGGAAATCCACGGCTCCCTTGTTTGATGTTCGGCACAGGATGAATACTCCCTTGTCCTGGTAGCTGACAAAAGGCTCTATCGAATCGAAGCCCAGGTAAGGATTGACGGTTGCGGCATCGAAGCCGAAAACGGAGAAAAGTGCTTTGGCATACGCCCTGGCCGTATTCCCTATATCCCCTCGCTTGGCATCGCCGATTACAGGAATATCGCCGGGTACATACTTAATGGTCTTTTCCAGAATAGCAAATCCTGCGGTCCCTAAGGCTTCATAGAAAGCCAGATTGGGCTTATATGCGCAGACCAGGTCGCGAGTGGCGTCAATAATGGCTTTGTTGAATTGCAGGACGTCCACCCCGGGCATAAGCTCAGGGTCGGGGTCCAGTCCGATGCAGAGCAGGCTTCTGTTCTGCCGGCTTATGTTAAGCAGTTTATCGGTGAATTTCATGAGCCTGACCCAGATAATATCAGGAGACGGCCACAAATTAAAGCTCGGCCAGTATGCTAGCTATGTTACGCACGGTCATAGTTAACTGAAAAGATCCTCGCACAAAGGCCATGGTGAGGCTTGTCCGGGCCGCATTCCTTTCCTATCAGCCAGGAGTTTGAAAAACAGAGTTTTTGCCCAAAGAATGTAAGTAAAGTTAGGATAATTGTATTGACAAATGACATATCTATGATAGGATATTAACTACGGTGAAACGTTCGCGCAGGACTTGAGGTGAGGGGACGGTGAGGCTGAACCTGTAGTTGGTCGCTTGGGTCCAGCGGAGTCAATAGCGAAACCGACCTCGAAGGTAGGTTTTGCTATTTTGTTTTTTGGGGATCTTAGCGCGAGGGGATGGTTACCGGTTGCCCTCAAGGCAACGTCTGCACTTGCGGGCGGCTTTAGTCTCGGTGAAATGAAGGGCAGGATGTAATTGGAGTCAGTGCGAACCAAGGTCAAGTATGGCCACGAATCTTTTGCCGAAAGGAGGTGATCGTTTTCTAGGAGGGATTGAAACAAATGAAGAAGAGCCAATGCCCGGGGTCGACGGGCGATATGGCAATAAACAAAATCGAGAAATGAAAGGAGAAAAAAGATGAAAAGGAGAATTCTATTTTCAATGCTGGCGGTGGTCCTGGCAGTAGCACTGGCGTTACCGATGGCATTCGTGTCAGCACATGAAGAGGACGACCCGTACGTAACAGATTTGCTGGCTGGACAGTTTGAAGACGTAGGCGACGTGAAGGTGTGGAACGATGCGGATAACCTTTATGTCGAGTACGAGATTACCGACCTGGACTGGGTAATTACCGAAACGCATCTCTATGCAGGCAAGAATGTACCTCCAACGACTGCACCGGGTCAGTTTCCCTACGATGACGATGATGCCACATCAGTAACTGATACGGTGGTCGCTTACACAATACCGTTGGCCGATATAGATGGCTATTCGATGCAAGTTAACAAGAAGGGTAAGCCCACAGGAGTCATGGTCGCCGATGGTATGCCTGGGGTTCAGCCCTGTGATGACATCTACATCGCTGCCCATGCTGTGGTAGAGAAGACCGATACATTCAATGAGTGCCTGGTTAGCGGTGCTGGCTCGGATATGGTTCTGTATTTAGCTGAGGACCCATCGAACCCTGGTTATCCAATAGGCTATACGTCAGAGTATCAATCATACCCCGGTACTCCCGCGCCATCAGTCCTGACCTGGACGCATAGTGCCTGGGGGCCCTACGGTGTTTCCGGAGCCGAGTGGATTTCCAGCAGCTACTATGCCGAAAACACCGACTATAATACCTGGCGTCTTTTCACCCGCAGTTTTGACCTGCCCACCGACGCAACCAACATTGGGGGCACATTGACCATGAACTGCGATAACGCACAATTGGTATACCTCAACGACAGTTACGTGGGTGAAGACACGTACGCCCCTACTACCATAGTCTACGGTGTCCCGGTCCCACCTTCAGGGAACGCCCACGGCTGGAACTCAGTCGAGAGCTGGGACATCAGTTCTGACCTCACTGCCGGAAGCAATAACCTGTGGACCATGACACGTAATTACGCCTGGCCTGGCGGCCCGACCGCCAACCCTACGGGCTTAATCTACAAGCTCTGCTATTCGTATGATATTGTAACGACTGAGACCGCTTGGGGTAGTGGGTTCCGCTTCGAGGGCAGGAACAACTGGGCTATGCAATTCCCTTATCACATTCAGGTTCCCCCATGCATGACACCCAGTGGCGACCTGACGATAACGGGAACCGGTTGGAAGTCAGTAACTGCGTGGTGCCCGTGTGCCTACACCTATAACCTGACAGATGCGGGTGAACCTATCGCACTGCAGGGCTGGGTGGACTTATCAGAAGCTGCCGTTGCCAACACCGGCGATTGGTCGAAGTACTATGCCAAATTCTCCATGTTCGATAGTGGTGGCCAGGCGGTAGAAGTGGTCTTTGGGAATGACTGGCTAGGGCCCTGGTGGACCATGCCTGCTCAGCCGTGGGACCGAATCCGCATGGAAAATAATATGGGGTTGGCACAGCCTTTCCGTTACTATGCTACAGTGGGAGGCATAACAGATCGCGATATGGATGGGAATTGGGTGGGCACTGGTAACGGTGTCGATGTTTATCCCAGCGACGGGAATTACTTCTTCCAGTTGATAGTAGATCCCAGCGCAGAGACCTTCACACTCCAGGTTTATGGTATGGGGTCCAGTGCGCCAGATAGCGCTTGGCCAAAGCAGAACATGTACGACGAATCGATGTGGCTGGAGATTGGTACAATTACAGCCGCGG
>CAYSBO010000090.1:0-4588 GCA_964429285.1 uncultured Dehalococcoidales bacterium | reverse complement strand
CTGTCGCTTTTATTATCCCTAATTTTCCGCTACTGGATGAGTTAAAAGCACTTATCAGGATTCCGCACAATTCTTGTGCAGTTTCACGGTTTAACCCTCTCTTTTTTGCAAATGACCTAGAGAACTTCGCTACATCTTCGAATGTTTTTAGCGATCGAGAACCCATCTCTTTACCTCCTTTAGCTATACTTATTAAATATAATACTCAGTGTTTAATAACCGGCGTTCAACAATTAGAGAAATTACTTACGCCTACGTTCATCAAGTTCCAGGTAATCCAAGTCAAACTCTATAAATTCTTGTAGTTGTTCCCGGGTAATGCGCCATAACTTACTTCCTACTCTGAAACCTTTGAGCTTACCATGTCTAAGCCAATTATGTACGGTTACAGGTTTAACTTGCAGCAGTTTCGCCACATCTCCTGGTGTATATAACAGCTTCTCTTTACGCATAGCCTCTCCTTATGTAGATATATTAGCACTATCTATAATATTTGTCAAGGTTAGGCTATTTAGACTATTACTCTATACCTAGAATCATTACATTGCCAACCTGACCTCTAGATCTCCTCTGCTGTTGGATTTCCGCTATACTTTTCTGACATTAGTGCAATCCTGTTGTTGTCTCATCATTCTGTCTATATAATATGAATTATGGCACTTGAGAAGTGGATAAAGGTAGTAATTGCCTTGGTGGTTCTACTGGGTCTGGCTGTCGTATTCGTGTTCCTTGTACTACTGTTCCCGTCTCGGTTCCCATTCCAACCTACTTTTGGAAGCAATGTTGCTGCGCTGGCTTTTCTTCTAACTGCTTGGGTCACCCTGGTATTGGCCTTGGCCACTTTTCATATGGCTCGTAATACTAAAGAAATGGTTCAAGAAAGCTCCTATGAGCGTGGGCAAGCCCGCACAATTGAATTCATTGCTCTGGTGATAGACCCTATTATCGAGCGAATTCAGGAAGTGCTTCACGAAATTAATAGAAGGTCTTTTTCTTGGAGTGAATATCCCTTAGAACAGAGGGCTGACCGAGTGTTAAAACCGGAAGACATAGATAAGTTCAAGGTTGAGAATCAAATTGTGAATAAAGGAGTGGCCGTGACAAATTACTTTATTCCGTATGCACATATTGAAATATTTGGAGAGCAGGTGAACCTCAGTGCAGCAGGTTTCGAATTACGACGGAAGCATGAACTTGAGGGGAGATACAAAGATTTGAATCAAGAGATCCTAGCCTACGATGAACAAGTGGGTTCGTTTCGTCAGATGTTGGGAGATATAGCTGTTTTCATTTACTCACTTCTAACGGAAATGAAATCCTTCTGTAGTCTTGAAAAGAATGTACAACCATACGTTGTTGGTATTAGCTTTTTCCAGATGGCCTGGCCACCAGATGACTTCGAGAGATTTCTATCTCAGTATTCCACTAACGAAAAGAGTGTAAGTGCAAGAGACTATTACACGGCGAATCGCAGCCTAATACAAGCTGCCCTGTTTCCAAAACTAAACAAATCTCGTGAGCGGTTAGACTCAATGTGTGATAAACTTCAAAAGCGATTAAGATCAATTGAGAGTATGTTGGAACGTATACGGGCTGACCTTTGTGAGCAGTATCTCGTCAGCGAAACCGCTGTTAGACAGATAAAAGAGACGTCACGCAGTAAAAGCACATGGGCTTACTAGTATAGTCACCGTCCTTCAAATCAGATTTCAATGCTAATAGACATGCCAAAAGGAATATTTGTTTTAGTATTATGTCGTGACAATGACGAAAGCGGTGCCCTGTAGAACTTCAGGATATACCCCAAAAATTGGCGTTATTTTGACGTTAAAATGTTTGGGACGGGGCGGGACATAATCAGAATTTCACGAACAAAACAAGATTTTAATAATTGACAGAAATTTTCTATTTATACGTAAAGAGACTCTTTGGTACAACTCACTCAGAATTAAGAGACAGCCGCTAGCTACCTCTGCGGCTCGATAATCACTTTCGGAGAGCCCTGACCCCGCGCGAGATTGCCACGTCGCCAGCGGCTGCTCGGAATGACAGTGGAAGGGGCCTGTTTCCGCCGCCCCACCGAGATTGCCACGCACCTTTCAGGTACTTGCAATGACAGAAGAGGAGGCGTGCGCAATGACCGATAGCGGGGAGGAGGCCAACCGGCCCGTTCTGTGGAAGCAAAGACCGATGCCTTACTAGCTCCACTGTACCGTGGGCATCGTCCTGTATGCTGTTATATACGGGCGGCTTGATGCCAAGACTATTACAGAAGCTGCGTGGAAAAACATGATGGATATCCACACTATCGTCAAAGTAGGTCTGAAGCTCGATCGTGTCACCGGTACGGAAATCCTGGCCTCCCTCTCGCATTAGCAAAGCGTGCAGTCCTTGATATGCGGCGCTGTTTCGCGTGCGCAGGCTTCCTAGCCGCTGAGGAATGAAGCTACACTCCTTTATAGTACCTGGCTCGTCTCCTCCCTCGACCCAATCAATGGCTTCGGGGAGGTCCCTGGCAAACCGACTTTCAACAGCAGCTCCGTAAAGCTCTCCGAGGACGCCACACCAGAACCATCGTGCTATCTTCTTTTTCACAGTATCCTGTTCGCCTAAATCGCCAAGTGCTGTGATAATGGCGGCTAGCGGTATAAGCTGTGTTTGGTACGGCACATCTTTTGCTTTGAAAACTTTTTGTCGAATTAGAAAACGGGCAGTGTTTTCAAAACCTCCTGTAAGCCGGCTCCAGCTGTCCCAGGTACTTCACCAAGGAACCCGCCTGGACGATGATAGTGTCGCCTTCCAGCATCGGTTCATACAGGGCGGTGTGGCAATGGCCACCTACTATCACATCGATGCCCGAGACGTCTCGTGCCAGCTCGCGATCCTCGTTCACCCCAATGTCATCCTCGGCCACTCCGGCGTGAGTTATGGCACGATGACATCGGCACCTTCCTCTTTCAGTTTATCTACTGCCTGACGGGCCACCTCATGCTGGTCTAATAATTTCACATCCATGGTGTCATGGGTTACTGAGATGGCATCTTTACCTATCAGACCAAAAGTGCCTACTGTCAGGCCGTTTTCCAATTCAAACATTCCGGTGTTCCGGTAGAGACCCCGATCAGCCAGCGGATGACCCGTCGGCGCTTTGATGTTGGAGGCCAACACCAGTGTCTTGTGGTGGGCTTCGGGATATCCCGCCCTTAAGAGGTATTGCGCCAGGATGTCGATGCCATAATCGTACTCGTGGTTTCCGATAATTACAGCGTCATATGCTGTCTTCTGCATTATGGTAAGCTCTGCGGCATAACCCTGGAGAGCCAGCCACGCGAAAGCAGCACCCCCAAGGAAATCACCAGCGTCAAAGAGAAGAACCGGCTCACCTTTTCTCCTCTTGCTTTCCCGGATTTCCTCCACGGCAGTGGCCAGACGGGCAAATCCCCCGATAGCAGGGTTTGCTTTGTCAGGGGGGGGGTAATCTACTGCTGGGGAATGGAGTATCAGCGCCGAATGCATATCATTGGTATGGAGTATAGTGAAATGCAGCTCTTCGGTTTCGCCCGGGCACTTTTTAAATCCCCTGGAATGCCCAGGAGCAAGGAGACCGCAAAGATGATTGTCAGAATATGGAACAACCATTTGTTTGCACCGAACAGGTTGTCTTTGCTACCCATTAACATTCCTCCTCATCTTTAAGATAGCACAAACCCAGCGGACAACCAGCGACTTAAAGGAGAAACTGCTGATGAACTCATGCACTCCCCCTCCTACCCGATTATATTTGCTTTTGAATACAAATCGAAGTCTCTTGCTGCTTATTAGCGACGCAATACGGATATTACTAGCATGACACTGAGGATGACGGCGATGATATAACCAATAAATCCGAATAAAGGAAAGCTACCTATAAAAGGGGGCACCTGTGCCAGCACAAGCACCGAGGAGGATGCGAGCAATGCCGCGATAATGATGGTGAGCGACATGCGAGTTGAAACTCGATCGATTGTTCGCCGTATCGGCTCAAGCCCCACGTGTTCGAACTCAATCTTGAGCCGGCCCTTCCTGACTTCGCGCAGAACAATGCTGACCTCGTATGGCAGGTCTCTCACCATGTCTAAGGCGTCGATCAACCAATAGTAGAGCTCGTATGGCTGACGGAGGGGATTCAGCTTTTGGGTAAGGACCTTCCGGGCATAGGGTTTACCGAGGTCCATGATGTTAAAGTCGGCATTAAGCAGGTGACTAATTTCCTCCGCGATTGCGATGCTCTTGGTAGCCAATATGAGCTGGGGGCGAAGCCTTCCGCCGTGTTTCATGATAGCCCCCGCCATGGCAAAGAGCATTCCCGCAAGGTGTAATTCACGTGCAGGAATATTACCGTACTCTGTGATAATGGCAGATATGGATGGCTCCAGCTCCTCGGCCGATATCATCTCTTCAGACTCCATTAACTCGTTCAGCGCCCGGGCGACCCGCCTTTCGTCACGGACTGAAATAGAGTGTACCAGTTTTGCCAGTCTTTCACGGTCGCGAAGGGATAGTGTCGCCATCATGCCGAAGTCGACCAGTCCAATGACATTGCCTGGCA
>CAYSBO010000089.1:0-4646 GCA_964429285.1 uncultured Dehalococcoidales bacterium | reverse complement strand
CTAAGTGCCGCCTTGTCAGCAACAACCGACTGCGCAGGCAGGAATGACACTACCTGCATTTCTATCAATAGACATTAAACAACAGCGCTTCTTATCATTATCAAGCCCCCTGCCACCAGAAATTCTTTACAAACATGACTACCAGCAGGCTGATAGCCACAAACAGCGCGCCCATCGGTATCAACCCAATCAGCACGCCGCCGATAAGCACTACACTGGACAAGCTCAGGCCAGCGGTAAAGTGGCCTGTGGCAACTCCCAGCCCAGCTAACACCAGAAACGAGGCGAACACGAGCGCCCCGCCTACCCACCTGCCGCCCAAGCCTACAAGGTCGCCCGCATTGTCAAACGCTGTTGTCAGTTCCGGGCCTATTGCAGTCTGCCAATCGTCAAGCTCGCCGGAATAAATGCCGTCGCCCATCGGGTCGTCATCCCATGAGCCCACGCTGGTGAGAGAGACGTAAAACAGTTCAGGCCGAATCCTGTCCAGTCCAGGTATGCCCCTGATGAAGATGGAGCCACCATCAGGATGGCTCAAAACATCGCCGTAAGAAGATGTAGAGGTGATATAAGTAGCGCTATCTTCGACTGCCATCAGCCGCGCGGAAGCGATGCACCAGCTGTCCAATAAAGATAGCGTGCTGCCCGACCAGCTTGAAGGCACTAAGCTATAGTCAACATAGTATCCTGCTGTGTCCAGTGATTGCATGCGGATGGTATAGCCGATATTGCCCCACTCCAATGCGTCAGCCATAGCAGAGGAGAGATACAGCCTGCCCGGTCGCAAGCCCCACTGATAGACAGGCTGTGTTGCTACTACAGTATCCGTGTCATCCAATAACTGGAACGTCCACGCTTCCTCCGGTGACAACCCCGCAGACAGCGCCACCGGGTCGTTGTTGCGATATCTGATTGCTATCAGCCAGTCGCCATCGACATCATAGCTTTCAAATATCCTCACGCTATCAATGCTCAGAACACTCACGCCCCAAACCTCAAACATGAAGTCGTTAGCTGCTGTGGCTGCCCATGTCACGCCGCCGTTGGTGCTGGCAAAATATTGCCCTCCCGCGTATGTCCCTGCATCATGATATCGCCAGTGGATGTTATTGGCTGCGCTAGTGCCAGTGCCATAGCACACAATGGCGTAAGTGGTGTTGGGCTCAAGGTCAACCGATGTCATGACAATCTCGTACCAGAGGCCATCAGCATCAGTGGTTAACAGTGCTCCCGCTATAGCGCCAGCGGAGAGATCAAGGCCAGACGGAGCGCCTGCTGTGGTCTCGCGAATGGAGACGTAGAGGTTACCGGGCGTGCCTTCACCGAGTAGCCTGAGCCGGAGGGAGTAGAGTTCGATTCCGTCATCGCCTGTTGTGAAGGTCTGGGCGAACCAGTTTGAGGTATAGAGTTCGACATCGGCGTTATCATCCTCGTTATAGTATTCAAACAGGGACGGCGGCGTACTGGCCTGTGCAGTACCAGTCGGCGCAAGCAATCCTGTTACCATTATTAATATTATGAGTCCTGCTGTAATCCATCGCATTACTTGCTCCGTGTGTATATCACATATCCGCTGCCCGTGCCATCCACTCGCGTTTCCAGTCCCTGCGCTTGATACTGGGCAACCGCTTTCTGAAAGCCCTCTCGCGTCTGCTTGATATCTCTATACTTCCAAGTAGCAGTGCCCTTGACTTTCCTGACAGGCGCCGCTTGCTTTTTCTGCGGCTTTTCCTTCTTGGGCTGGGCAACGTTAGCCTTGCGCTTTCGCGCGGCGCTGCGAGATGCCGCAGATATCTTCTTATCTATGGCCTTGCCCTTCTTGGCATAGCCCTTCTTTGGCACTGCTTTTCCCAACCTGCTCCAGAAGTCAGTCATGTACTATCTCCCTCTTTCCTGATGCTTCCTGAAGAAATACAAAGCGTCTGCACGTGATTTGCGGGCTGTGTCTGGGTCTTGGCTGATATTTGACAGACTCTGCAACGCACGAGCAGCCTTCAAATAATTGCCCCTGCGCGAAGCCAGCGCCGCCCGCCTGCGCTTTATCTGCCCGTCATCCTTGTGCCAACCGAGCGAGCGCCCCGCCTCGAACCATCTTCCCTGTGTCGGCTTCTTACGAGACACGCTTGATTCCTCTCCACTTATTCTCAGAGCGCAGGTCTATCTTTTCACTGAACTTCAAGCGCTCTCTCTTGTAACCAGCGCCGCCTTTTCTCTGTTGCCTTTTTCGCTTCTGTGCCATGCTACCCTCCTTTATAGTCCTAATACCAGTTGCTTGATTACGAAGAATGTTATCACGCCTATCAAGGTCGCTATCATCAGTATCACGATAGCACTGACCGAGTTCACCTCACCGATGCCCTTGAGTGCCAGCACTACTACCGAGATAGCCACCAGCAGGGGAATTATGGTCTGTATGACCGTTGTGCCAGGGTCAGTAGATGCAGGCATGGCTGGAGTTTCCGGGACAGTCGCATCACAGCCGTAGCATCCGCTAATCAGTGAGGCTTCCAGAGCTACATTGTAATCTGTCCATTGTACTGACAGAGGGCTTTCGTGTCGGTACGAGGACATTATCTTCACATCGTTTGAAGTTGAGTAATCACCGTCATATGTTTGCGTTACAGTATCCCAAGTTAATGTATCAAAGATAAAATCAGCCGAATACAGAGCTACCGGAAGCGCATCAGGTACACCTAGAGCAGACAATACCATATCATTGCTTGAATTTCTGAGGGACAGGGTAGGATAATATGTTCCTGTTGCCAGTACTCCTCCAGGATAACCCCATACAGTTTCACCTTCGCTCTGATTACGCCAATTGAATACTATATTTGACGCATCGTCTGTAAACACCATGAATACATCATCATCGAAAGTCTCTGTTGAAGCATTCACTGTATCATAGTATATCCCATTACTAAAACTGAAGGTTATAGGTGACACATCTGCCCTATCATAATATGTCCAGTTATCGCCTGACACACCAGTATAGGTTTGTGCATATTTCCAAGTTGCATCTGTATCAGTTCCATAAGTGTAGAACAGTGAGAAGTTTCCATTTGTCACAGGGATAATTGAACCCCATGCTGTCATAGATGAGGAGTTTGAAACATTCCCTATAGGAGAATCAGTAGTAGAAGTCCAAGTGCCGTTTGCCGTACTGGACACGGAGAGATTGACATTAAAGTTAGTGCCATCAGTCACCGTATAAGCGATTGCGGGATTATTGGAAGTATTGACGGCTATAACAGGTGTCCAGAAACGATTACCCGCTTCCCCTGTCACGGCTACTTGCCAAGTACCGCTCCATGTTATCGTGCCATCAGATGCGGGAATACCTCTGCGGTAGTATATCGGCTTATTTTCATCCGATACATTCACTACACACATATCAAGGTTTCCGTCCTCGTAGTCATACCAGAGATCGTACATCGAGCCATTCTTGGAACAGCCAGTTTCAAAGGTGCAAGCATAATCAATCACACCCACAGCAGATTCCCAAGTGACGCCATCCTCAGAAGATGTATAGACTATCCTATACGGGCTATTCTGCATATAGAATATCCATAACCTGCCTTCCGCATAGAATGAGTGATGCTGGAAAGGTTGTCCTAGTGCCTCATCCGTTCCGACATTAGTCGAAACAACAGACACCTGTGTTGGAGTCTCTGCCAGCACTACTGTCACCGGCAGGAGCAATGTCATCAGCAGCACGGTTATCATGCCGAACCATGCGAGCTTGCCTATCCTTCCTTTTCTCATTGCTACCTCCCTTATTGTCTACTTACTTTATACAACGAAACCCCATATCTGGGGTTCTTTCGCAACTCTCTCGCTTTTTCGCGCGCCCTTGCCAGTTCCCTGAAATGCAGGTATCGAGTCCCTTTGGTGAGCTTGTTATGCACCTTGACAGTATAACCCTCTTTCAGTGCCATGCTCTCACCTAGTACAGACCTGCGTCACGGTCGTGAGGCTTTCGCTTCTTTTCAGGCTTGACCTTCAGTTTGACCATCAGCTTGTAAGCTCTGGTGTTGTCGAGGAATCGCCCATCGTTCTTTATCTCGGTGAGATAGCCCTGCTTCTTGTATCGAGATGCCTCGGCTTTGATACGGTCATAGGTATCTCTCCCTGCTGCTCTCCAGCCCGATTCCTCGGTTTCCATCGCAAACCCGCCTGCCAGCCAACTATCCTTTTTGCCCATTGCACTCTCCTTTCTGCTGTTCTCCTGCTACCTGCTGACCCGATTATGATAGATAATTGCACCTGGGGGGAGTTGCCTCCCCCCTGCCGGTAGTAGAGAGCCTTACTCGCTCATGCGCTGAAGGCCAATGAATACCACGACAACGGCCATGATCGCTATTGCCAGCGGGAGCAGGGTCGTCATGATGGTGATCTCCGCTGCCGACCAGCCATCGGTGCTGAGACCGCTGACCAGTGAGCGAACCGTGATGAACGCGACTACGGAGATGATGGCTCCGAGCATTCCCTGTATAATTCTGCTAATCATGTTATTTCATCCTGTAGGCTGACTGCCTTCATAATATGTAACTCCTTTTATAGCTTGGTTCCAACTGTGTTATGTTGCGCCGGTAGTTGGCTTCTTACTTGAGATAGACCTTCCTGCCCTTGCGCATGCGATACCTGCC
>CAYSBO010000088.1:0-4719 GCA_964429285.1 uncultured Dehalococcoidales bacterium | reverse complement strand
GAACTCCTCGAAAACTACTCTGTTTCCGTCAAGGGCGACAAGATTGCTTTTGTGGGCGAGAATGCCGACCACACCATCGGTGACGGCACACGTGTTATCGATGCTTCCGGGAAGGTACTCACTCCAGGATTTATCGATGCTCATTTTCACGCTTATATTTCACTGGACGAACAGACGAGACATTCCTTACTCCAGGGGACAACCACCATATTCATCGAGCTTACCGATTTGGCATCGGTGACGGGATACGAAGGGGTGGTAGCACTACTGGACGCCATAAAGGGACAGCCGGTGAAGTTTTTCGGACTGGCTCCGTCTCCATATTCTTCACCTGTACTCGTGAAACCTGAAGAAAACCATATATCCGGACCAGAAATCGACAAAATCCTGGCAAGGGAAGATGTGGCGGGGCTGGGGGAAACACTGTGGACTTCCGTTATCGATGAAGACGACAGCATCATAAGCAATATCCGCAGGGCAACGCGCAGGAACAAGAAACTGGAGGGACACGGCTCTGGGGCTAAAGGTAACAAGCTGGTTGCCTTCGTTGCTTCGGGCATGTCCTCATGTCACGAGTCCATCCGGGTCCAGGAAGCACTGGACAAACTTAGATTGGGCATGCACGTCATGATTCGTGAGGGCTGTATAAGACAAGACCTGGAGAATCTGTCCGGCCTGGTAAGCAGGAATGTTGACTATCGTCGCCTCGTTTTGGTGTCTGACGGCATCGATGCCGAATTTGTACATCGGTACGGTCATATGGCCCATCTGGTTCAGAAAGCGATAGACCTTGGGTTTCCCCCCGTAGAGGCCATTCGCATGGCAACACTGAATGCGGCCGAGCATTTTGGCCTGGATAACCTCATCGGAGGCATCGCACCCGGAAGATACGCGGACATTCTGATCCTGCCCGCCCTGGCACAAATTGACTGTCAATGGGTGATAAGCAACGGCCGGGTAGTTATCCAGGACAAAAACCCTGTATTTCAACCTGACAAATTCAACTACCCGGAGATCATAACCAGAACCATCCGTGTCCCTCGCAAACTCACACCAGCGGACTTCGTAGTCTCTGCGGGGGGACGCAAGGGCCAGGTCACAGTCCGTGCCATGAAATTGCTAACTGAAGTGATCACCGAGGAAAACCAGATCAGACTACCGGTTCAGGATAACGCGATCCTACGGGACTTGCGGCAGGACGCCATAACAGTGTCGATCATCGAGCGGAAAAGAAATACCGGCAAGGTCGTATCCGGCTTTCTTCAAGGAACGGGCCTTAAGTCGGGTGCCTGCGCCTGCAGCTACACCTGGGACCTGGGTAGCCCCATGGCCGTGGTCGGCACCAATGAAACAGATATGGCCGCAGCAGCTAACCGTCTGGTCGAGTTACAGGGGGGCCTGGTAGTATCGAGAAACGGAGAAATAGCGGCTGAAGTACCTATGCCCATAGGCAGCTTCATGAGTCTGGGGCCTGTAAGCGAAACGGCCGCCGGCTTTGCCAGAGTAAGGAAATCACTGACGGAAATGGGAGCGTCTTTGACCAACCCGTTTCTCACTTTGCAGACGATACCCGGCACGTTTCTGCCGTTCTTCAGGATTACCCTTCACGGCTTTGCCGACATGAAGAACAAGAAGCTCTTGAACCTGGTCGTGGAATGATTGTAGAATGGAGCCCAAAGCACGATGCCTCAAGTAACTATCAACGGCGCCAATATCTACTACGAGGTTCATGGTCAAGGAGAGCCTCTCATATTGCTACATCATGGCTTTGGCTGCACCAAGATGTGGGAGGACTTGATCCCCGCATTTGCTGCCAGGTACAAGGTCATTTCATACGACCGCAGAGGCTTCGGGGAGTCAGATAGAGGGGAGAACTTTCCAGATTACTATCGAAGCGACCACTACATCCAGAATAGCCTTGAAGAGTTGTCGGCCCTGCTCGAATACCTGGACATCCACGGCGAAATGCGCCTTCTGGGTCAGTGCGAGGGTGGGGCCATAGGATTCCACTATGCAGCCCGGTACCCCCACAGGGTCAAAGCTATAGGCATATCCAGCACATTATGTTATAGCAGAATCACAATGTACGAACTTAACAGCAAGCTGTTTTCCTCCTTCGAAGAGACCGACTCACAATTCCAGCACAAATTCTTCTACTGGCATGGAAAAACCTATGCCCGGGAGCTTTATTCGCTTGCCTGTGTGGGTGGAGGTGCCTATGGCTTCGAAGTATTTGATTTGAGGGACACTCTGAAGAATGTCAAATGTCCGGCTCTCGTCTTGTATCCCGATAGAAGCGGACTATTTGAAGTAGAGCAGGCCATTCTGATGTATAGATCACTGCCCAAAGGGGAACTGGCTGTCCTTCCCGCCTGCGGCCACAATACCTACGCACTACAACCTGAGGAATACCGGAGGACCGTTCTGTCCTTTTTCGACAGACATGGCCGAACTGTGCCGCCCGAAAAAGTCGAAGCCAGCCAGATAGAGGCACAGTAGGTGCGATAGACCATCCTCGAGATTCAACATTATGGGTCCCGCTTGCTGACATTCGACCAACCTCCTATCGGTGTCGGCTACGAGGAGAACCGGCAAACAAGCAGTTTCTATGAACGAGGTCAATACAGAGTCAAGGGTCATAGATTTCATCCACCGGCACAGATTGATCTCCCCCGGGGAGACGGTGGTCGTCGGGGTGTCGGGTGGCGCCGATTCCGTATGCCTGCTTCATATCCTGGCAAAATGGCAGAAAGAAACCGGGATAAGACTCCACGTGGCCCATCTAAACCATCAGCTTCGAGGGGTCGAGTCCGAAGCCGACGCTGAATACGTGTCTGATCTTGCTAACTCGCTGGGCCTCCCCTCCACCATTGAAAGGCAGGAAGTGGCTGCCCACAGGGCCCGAGGACATTCCTCCCTTGAGGAAGCAGCCCGCGAACTACGCTATGGTTTTCTTGCCAGGGTAGCTAGAGAGGTGGAAGCCAATCGAATAGCCACAGGTCATACCAGGGATGACCAGGTGGAGACCATTCTGATGCACATATTGCGGGGGACCGGAACCAGCGGATTGAGCGGGCTGGCCCCCTGCTCGCCCACGCCGTACGATAGCGTAACAGAGCCATCGCGACCAAAGGCAGGCAATCTACTCACAATAAGACCGCTTCTGGATATTACCAGGGAGGAAACAGCGAGTTACTGTCGGGAGCACCGGCTTGAGCCGCGTATTGATTCCTCCAACCTTTCGCTCTCCTTCTTCCGAAACCGGCTTCGCCTTCACCTGCTGCCCCTGCTCAGACGGTACAACCCCAGCGTTGACCAGGCCCTGCTGCGTTTGGCCGACATCGCCAGAGAGGATAGCGCTTTCATTGAACAGCAGGCTTCTATATTGTGGGACGAAGTGGCTACTAAAGAAGACGATGCCATTCACCTCGATAAGAAGCAGGTCGCTGAGTTGCCCGTAGCCCTCCAGAGGCACCTATTGCGAGCGGCTGTAGCCTGGCTGGCCGGGGATACCAGAGATATTGAAGCCGGCCATATTGAATCCGCAAGGGGCCTGCTGAGCAAACCGGTAGGGAAAAGGCTATCTCTGCCGCACGGCCTTGTCTGCCACACAGGCTATGACGAGCTGACCATTACGAGGCTCGACACCGTCATTGCAGGCCCCGATGTCGTGGCAACGGAACAATACCGGCCTCCATCGCAGTACCCCTTGCCTCCACTGGCCGGTGAACTGCCTCTCGAACTGCCGGGTGAGACGATCCTCCCCGGATGGAAGGTGATAGCCACCATAGTGCGGCAACCGCGGGACAAAGACCGTTACGAGCCCCGTTCGTATGGTAATTCTGAGAAGGAAAACCGGCCCGAGAACCTCGCTCAGGAGCCGCTGCACAGGGCAACCTCAGCCGATTTCGACCTGCAAAAAACAGGAACCAGCCTTTTTGTCCGCCACCGTCGCCCGGGAGACAGGTTTCAGCCCCTGGGCATGAGCACACCTAAGAAACTTCAGGATTTCATGGTCGATGCCAAAATACCCCGTTCCTGGCGGGCCCGCATCCCGATTGTCTGTTCCCCTGAGCAGATTATCTGGCTGGCAGGCTGGCGCATTGACGACCGGGTCAAAACCACAGAAGCCAGCAAAGACATCCTGCGTCTGCAGTTCATCAGGTCACAGTAAGGGGGGCGGACGGGGAATACAGAGAATCTGCTTGACAGTGCAGTGGTGGCATAGTCTAAACTAACGTGCGGAATGGAGCCTTTTGCACACGGAAGGTGTTCTGACTTTCGAGTAAGCGATAATAGGAAGCGGCGATGAGAAGGAGACAAACACTCTTGACAGCATCGCTCCTCATCGTGTTGGTTCTTAGCATTAGTCTCGGTACGGCGATAGCCGTAGCTTCATCCGAACGTGCGTGCGGGCTGGATGACCGTGCGATTAGTGATTCAGACGGCAGCACCGTAACCGCCTTGCAAGACAACGACCTAAGTTGCTGCGATGTCGGTGGCTGGGCGAACATCACTCAGGTCGAGGCAGGCTACAGGCACACGGTGGGACTCAAAACAGATGGTACCGTGGTAGCCACTAGAGATACCGAAGACCAAGACTACGGCGAATGTGACGTCAGCGGCTGGACGAACATCATCTACGCGAGTGCTTGAGCTTATCATACGGTGGGGCTTAAGGCCGACGGCAACTGCGTGGCCGTAGGCAGAAACGATTAC
>CAYSBO010000087.1:0-4736 GCA_964429285.1 uncultured Dehalococcoidales bacterium | reverse complement strand
TAGCAGCCGGTGGCGATGACCAGGGCCCGGGGATTTTGTCGCTTTGCCAGCCTGAGCCAGTGGCGTGACTTGCGGTCGGCAATATGGGTGACTGTACAGGTATTGGCAATATAGATGTCTGCCCCATCATCAGGGGGAACAAGCTCGAATCCGGCTTTGTTGAAACGATTAGCCAGGGATTCCGTCTCGGCCTGATTCAGCTTGCATCCTAGTGTGTAGAACGCTACCTTCATTGGAGGGATTATATTTATTGCCCGGCGGAATGGTCAAATTGCCATGCTGAACTTGCTTGATTGCCCCTTGATAAGGTATAGTTAGCGATTCTAACCAGAGGCGTTAAGCTTGGGTACAAAATTGAATCGACGAGCCCGATGGAGAGTCTTGCCTTCGGTGCCCGACGAATACTTGAATGCTTCTGGCCTGCCACACGTGGTTTCCCAGCTTCTCTACAATCGTGGCGTCAAGCCGGGAGAGATAGAAGCTTTCCTGGCAGGTGACGACAGGCTAGAAGGTAACCCCTTCATGCTCCCCGACATAGCGCAGGCTGTGAGCCGGGTGTACCAGGCCTTGCTTGCCCGGCAGAAGATCGCCATCTATAGTGATTTCGATGTTGACGGCGTTACAGCCACAGTTATTCTTGTCGAGGGTCTGTCAAGGCTGGGTGCTCAAGTGGTCTTTCATATTCCTGACCGCTTCAGTGAAGGGCACGGACTAAAGACTCCGGCTCTGGAACAGCTTCACGCCCAGGGCGTCGATCTGGTCATTACTGCCGATTGTGGCGTAACTGATCTTGCGGAGGTAGAACTGGCCCAGAAGATGGGAATGGATGTGGTTATTACCGACCATCACATTCCATTAACGAGGTTGCCTCAAGCCATAGCTGTGGTTGACCCCAAGCGCGAGGATTCGGTGTATCCTTATCCGGACCTGGCCGGTGCCGGTGTTGCCTTCAAGTTTCTACAAGCACTGTTCCATAGAAATCGCGACGAGAAATGGCTGGCCAGATTTCTGGACCTGGTGGCTCTGGCTACTGTTACCGATTTAGTCTCTCTGGTCGGTGAGAATCGTTACCTGGTAAAGGAAGGACTGAAAGAACTTAATAATAGTTCACGCGTGGGAATAGAGGAAATGGTCAAATTGGCCGGACTGAAGTTCGGTGACCTTGATACTGAACACATCTCCTGGGTGATAGGACCTCGCCTCAACGCGACTGGCAGGATGAACAACGCCTTGACCAGTTACCAGCTACTCACTACTCAATCACAGGAGGAAGCTCGTCTCCTGGCTCTGGAACTGGAAGAAAAGAACGCAGAGAGGCAAAAACTAACCAGCGAACTATTGGGCCGAGCTAGAGAAAGATTAGCCAGCAAAATACACCTGCCGTTACTGATAGAAGCTGACGAAAGCTACTCTGTCGGGGTTATTGGGCCTGTGGCCGGCAGGCTTGCAGATGAATTCTATAGGCCCACCATCATCATCAATTTGGGTCCGGAACTATGTCAGGGCAGCTGTCGCAGCATACCTGAATTCGACATGGCTTGTGCCCTAGCAGAATGCCAGGATCTACTTACCGCGTTCGGTGGCCACCCCATGGCGGCTGGCTTCACCATGCCCCGGCAGAATTTGGCTCAATTGGAGGAAAGGCTTATGGGCATGGCTATGGACCGACTGGGCCATCTTGACCTCCATCCGGAACTGGTAGTTGATGCTGAGCTTCCCTTGTCTACTTTTACGGGAGAAACCTTCAACCTTATGCAGGGACTTAGCCCTTTTGGCCGGAGCAACCCGCAGCCGAGTTTTCTCACTCGACGGGTGGAAGTGACCGAATGTCGTAACTTCGGCAACAACGGTAAGTGGCTGAGGCTGAAACTCAAACAGGGGAATGTAACCTGGCAGGCTGTGAGTTTTGAGTCAAAGATGACAAGAGAAGAAATCCCGTCCTTCATAGACATCGTGTACAGCCTGCAAACAAGAGAGTGGAATGGGGAGGATGTGTTGAGACTTAGCCTTCGTGACTTTGCCCCCAGCGACGGCTGCTAGCGAGGAGCCCCGAATTTCAAGCACAGAGCTGAAGTCCGAAGTAACACCTTTGATTGTCACAGAAGGAAAGCCTCAAAGACTGTTCGTCTGGGGCTCAGAATAGGGTTGATGTTGAAACCTGCGCATCCTGATAATAAGCCAGGGCAAAAACACCGCCACTATACCCAAGTCAAGGACTTGGGCATGATGAAGACCCCAGAGCAGTGGTTCGCCAATACGAAAGAACCTGATGGCAAAATCGCCGGCGGCGAACAGTGAGAAACAGAAGAATGCAAGACAGCCTTCCGGCCTAAACCTGTCCCGAAGTCGCCACACTATGGCAAAGACTATCAGCCCCCATAACAAATGGTAGAGCTGAGAGGGGTAGATAGGCACCCCTGTATACTGCGTGGAGAGCAGATACCAATCCTGGGGTGGAGTGCCGGGCGGGCGGGGTGCATAGGTCACAGCCCCCGGGAAATACTGAAAAGGACTAGGCTTGCCAGAGCAGCAGCCGTTTATGGTACACCCGATCCTGCCTATAGCTAGAGCCAAAGGCATCGCAACAGCGACGGCATCGCCTATGCTAAGTAGCGTGGAGAACCGCATTCTCGTTGCCCACATGTAGATTAAGGCTGCCACAATGACGCCCACAATCATCCCGTTTTGAGCAAGGCCAGCAAAGCCGATAACCTGCAGGGGATTCGCTACGAAATACTCCCAGTCATAGACTACATATGCTAGCCGGCCTCCCACATAGCCACCAAGAATGCCCCACAGGAAAATGCTGTAGACATCACTTGTGACGCCCAGCCTTTTAGCTTCCCTGGAGGTGATGAGTAACATCGTCATGACCGCTGCACCCACCACAATTCCATACCACCGTACCGTTAAGGAGCCGATGGTGAAAGCAATCGGGTCTACGCTGATAGTGAGCATTTGCGTTTTCCTTTCGACTCAGGAGAGAATAGCATCAACAAAAACTTCCGCATCAAAGGGAGTCATGTCCTGCAGCCCTTCGCCGGTACCGATATAAGAAACGGGTATGTTTAGCTGGTCGCAGATGGCAAATACTATGCCACCTTTGGCTGTGCCGTCAAGTTTGGCCAGGAAAACACTGGTGACGTCCACAGCTGCGGTGAAATACCTGGCCTGAGCCAGACCGTTTTGCCCTGTGGTGGCGTCCATTACCAGCAGAACCTGATGAGGAGCTGAAGCATCGTGCTTGGCTACCACTCTCTTTATCTTCTTGAGTTCTTCCATGAGGTTAAACCTCGTGTGAAGGCGACCGGCGGTATCAATGATTACGGCGTGAGCTCCGCGGTTATACGCAGCCTGGACTGCATCGTAGGCAACTGCCCCAGGGTCACCGCCCGGTTGATGGGCGATGACTTCCGCACCCGTTTTTTCGCCCCAATGTTTGAGCTGTTCACTAGCTGCTGCCCGGAAGGTATCCGCTGCCGCCAGGATAACTTGCTTCCCCTGCGAGGTGAAACCGTGAGCCAGCTTGGCGATGCTGGTCGTCTTGCCCGAGCCGTTCACGCCTACCACAAGGATAACCTGGGCAGATTCTTCACCTTTACGGATTCTACCCGGCATACCGTGAGGTTCCTTGCCAAGACTATCCTGGATGAAATCAGGTTGTGCGCTTGGCTCGGAATTACCAGAAAGGACAGCCTTAGAGTTAGAAGAAGCGAGGGACTCAGAATAGACGGGCGTCGGTCCACGAGAAACGTCGATTGCAGACGAGGGGGCAGTCAACAGATTTATCATCTCTTCTTTCAAGGCTTCGCGTATTTGAGGCACCTCCGAAAGCCTATCGGTCTTCACCCGTTGTCTGACCTTGCTCAGGAGTTTGTTCGTGGTCTCTACGCCGACATCGGCCGAGACAAGCAATTCTTCGAGTTCCTCCCATGCCTCATCCCCAAAAGCCTCCCGGTTGAAGATAGCAGCGATCTTTCCGAACCAGGTTTTCCTGCTTCTTTTCACTCCCAGTTCAGTGTTTCTTAGCGCATCAAGCATACTGCCTCCATTGTCCCGGAACCCACACATGATAACACAGGTATAAGAGGCTTTTTAGTTGGTGATTTCCTGTCTTTCTGCGGAAGCCGGGTCCGGCCGTTTTCTTACAAAAAGAAGCGGATAGACTATGTCGCTGGTGCAGCACGGAAGCCAGACCGCCAGGAATAGAAAAAGGAAAATAAATGGCAGTAGAGGAATCCAATCAGCTTTTCCGAATGTCATGATGTAGAACAAAGACGCCCAGGTACTTAACAACACGTGTCCGAAGTGTGGGATTCTGGTTGTTTGCCTCCAGTAGCCGATGGCAATGCCTGCCAATGCCAGTAGATTTATCCACCATTCCTCTATGAAAGGGACCTGAAACTCCATTTCGGCCTGAAGCAGAGTTCCACCTAGATAGGGAATCATGGCATCGCTTATGGTGGCTATGCCGATTGCCCCTGTCCAACCGATCAGAATCGCCACCCAGACTTTGGCTCTTCTGTATCTGACATACATAGCGGTCGTTACCAGTGCGCTCAGCAAAACATGTAGTGGATGTAAGGTGTAAAAAATGGCATGGGACACGTAAGAAGGAACGTTGCCGAAGACTATTACAAGAGTAATGACTACGCCAGAAAGAGCGCCAAGGGCTGTGAAAGGGCTATGTTCTTTGAGTTCTTTTATTATCCGCCTGAGCATTTCTCGTACTGCCG
>CAYSBO010000086.1:0-4746 GCA_964429285.1 uncultured Dehalococcoidales bacterium | reverse complement strand
AAATCAATTTGACCCTGGCGCCAGCACTTCTAATATCCGATAACAACTGTTCGTGCCGCGGCCTATCCAAAACCACCACTGTAAGTTCCGATATCTTCCTCCGCTTAGCTCTGGCTATGTTCTTCAAGTTTTCCGCCACCGGTGCGTTGATATCTATGGAGTCTTTTGCTTCCGGCCCGGTAACAATTTTATTCATATATACGAACTCAATGGGGCAGTGCATTGTCCCCTTGGCTGCAAGCGCTACTACAGAGATAGCTCCGGGAAGACCTCTGGCGACTAGGGTAGTGCCGTCAATGGGATCAACAGCAATATCAACCTGTAAATCTGAGCCATCACCGATGCGCTCTCCAATATACAACATGGGAGCATGGTCCTTTTCTCCTTCCCCAATGACTACAATTCCGTCCATCTGGACATAGCCCAGTGCATAACGCATGGCAGCTACCGCTGATTGGTCCACCAGTGTCTTATCACCCCTTCCCAAATAACGAGCGGCAGCCATGGCTGCCGCTTCGGTGACCCTCACCAGTTCCATCGCAATATTGCGTTCAATCGGCTGCTGAGAATGCGCTCCTTTCATATACAGTTATCCACGCTCAAGTAGAATAAAAACAAAGAACGACTAATTAGTTGTACTGCTATGTTAATTCAAATATGGAACAGCGTCAAGAACAAATCAGCTGAGGGTGAAATGCACAATCACCGCTAATAATCTGCGAACCGGCTTACTAGGTCCACTGTGCCAGCCATTTTCAACTTACGGAATAGCAGGGAAAAACGTTCTTCAAGTGCGTTTCCAATTCCCCTCAGATTTTCTCCAGACAGGTTCCACAGTTCCTTCTTGAGATCACCAAGTGCTCTTTTCCGGGTCTTGTAGAGGAATTGTTCTGATGTGTCCCCCTGTCAACGGCTGGGACGTGAATTGGACTTTTCCCTAGCCATGCCAGTGTGAGTGGCGAAACAGCGACGTAGAGGCCCAGACAATGGCTGAGGCAAAATCACACAATAGCTTGGTTTGTTCAGTAAGTCATATCCGTCTCGAACAATCGAATACACAGAGACAAACTCATTTTACCGGTATTAACCATGTGAGCCTTAACCCACTTAACACACTTTCACGCCCACTTAGAGCATTGTTTTTGCTAATAATTTGCTAATAGACACAATGAAACGGGGTGTCACAAAATGGTATTTCACGTTTAAGACAGGGTTTTGGTAATTGACTCAAAAATGCTCTTTTGAAGCTAAAATGACCCTTTAGAACACGGGCAGACAAATTTCGAGAGCGGCACCATCAACCACTCGGTCACCTCTCCGTGATTACACATAGAATTATACCACAAAGCATAGCTCCGCCCGATGCTTGGCAGGCTTCTATCCTGTGTAGTATGATTGCACTACTTTGCCCAATTTCAGGAGCCACCGTTGATCTGGTTCGAGTTTGCCCTCTGCCTGGCCATTATCCTGTTTGCCGGCACGAAGCTGGCCCAGTACGGGGATGCCATCGCCGAGAAGACGGGCTTGGGGCGAATATGGATAGGGCTGGTACTGATTGCCCTCATTACCACCATGCCGGAACTGGTCACTTCCGTCAGCTCTGTGGCGCTGGTCGGTTCGCCCGACCTCGCTTTGGGCACCCTGCTGGGAAGTTGCTGTTTCAACCTGTCTATCCTGGCTGTTCTGGATATTCTGCACAGGCGTACCCCCGTCCTGTCCGTGGCAAGCCCCAGGCACCTGATAACGGCTGGCTGGGGAGCACTTCTCATCGCCATTGCTGCCGCAAGCATAGTCGCTGCTGGCAGATTCCCTTTCCTGAGCTCGGGCTGGCTGGGCATCCCAAGTATTGTCATTATCGTACTGTATTTGCTGGGAATGTGGGTGATATCCCGTCGCGAACGTAGCCACCGATTGCAGGCAACGTCAATTACCCCTCTTCAATATCACGGGTTCACCGCCAGGACGGTCGGAGTCAGATTTGCTCTGGCGGCGGCAGCAGTAATCGCTGCCGGCATATGGTTGTCATTCATTGGCGATGAAATCAGTGCGACCACCGGTTGGGGCGGTACCTTTGTGGGGACTCTATTCCTGGCGATTACCACATCGGCACCGGAGTTAGTGGTCGCAATCGGCGCCCTTCGTCTAGGTGCCATAGACCTGGCAGTAGCTGACGTGTTAGGTGCTAATATGCTCGACATAGCTATGATTATCCCCGTCGACCTCGCCCATGGTCAGGGGTTCGTGCTTTCCGCAGTATCAAGGAGCCATGTCATTATTGCCTCCGTGGCAGTGATGATGACTCTTCTGGTTATCATAGGCTTGAGGTTCCCGCGAAAGCGCAAGATTTTTCGCGTAGCCAGCTGGTATGCGCCTCTCTTGATTATACTCTATGTTGTTGGCGCCTACATCTTGTTTACATCAACTGCGGGTTTGTGATACATTGCATCACACCCGCTATCCACTCCTTAACATTACTAAAGCGTAGCCCCTGTAGCTCAGAGGATAGAGCACTGGCCTCCGGAGCCAGGTGCAAGGGTTCGAGTCCCTTCAGGGGCGGTGCCTCAATTAGACCATTCCTTAAGAAATAGAAGGGTTGACAGCGGGCTAACAATCTAATATAGTCTGGAGTTTCGGACAACCTGAGTAGTTGCAGTCCTTAGGGGTAAACAGGGGTTTTGAATGAATGATCTTCTGGAGGTAAGGTGGCATGGCAGGGGTGGCCAGGGTGCGGTAACTTCCGCTGAGCTAGTTGCTCGTGCTGCTATAAGCGAAGGCAAGTACGCTCAATCATTTCCCAGCTTCGGACCCGAAAGGAGAGGAGCGCCGGTTATCGCTTTTCTCAGAGTAAGCGATGAGCCCGTCAGGATACGGGCGTCTATCTACGAACCTCACATAGTGGTCGTGCTCGAGCCGGGGTTGCTGGGGACGGTTGACGTGACCTCAGGGCTGAGGGAGGATGGCAAAATCATAATCAACTCCAGAAAATCGCCCGCCGAACTGAAGTCGGAATTCGGCTATAAACGGCCGGTAGCTGCAGTTAACGCCACCAGGATCGCCAGGGAGGCGATAGGCTTGCCTATAACCAATACCGCCATGATCGGGGCCTTACTCAAAATTGCCCCCATCGTCGGTATAGATTCTATGGAGACACAGCTGCAGGAACGGTTTGGGCCCCGGGCAAAGGGGAATATCGAAGCCATGAAGAGGGCTTACGATGAAATAGTGGTTGAGGAGTAGACAATGGCAGACATGCTGACCTGGAAGGACGCAAAAATTGGCAACATCATTACGGAAGCGGGAAGCGCCAGCTCTCGCCAGACCGGCGACTGGCGGACCGAAAGGCCTGTATTGGATAAGGAGAAGTGCATCAAATGCGGTCTGTGCTGGATTCATTGCCCTGATGCCGCGATAAAGCATGGCGAGGACGGATACTATGAGGCCGACCTCTACTACTGCAAAGGATGCGGTATCTGCGCCAGCATATGCCCTGTAGGAGCTATCACCATGATAGAGGAGGAGGAGAAATGAGCAGAAGGGTTGCATTAGAGGCCTCCCACGCCGTAGCTGAGGCAGCCAGGATGGCCGACGTGGACGTCATCGCCGCCTATCCCATAACGCCCCAGACACACATTCCCGAAAGACTTGCCGAGATGGTAGCCGACGGCGAGTTGAGCGCTGCATATATCCCGGTGGAGTCGGAGCACTCCGCCATGAGCGCTTGCCTGGGGGCTGCGGCGGTGGGGGCAAGGACCTACACCGCCACTGCCGGCCAGGGACTGGAACTCATGCACGAGGTCCTGTATGCCGCTTCTTCTATGAGATACCCTATAGTCATGGCGGTGTGTAACAGGGCTCTTTCCGCCCCCCTAAGCATCTGGGGAGACCATTCCGATGCCATGGCTACCAGGGACACCAGCTGGATACAGGTATTCTGCCTGAACAGCCAGGAGGCGTTTGACATGACCCTCTGGGCATTTCGCGTCGGTGAGGACCCCAGTGTTCTTTTCCCTGTAATGGTCCATTTCGACGGCTTTCACCTTACTCACGTAACGGAACCGGTTGTGCTGCCGGAGCAGGAAGAAGTGAACAGGTTCCTCCCCAAATTCGATTATCCATTTGCCTTAAACCCGGATAAGCCGATGACCCACGGCGCCTTTGGCATTCCAGACGTCTATTCGGAAGCCAAGATAGCTCAGGAGATAGCGCTAAGGAAATCCAGGTCGGTCGTACTCCAGGGTTTCCAGGAGTTTGGAGACATTTTCGGCCGCCATTATTACCCTGTGGAGCCGTACAAAACGGAGGGGGCCCAAACCCTGCTCCTGACTATGGGAAGTTTTGGAGAGACGGCACAGATTGCCATAGATACGAAGCAAAGCAAAGGAGAATCTGTGGGGCTTGTTAATCTGCGGCTGTGGAGACCTTTCCCATTCCAGGAACTGCGTGAGGCCGTGAAGAACGCGCAGACGCTCATTGTCTTCGACCGATGTATCTCGTTCGGAGGGCCGGGAGGTCCGGTTTGCTCCGAGGTCCGGTCAGCCTTATACAATGAAAAGGAAAGGCCGGCGGTTGTGAGTTTCATAGGAGCTCTGGGCGGCAGGGAAATGTCACCACAAGACTTCGAGTACGTCATCGACCGGGGCAGGGAAGTCGCGGAAAAGGGCTCCGAGGAGCTGTTCGAGACGGTGGGCATAAGAGGCGAGGTAACGGGCATAAGAGGGTGAAAATGAGTGAGGAAACGATAAGATT
>CAYSBO010000085.1:2065-4795 GCA_964429285.1 uncultured Dehalococcoidales bacterium | reverse complement strand
CCTCCGACCACCTGAACCCCATTCAGGTGCGCTACCAGGCTGCGCTACACCCCGTCGCCACGGGTTACGTAATATGTTATCATAGTCAGCGTAGCAAAGGAAATATCAGATCCGCAGGTTGTAATCGGTGGCCAAGAAACAGAAAAAGGGCGTACCTGAGCGAGCCCCCACGAAGCGCCAACTCTCTAAATGGCAGCGCCAGATGAGGATACGCCGAATCACCTTAATCGCTGCCGCCATCTTCCTGGCCGGTATCTTGAGCTGGGTGGGCTATGAGCTCTACCAAGATCGTGCGGCCAGAGACGAGCCATGGAGTCAGACCGTCCTCCACGTAAATGGTGTCAACTTCACTATGGAATACTACGTGGATGTGTTTGACGCCTTAACCCAAGACATTGAACCTGACGTCATAGCTTCTATGTCCAACTACGTAGCCGACATGGTTGCCGATAGGATTATTGAGTTTGAACTGTTGAGACAAGGAGCCAAGGAATTGGGCGTTGAAGTCACTTCCCAAGAGATAGACGCGCGGCTGCAGGAATATGAACTGCCACCTGATAGTACAGTATATCGAGACATAGTCAGTGCTACCTTATCCCAGGAAAAGCTTGAGGACCACTTTGGTCGCCAGTTGCCTGCCACAATGGAGCAGGCTCACGTGCAAGCAATGTTCGTGGAGAGCGAAGAGGTAGCCAGCGAAGTGCTCACCGCAATTCACACCGGTGGCAACTTCACCGCTCTGGCCGAGCAGTTTTCCTGTAATTCCTCCGTGGAAGGCGATCTGGGCTGGTTGCCCGAGAAACTGATGCCGAATACGCAGATTGGCAATGCGGCGTTTAACCTTGCCCGAGGAGAAGTGAGCCAGCCTATTTGTAATGGCACAGCAACCAAAGAGATTGGCTATTGGCTCATAGAGGTGACTGGCAAAGAGGGTCAAGCAGTAGAAGCCAGAGCTATATTGCTGGGCAGCGAGGCAGAGGCAGCGATGGTTAGATCCGAATTGGTCGGCGGGAACTTCAGCTCACTAGCTAAGGAGTATTCACAGCACGAAAGCAAGCACGAAGGTGGCAACCTTGGTTGGCTGGAACCGGGGGATATGGGCAGCGAGGCTTTCGACGAAGTTGCCTTCAACATTACTATCAACGAGGTTAGCGAGCCAGTCAAAGACGAATCGGTCCAAACCACCGGCGGCTGTTGGCTAGTAAACGTTGTAAATACAGGTGACCATCCGCTTGACCAAGGCGTCAAGACGCAGCTGATAAATGAGCGCTTTGATGACTGGTTTGAGCAGTGGAAAGCCAACAGCACAATTGAGAACCTGCTGGATGCCCAGATGAAAGCGTGGGCCGCGGAGCAAGTTCTGCAGAGCAGATAGCACTACCATGAACAGGGATATTGGCATCGGCTTGTTGGGCTTGGGAATTGTAGGCGGCAGCGTAGCTCAAGCTCTGGCCACCAGGGCAGACAGCTTGGCCGAGCAAGCCGGACTGCCCCTGATTCTCAGAAAGGTTCTTGTGCGGGATGTGAACAAGCAACGGTCAGTAGAACTTGACCCCGTTGTATTGACCACCCACCCCGAAGAGCTCCTTTCACACCCTGAAGTAGACATAGTAGTTGAAGTGACGGGCAACGAACATCCCGCCAAAGAATATGTACAGCAAGCCATCACCAGTGGAAAGCACGTAGTCACCGCCAACAAGGAGATAATTGCCAAGCATGGGTACGAGCTGTTCTCTCTAGCCAGAAAACACGCTACCGACCTTCGCTACGAGGCAAGCGTGGGTAGCGGGATACCCCTTATTTCCTCTTTTCAACATGATTTGGCAGCCAACCGTATCTCGGCCATTCACGCCATTCTCAACGGCACCACCAACTATATTCTAAGCCGGATGGCTCATGAGGGACTGGACTTTGATTCTACACTGAGGCAAGCCCAGGAATTGGGCTACGCTGAGCCCAACCCGGTCAACGACATAGAGGGGATAGATGCTGCCTACAAGCTAGTCATCCTATCCAACCTCGCTTTCCAGGGGAAATTTGGCCCCACAGACGTATACTGCGAAGGAATATCCAATGTTACCGCTAGAGATTTCGTCTATGCCAGAGAATTTGGGTATGCCATAAAACTCCTCGCTATTGCCAAGAGAGATGAACAGACTGTGGAGATGAGGGTTCATCCCGCCTTTGTCCCCCAAGACTCCCAGCTAGCCAAAATAGATGGTGTTCATAACGCGGTCGAAGTGGAAGGTGACCTAGCTGGCAAACTCGTGCTGTTTGGAGAAGGGGCAGGGGCTCTCAGGGCCACCAGCGCCATCCTGGCTGATGTGTTGGCGATAGCCAGAAACATACATCGGGGCGTAACCGTCACTCCTGAGGTGAGAGTGGATCAAAACCTGTCCGCTAAGCCCATGTCCGAGGTGAAGACACGATACTACTTCAGGCTCAATGTACCGGATCAGCCCGGTGTTTTAGCGCAAATTTCCAGCGTTCTGGGCGACAACTCCATAAGCATTTCCTCGGTAATACAGAAGGAAAGTGATCTTGCAGCACAGACCGCTGTACTGGTCATCATGACCCATCCGGCAGAAGAAAAAGGGGTGCAAAAGGCCCTTCAGCAATTGCATCAACTACCGGTCATTAACCAGGTTAGCAACTTTGTAAGAGTCGAAGGATGAAGCAAGGCCTCCTGAACAAGTATCGTGATTTTCTGCCCGTAACTCCAGCTACTCC
>CAYSBO010000085.1:0-1965 GCA_964429285.1 uncultured Dehalococcoidales bacterium | reverse complement strand
AAAGGGAAAATAGCTATGGGAAAGCTTTCTCAAGCCTTTGTCTATGACGCCCAGATTATAGGCATAAAGGGCAATTTCGACCAGGCCCTTAGTATAGTCCGTACATTGACGCGCAAGTATGCCATTACTCTGGTTAATTCACTAAACCCTCATCGCATAGAAGGTCAGAAAACGGCCGCTTTCGAAATAGTAGACGAGCTAGGAGATGCGCCCGACTACCTTTTCATACCAGTGGGCAATGCCGGTAACATCAGCGCCTACTGGAAGGGGTTCCTCGAATACCATCGGCTAGGTAAGGCTAGCCATACCCCGAAAATGATGGGTTTTCAGGCTGCTGGCGCCGCTCCCATAGTGCTGGGTAAAGTCATCGACCGCCCCAGGACCATCGCCACAGCTATTCGCATCGGCAATCCCGCTAGCTGGCTCAAAGCTGAATCTGCCAGGGATGAGTCTGAGGGCTTAATTGATCGTGTTACCGACAACGAAATCCTAAATGCCTATAGGTTGGCAGCAACCAGAGAAGGTATCTTCGGTGAGCCGGCTTCGGCTGCCTCTTTGGCCGGGCTTATTAAGCTATCCAAGGAGAACGACTTCTCCAAGAAACGTGTAGTCTGCATCGTTACTGGCACCGGGCTAAAGGATCCGGGGGTACCGAAGAGATATGCCCGGGCACCGTTAGAGGTCCCCGCCGAACTCGCAGCCGTTGAGGAAGCTCTCAACTTGCCGACCACTCCAGAGATGCTAAGAGCGACAGGGGCAGAGTGATATTGTAGCGACAGCGGCCCTGAGCAAAGGAGGCCAACGTTATGCCAAGAATAGTCACCGAGGATATCGGAAAATTCGGCCACCACTATCCCAAGGTACCGGTCATAGTCACCGCCAGTGCCCGCGGCAGGGATGATGCCATGACCGCCGCCTGGCATACCTCAATTTCTTTTAAGCCACCCCTCTACGGAATCGCCGTTGCATCTAAGAGGTTCACCTACCAGTTGATAGAAGAAAGCCGGCAGTTCGGAATTAATTTTGTTCCTTCACACAAGGCATCGCTTGCCGCTGCCATCGGCGGCACTTCTGGCGAACAGATGGACAAATTCCAGAGGCTTGATATCCGCAAATTGAAGCCTGTGAAGACTACGGCACCTGTCTTGGAAGACGCTTATGCTACCTATGAATGTAAACTGGTAGACAGCAAGCCCTATGGTGACCACATTTGGATAGTAGGTGAGATTGTGGCTGTCCACTTCTTGGAGGAAGCATTTACCCCGGCCGGAATCCTCAACCTGGAGAAAACAAAGCCGCTGCTCTACATCGGTTCGGATTTCTACGCTAGCACAGACAAGGACAGCGTAGTCTTCGTGGAGAGGGGGATTTAGATGGTTAACCAAGACAAAGTCAAACGGGCAATGACATCTATAATCGAAGCTATTGGTGAAGATCCCCTCAGGAAAGGTATACAGGACACACCTCGCAGGGTGGCTGAAATGTATGCCGAACTCTTTTCCGGTTTGGATGTCGACCCCAAAGCTGAACTTACGGTGGACTTTGAGGAAGGATATGAAGAGATGGTGATCCTAAGGGACATTCCCTTCTATTCCATGTGCGAGCACCATCTTCTACCATTCTACGGCCTAGCTCACGTTGGCTACATCCCCAGTCCCGGCGGGAGAGTGGTTGGGGTAAGCAAGCTGGCCAGGGTAGTAGAAATATGCGCCAGGCGGCCTCAGCTCCAGGAAAGGATGACCCAGCAAATTGCGGACGCTATCTTTGCCGCACTTCAACCTAATGGCGTGGGCGTGGTCGTCCACGCCGAGCACTTGTGTATGGTTATGCGCGGGATAAAGAAGCCGGGCACAACAGTGATAACCTCGTCTGTAAGGGGCAATTTCCGAAGCAAAGTAGCAACTCGCAATGAGTTTCTATCGTTGATCCAGGGCAAGTAGCCTATTCGTGACGCAAGGACTCGAT
>CAYSBO010000084.1:2572-4836 GCA_964429285.1 uncultured Dehalococcoidales bacterium | reverse complement strand
GTCGGGATTGCTTCGGGGCTCCTCAGTAGATCCTTGATAAATCGTGTTACAGACATGGTAATTTCTAGAGCAAGGTATTGCGGGAATTGTGCCACGGTGATGGACAGGTGTCGGCCACCTTAACATACCGTTCACTATTGTCAGTATGTGCTACTCGATTTGTGGCAGGCTCAACCGTCATGGTGTCCCTGCAATTGCTTTTGCTTTCTCCTGCGGATGAGCAGGAATACTATTGCCGCGGCAGTAACTGCCAGTATCAGGAGAAGCCACGCGACCAGGGGGAAGGTCCAGATTTTGTTGATTCGCCCGGTAGTATCTTTGTAATAACCTGGGATCTGCGGCACCCCGTCCGCCCCGGTTGACTGGGTTGCGGTATACATCATCACCGCCTCCCATACCTTGAGCTCTCTTCCATCGGCATGACGCACTATCAGTTCGTCTATTCTTTCCAGCGGCACCGGCTCTCCATCGGCATTCTTGGGAACCATCTCTAGCTGGGGCAGCATTTCCGTCACCGTGGGAAGAAAGAGGAGGATGTATGCGTCCGTAACCAGGTGGTACAAATTCTCGTCTCCGCGCCTTAAGGGCACATAATCTTCACCATTTGCGGGCTGGATCCCGTCCCCGGTGTAGAGCTCGGCATCGGCAACCGCACGGGTGGTAGGGACAGGCAGGTTCACAAAAGGCATGGTCAAGAGCACCGCATTGGTTGGGTTGTAGCTGTAACGCAGGCCGGAAAACTGTAGAAAGAAGGAATCTCCCATGAACCCCTGCAACAGTACGGCTACTTCCAGCAGGCGACGCACTTCTTCGCCGGTCAGGTAGAGGGAGACAATGGGACAACCTGGATAGCCGTCGAGCCCGTGTCCTGTGCCTATCGCTTCCGCAATCTCGTAGAATGAAACGTTTCCTGCAGAGTGTTCACTGGTGCCTGGAAAGACTCCCTTCCGGATACTGCCGTTGGCCTGGCCGGCTATGTCGACCCTCTTGCCCGCAACCGCCTGGGCCACCATGCGCATGGCGTCGGTAACGAAGTTGCCAAAGGGAGTTTCACTCAGTGGTGGCTGGTCGGACAGGACGAAGTCGGACCTGGCTACCGTACTCATGATATCGTCCACTTCACCATCGGTCATTTCCTCGATGTACTCGTTCAAGATGACGGTGTATTCCCGGACCAGGGCATCGATTTCTGGATGACAGGCAAAGCTGCTGTCAATGGGAACAAGAAACGAGTGGCCGTTTTCTTCGTTCCGAACCCGTACCTTGCCGGTGCTGGAGTCATGTGCCAGCTCCAGTTGCCCGAGGTACATACCCAAGGAGCCCGCCTGGACAATGACGGTGTCGCCTTCAAGGATCGGCTGATGCAGGGCGGTATGACAGTGACCACCTACGATCACGTCGATTCCCGATACCCCTCGGGCCAGTTCCCGGTCCTCGTTCACACCGGAGTGAGTTATGGCCACGATAACGTCGGCGCCCTGTTGATTTAGCTCGTCTACCATCCGGCGGGCCACTTCGTGCTGGTCCAGGAACTCCACCTCCCCGGGTTCGCCGATTACCAGGACGGCGTCTTCACCTATGAGACTGAAGATTCCAACCTTCAGGCCGTTCTCCATCTCGAACACGCCTGTGTCCCTGAAAAGACTCCGGGCAGCCAGCGGATGGTCGGGCGGTGGCTGCGTGTTGGAGGCCAGCAACAGCGTCTCCTGGTGGGCTTCAGGGTACCCTGCCTTCAGAAGATACTGCGCCAGGACGTCCGGGCCATAGTCGTACTCGTGATTGCCGATGGCTATGGCGTCATATCCCATCTCCTGCATTATGGTAAGCTCCGCGGCATAGCCGCGAAGGGCCAGCCAGGCGAAAGCAGAGCCTCCCAGGAAATCACCGGCGTCAAGAAGAAGGACCGGTTCACCTTCCGTCATCTTGGTTTCCCGGATTTCGTCGACGGCGGTAGCCAGCCGCGCAACCCCGCCTACGGAGAGGTCTTCGTCTTCGGGATGGTAGTCCACTGCCGGCGAGTGAGGTATCAGTGCAGAATGAATATCGTTGGTATGGAGGATGCAGAAATACAGCTCCTCGGTTGCGGCGGAGGAACTTTCCAGATTGCCTGGAATGCCCAGAAGAGGGGCGATTACCAGGATGGCTGTCAGAATGCAGAACAACCCTTGGCGTGCCCTGAACGGGTCATTTCTGTTGAGCATCGATGGGTCTCTTTCTCCTCCAGATAGCGCAAACCCGGTCGGTATCCGGTGCTTTGAAAGAGA
>CAYSBO010000084.1:0-2472 GCA_964429285.1 uncultured Dehalococcoidales bacterium | reverse complement strand
TAGTATAATGTGGTTGTGAGAGACTTCTGGCGCAGACACCGTGGACTGGCAATAGCATCTTTCGCAATACTGGTGTTGGCCTTCCTGTTTTGTGCTGTCCCCTACCTGATTCCGCTCGGTGAGAGCCAGGCCGGTGTATCCCAGGAACACCTGGTCGGCGAACACGGTCGGTTCCTCGATGTCGACGGGGTGCGCATCTATGTCGAGGAGCAAAATCCGGAATCAGCGCAGGCAGCCATAGTGTTCATCCACGGGTTCGGAGGTTCGACCTTTTCCTGGCGTCATAATGTCCCCTTCTTTGCCGGTCAGGGCTACAGGACCATTGCCCTGGATATGAAGGGGTTCGGTCTTTCCCACAAGGACTTCAAGTCGGACTATTCGCATCCGGCGCAGGCCGAACTCCTGTCGGAAGTGCTTGCTGAGCTGGGGGTTGACCAGGCCTACCTGGTAGGGCACAGTATGGGCACCAGCGTTATGCTCCATTTCGCCCACCTATACCCCGAAAGTGTCCTCGGATTGGTAAGCGTCGGCGGCGCGGTTGGCGTGGATGGGGGCCACGCTTTCGCCTCGGCCCTGTTGAAGTTCCCTCCCTTCAAACGGACAGGCGAAGTACTACTTACCCGTTACGCCACAAAAGAGCGAGTTGCCGGTATTCTGGAAAGTGCTTACTACCAGGACATCGTGACATCGGAGGTTGTAGACGGTTACTACAACCGATTGGTTACAGGGCAGTGGGCACAATCGCTGCTGGCTATGACCAGGGACATGCCTGAGAACACCGTCAACTTCGACCTTGAAGACATTACCGCTCCCGCATTGATTCTCTGGGGCGAACATGATACCTGGGTCACGTGGAATAGCATAGAACAATGGGCAGATAGAATCCCTTCCGCTGAGATTCATGTCATAGCTGGAACAGGGCACATGCTGATGGAAGAGTACCCGCAACTTTTCAATGACATGGTGCTCGCCTTCCTCGAGTCCCACGAAGAGTAATGTGCCTCCTCGATTAAGGCGAAATACCTGCGCGCACTCGCTTGTTGCGGCGTTTTCGGTTATCATAATGGCTACCGATATCGTTAGAGAGGTGATTGCGCATGGATAACACAGAGTTGCTTCTGAAGGAGCTGACCGAGTCCGATGGAGTAGCCGGATACGAGGCCGAGACGCGCAAGGTGGCCAGGAAGTACTTCGAACCGCTGGGAGAGATACTGGAGGATAAGCTCGGCAGTCTGATCTGCAAGAAGAAGGGCCTGGCCGAGGAGCCGAAGGTAATGCTGGCGGGCCATATGGACGAGGTTGGCTTCATGGTCAAGCTCATTACCAAAGAAGGATTTGTAAGATTCACCCCTCTGGGAGGCTGGTGGGACCAGGTCCTGCTCGGGCACAGGGTCCGTATCAGGACCAATAAAGGAAGTATCATCGGGGTTTTGGGCGCCAAGCCTCCGCATCTTCTTTCCGATGACGAGCGCAAGAAGGTCTCTGAGAAGAAGGACATGTACATCGATATCGGGGCCACGTCGCAGGAAGAAGTCGAAAACGCCGGTATTCGTGTAGGCGACCCTATCATACCGGTCAGCGAATTCGCGATTTTGCCCGATACAAAGGCCTATATGGCCAAGGCCTTCGATGACCGGGTTGGCTGTGCGCTGGTTATCACCGTGCTGCAGAAGCTGATGGAGAAGGAGCACCCCAACACTGTTTTCGGCGTGGGCACGGTACAGGAAGAGGTTGGTGCCCGGGGGGCAACCACCAGCGCTGAGGTCATCAACCCCGATGTAGCCATCATTCTGGAGACGGACATTGCCGGCGACGTGCCGGGTATCAAGCCGGAAGAGTCAGCCATAAAACTGGGAGCTGGCCCTACGCTCCTGGCCTATGATGCCCGTATGATACCCAATCTCAAACTTCGTGACATGGTAATTGACACCGCCAGAAAGCTCGATGTTCCGCTTCAAATGTCGACTATAGAGAAAGGCTCGACCGATGGCGGGCCAATCCATTTGCACAGAACAGGGGTACCCACGGTGGTCCTCAGTGTGCCGACCCGGCATATTCATAGCCATAATGCAATTCTTCGGCGCGATGATTTTGACAATGCCGCTGCGCTGGTAACGGCGCTGGTACAGGGCTTGGACAAGGAAACGGTCGCCGCACTAACTTCGTCTGCTGGAGGCTTGTAGGGATACATCAGTATATGCTGCCCTGTTCAGTGAGGAGGGCGACGATTCATGGCAGGCCTGGGTGGCACGGTGCCGTGGGTTCCGCTAACCGAGTCGAGCTACGACCACCTCACCGTCTTCTATAGTGACGGTCATGGTCCGTTGGCAGTTGGGGCAGGTGAGTGGCCCGCTGTAGTTAGCTCTGGATGGCTCCAGGGGGATGCTTTTGCCACAGCCCAAACAGATTACACCCGGGGAGCTTGGTGCACCGCCCTGGTGCTGCTGCTTATGGCTGGCCAGCTGCTCTATG
>CAYSBO010000083.1:4454-4858 GCA_964429285.1 uncultured Dehalococcoidales bacterium | reverse complement strand
TTGCAGGTTCATGATTCCACGTTGTACCTGCTGTATAGTGGTTTCTACTGCCAGCG
This sequence comes from uncultured Dehalococcoidales bacterium, assembly GCA_964429285.1. Lineage (GTDB taxonomy): Bacteria > Chloroflexota > Dehalococcoidia > GIF9 > AB-539-J10 > RBG-13-51-36. Next base: position 4,802 of record CAYSBO010000083.1, on the reverse strand, counting down.
CCGACATGATACAGTCGGCATCCAATAACTTGCCATTTCCGCTCATAGCGTTCTCAGCTCCTCATATTCCGCAACCGTGACCTGCATGTGTGTCATGTACTCGTCTCTTAATTGTCTGTACTCAATCCAGACAGGGTCATCCTGCTTTTTGTTCTTGCCCTGCCGGTACAAGCTCTCCAGTTGCGTTTTGAGCTTGTCGGCTTCATCGCACAGGTGATATCCCGGCATGCACCCGCATTCCCTTCTGATAGTGCCGTAGTCTTTAATCATTACTCACCTTCCTTTTTAGTTTGAAATTCAGAACTGTATACACTGTCAAACCAGAATAGGCATTTAGGGCATTGCATA
>CAYSBO010000083.1:0-4444 GCA_964429285.1 uncultured Dehalococcoidales bacterium | reverse complement strand
ACCACAGTCATCACAATGAACATCCCCTTGTTTCCAAAGATTCCATAGAGTCCATTTATTACACTCAGGACATAGAATTAGTGAGTCATATTTAAGAAGTGGTGAAAAATCCCAAAGGTCATAATCACTAAGTTTCATCATTGGTTGCTTCCTGCCTCTCTATTAAAATGATTGAATATTGCTTCTGCTCTGCCCTTGCCGATGCTCTCTACCTGTATCAATTGCCCGACATCAGCGCAGGCCACACCTCGCAGGCTCCCGAATCTCTCCAGTAGCTTCTTGCCCATCTTGGCTCCGATGCCCTCTCCGAAGGCCAGCAGGCGCGGATCGCCCTCTATCTTCTTGGGCAGCCCGCCTGCATGTACGTCTCGCATGTAATACGCGTAGAGTTCGTTGAGCCTGCGGATGGTGTGACCCTCGTTTGCTGTGCGCTCGACTGTGATGCCCCTGTCCTGCCATGAGCGGATGAAGTTTAGCGCCGCTGAATCATGATATCTCTGGATGCCGCGCGAGGTCTCGATGTAACCGTCTATGGTTCTCCAGTTGCCCTCGACCAGCAGGATGCGATATTCGTAACTCTCGCTCATGGTCAGCAGTTGCTTGCCAAACACTTTCCCTATCGAGGCCAGCAGGTCGGGGATGGTCTTGCGTGTGACGCACACCCACTTGTAGTTCACCGTCTGGAACAGGTAGTCACCTGAGTACAGGCGGGCTTGCTGCCAGCCAGCCTTCAGCAGCTCGGTGCGGATGAGGGAAGGTTCCCTGTCGTCCACGAACTTCTTGCGCTCCCTATACTGTGGCTGTGGCTCTTGCATCATACGCTCCTGTTAAAGTTTGGAGAGGGGGAGGCAGGCCATGCTTGTCCCATTGACCTGCGCTCCCCCATTCCGGCTGCTGGCTAGTTGGTCTCCTCCACGACGCTCTCGATTGCACGCGCCGACTTGGGAACCACGAATGTCCTGCTTGGATCGTTTCGGCCCGGCTCTGTAACAAAAGTCACGATGGCTTCCTTACCGGCGAAGTCGCTGGGGTCGAACTTCGGGCGCTTCTGTCCGTCCTTGCCTTTGGAAAACTCGACATCCACACCACAGGCAACGGCAAGCTCTTTGACCTTCCAGAAAGCCTCCGCGCTGATGCCTGCATTAATGCGTGCCTCTTTGCCTGCTTGTCTGCCCGGCTGGGTGACGGTAAAGGGGAAAGCCATTGAGAAGCCCGGCTCTATCCACATCGGCATGCCGAACTCGACCTTGTAGTCTCCGACCTCGTCAACAAACCTGCTGCCTACAGACTGATCCTCGTAGGTTTCCTGGTCTACCGGTAACTCTATTGCTCCTGTAATCGGTGTTAATTCTTTCTCTGGCACTTTAATGCCTCCTCTCAAGTTCTTACGCATTTTTTAGTTCAATTCATCGGCTTCAACCCATATGCGATTGTGTTTTGTTCCTAGTCACCTCCCAGCAGTTTTTTCTGCACGATATTCCATGCGTTTACAAAGTCAGTGATGTCGTTCATGCCCTTCACTTCCAGCACGGCAAACACATCACTGTAACGTAGCTTGTTCCTCTTAATCTTGGCATCAAAGCCCCTTGCGGCGTCCGAAGGCTCGGACAGCAGGTTATTCTCGTGTTCTTCCATAGTGCCCATGCCGTCCTCGTCTATGCGCTTCCTGTAGATATCGTCCCCGATGCCGCACAGCCTGTTGATGGCAACCTTTAAGGCGCTGGAGTTTGCCGATTTCACATTCTTGTCGATATCAATGACATTCTCTGCTGTGTGGGGTTGGTTACGCCTGAACTGGATTCGAGCCGCCCCTGCGCCAAAAAAGCGACGTTCTGGTGGATTCTTACCGAAAGCCAGCAGATATTCATCCAGTATTACCAGATGTCCTGAGACCAAGACCCACTCGCTGCCCATGAGCTGTATCTGTCCGTCCTCCCAGCTCCAGCCGGGGAAGTGGTGATTGAGCCTGTCCCGCATGTAAGCCTCGATGATGTAGTCCTGCGAGCCTCCAACGCCGTCGGGCTTCTGGTCGATGATCTTCATGCCTGAGCCGTCTACCTCCGGAGTAACCTCATTGCTGATGCTCTTGTAGAAGGCTACCATCTCACACTTGAAATTTCTTATCTGTAAGGCGGTATTAGGCTTTGCTTTTGCGTTATCCAATCTATTACCTCTTTCGTTTCTCTTGTTCTTACATTTATGCAACGGTCTTGTTCCGCGTCGTACGCCCAGTCACCATTAACCAAGCAACGGTCTATCTCGGCATCCGACATCAGCTTGAGGCCGACTGGTTCTTCTCTCTTTTGTTTGTTCCCGCAGGCGAACCGCTGGAGCTTGTGTCTGTGATTCTGCATTGGTATCCGGCCTCCTTAATATAGGATACTGCCGACTCTCTCGTTGGAAAGCCTGCTATCACCAGGCCGTTGACCTCGTACTTGTACGGCTGAGTGCTGTCATTGCTGTTTGCGAGGACATGCCCTTTCAGGTAGTGTTCTGCTTCCTCTTTCATGTTCTGGGCGTCCTGTTCCATTTGCTTCGCATATCGCCACTGATGCGAGTAGAATACTGCTTTCTCCTCGTCCAGCTTGACAGTACCCTCTATCAGGCACAGGCTCTTGAACTCGCAGCGCCTGCACTCGATGCTGTCATAATTGTATTCAGCATCAAGTAGCCTATTTTTTTGCACGTCAGCTGCTACTGTTTCTATTCTCTCGCGGATGACTTGATAGTTTGAGGGAGTGCCGTCCTGCACAAAGATGTCCTTCAGTCCGTTGTTTCGATTTTTCACAACGTAGAGCGCTTTGTCGCACTCCTCCAGATGCATGTAGCAGGTAAGCTGGTCAGCGTATGCGGGAAACCCGGCCCAGCGCTCTTTGCGCCAGCGGGCAAATTCGTACTCGGACATGCTTTTGACCTCAAGCACAGCCCTTTTCCCGGACGGTAAGTACCTGCTGCTGGTATCATCCAGTATCAGGCCGTCCATGTGCCCTATGAGCATGACATTATTGCCGAGAAAGCCCTCGACATGAACGCCTTCTTTGCCTTCACAACCCTGCAACTGGCACTCGCCTTCATGCTCGATAACCAAGCCCTCTGCGATAAGCTCGTTCCGGATGCGATCCTCGTGCCAGCGGCCTTCTTCTGCGGCTGCCATGAGAGAGTATGATGGCGCTGTTACAGGGTATCCCAGGTGGATGGCTCCCAGCCGGCGCGGGCAATATCCTGCGGCTGATATACGATATACGGCTTTATTTATCATCTTGTGTTCCTTTCCATGATTTATGTTCACGTCTTGGTCTACCATGTTACCTTTACATGATCATCGTCTACCTGAAATCCCATTTCTTTATATTTATCAGGATAGAGATTAGACATCAGGATACGACCATTTGTCTTGAGATATAAGATCATTTCTCCATTGACTAAAAGTCCAATATCACCGTCCTCAAATACGTGGAGGCAAACCTCTAATTCCTTATCGTCTTTGGGATATTTTGCGAATGTGGTTTCTGTTACTTTAAATCTCATTCTATCTTGCTCCTTTCCATTCTTAATCTCTGAATATGTCATCAAACCGGTTAGATAATATTGGCTCAGGTTCATGGTTGCAGTTCCTGCACGGCTTCACAATGATGTCCATGCCATCATAGTATGTATGGAATTCACTACCAATAATGTCCAGCGTCTCCCCGCAAGAGAAGCACTTTATATCAATGTTAAACTCCATGACCTTCCTCCTGTGCTGTTGTTGCTAGATTATGCACCCATTCTCTGGGCACGAGCCAGCGCCGCTTGCCGATGCCAATCCTGAAAGCGGGGATGTCGCCGTCATGGATGCGGCTCAGGATTGTGCTCCTGTTGCATCGCAGAATCTTTGCCGTCTCGTTGACGGTATAATACAGACCATTGTTTTCCATACTTAATTCCTCCCTATTGTTATAGTGCTCATCATTACCGGCAGGCCGCTGAACGCAAGCCTCTGGCGCTCGCCACCGTGCCATGTGACTACTTGGAGTATTGGGCCCCTGAGCCTGCCTCTTATTGTTACTCTCACTTTCATTGCCTTACCTCTATGCAGCGTGAACTATAAGCATTACACGCTCAACGCCGTCATTATATTCCTGGATCGACACTTCGGCCGTTACTCCACTGTCGCTGGAGAAGTCTAGGTTCAGTATGTCATTGTAGAATGTGGTTAGTAGTGGATTGACCATCTGGATGATCTGATGCGGTCGGCAAAGTAACGTCTCCCTTTTCTCCCAGTCTCCCCATGCAACCTTGACCATTCCTGTGTTTGCTCTTAAATTTTCCATTGCCTTACCTCACTTATTTCCTTCAGTTTCCTATGTTATATCATACCTTCACATCTTTGTCAATACTTTCTGTTGTTTTGCTTAAAGATTCCTTGTTTAGCTCTGTATGGTCTGCCATCCGATATTTGAAC
>CAYSBO010000082.1:0-4893 GCA_964429285.1 uncultured Dehalococcoidales bacterium | reverse complement strand
TTCTCTCCCACTTCCTTGACGTACATCAAGCCAAGCCTGACTTTGCCATCTTCGATGGTGCACCTGGCGTTGCTCCTGTTGATGTGTGTGGGTAGAATGTCTATTCCATGCCTCCTGGCGTCCCGCACAATGACCTCCGGAGAATAGAATCCCATGGGCTGGTTATTGAGCAGGGCGCAGTAAAATTCAGCCGGGTAGCATTTCTTGAGCCAGGCGGACTGATAACATAGAAGAGCAAAGCCGGCTGCATGGCTCTTGCAGAAGCCATATTCAGCAAAGCCCTCCAGGGCTTGGAAGATGCGGCCTGCGAGGCTGTTCCCCACGCCATTCTTCTTTGCTCCATCAATAAAGTTCTGCCTCAACTCGTTCATGGCATCTCTCGATCTTTTCTTGCTCATTGCCCTTCTCAAAGAGTCGGCCTCACCCGGCGTAAAATTGGCTATTATAGTGGCAACCTGGATTACTTGCTCTTGAAACAGGAGAACGCCCAGTGTATCTTCAAGCACTGGCTTCAGTTTTGGATGCAGATAAGTTACCTTTTCCAGTCCTTTCCTTCTCCGAATATACGGATGGACCATGTTTCCTTGCAGTGGCCCCGGCCTGATAAGGGCCACCTCGATAGTCAGGTCCTCGATAGAACGAGGTCTTATTTGCGGCAGGGTTTGCATCTGGGCCCGGCTTTCTACCTGGAAGACACCTATTGTGTCGCCCCGGCCAATCATGTCGTAGACTTCCTGGTCATCCAAAGCCAAGTTGCCAGGGGTAAGCTTTGTCCCGGGGTAATCGGGATGATGCTCCTCTGCAAGCTCACAAGCCTCGTGAATGAGCGATAACACCCTCAAGCCGAGCAGGTCCACTTTTATCAATCCGGCATCGGCAACACTGTCTTTATCCCACTGGCAGACTATCCTCCCTGGCATGGTGGCTTTTTCCAGGGGCACTATTTCAGTTAAAGGGCAAGAGGAGATAAGCATCCCTCCATTGTGAATTGATAAGTGCCTGGGAAAATCGTGAATCTCCTGACAAAGAGAGGTGAACTCTTGCCATGGTACAGACGTGCGATAGGGCAGAAATTCCTCAACGTCGGCGAGGTCTTGCTCTATATCCTTGGCCCCGTATACTGAAACTGATTTTGCCATCTTATCAATCAGGTAATCCGGCATCCCCATTGCCTTGCCCACCTCCCTTACAGCATTTCTTGCCTGGAAGGTTACATAGGTGCAGACCATAGCAGTATGTGCCTGTCCGTGTTTTTCATAAACGTATTGAATGAGCTTTTCCCTGTGATTTGTGGACACGTCGATATCGATGTCGGGGATAGACGACATTTCTTCATTCAGAAATCTGCCCAGAAATAGCTTATTCTTTAATGGGTCCACCATGGTTATGCCCAGGATATAGGCTACTATGGAATTGGCTGCCGAGCCTCGGCCCTGAGCAGGAATTCCATTTCTTTCAGCATAGTCCATAATGTCCCACACGATAAGGAAATAGCCCGATAGTCCGAGTTTCTCTATTAGATTAAGCTCGTGGTTTATCCTTACCTCTACCTCTGGATTCTTCTCGATGAAATCTGGATCGTACCTGTCGTATACCTTTTGCCAGCATAACTCAGCCAGATATCTCTTGGGAGTCTCACCCGGGGGTAAGAGAAATTCCGGAAAACGATAGCCTGAGAAATCCATGTTGACGTTGCATTGCTCAGCTATGGCGAGTGTATTGGAAATCGCCCGCGGGTAATCCTGGAAAAGCTGTGCCATTTCTTCAAAGGATTTGAGGTGGAATTCGGAGTTAAGTCTTAAAGAGGCACACTCATCCAGGGTTGTCCGGTTCTTAATGCATGTGAGGACATCGTGGAGCCTGTGGGTTTCCTTTCTGGCGTAGTGAACGTTGTTGGTGGCTACATAAGGCAGTTCAAGAGTATGAGCCAGTTCGACTAGGGCGCGGCAAAGATGGTCATCCTCGGGGTAGAGATTATTCTGAAGCTCTATATAGAAATTCTCCCGGCCAAAGATCTCGATATTCCTTCTGGCTAGTTCGTAAGCCTTCTCCGTTCGTCCAGCAATGATTGAGCTGGCTATTTCTCCCTTGCGGCAACCAGAGAGGCAAATCAGATCAGCAGAGTACAGGGCGAGAGTTTCCAGATTGAGAACAGGATTGCCTTTCCCGTGTTCTAGCTGGGCCCTGGTTATCAGCTGACACAGGTTGGAGTAGCCTTTGTTGCTTTTTGCCAGCAACGTGAGATGATTGCCATTTTCCAGCGTCACCTCTGCTCCGATGATGGGCTTGATGTTGGCTTTGAGGCATGCTTTGTAGAATCGGATAGCTCCGTATAACCCGTTATGGTCGGTAAGCGCGAAGGCAGGCATGTTTAGGTCTGCTGCCCGGCTTACCAAGTCCTCTGGATGAGACGCACCATCGAGAAGAGAGAAATTGGAATGGCAGTGAAGCTCCACGTAAGTTTTTGCCGATAAAATCGGGTTATCAGCGCTTCTAGTCATAGAGGCGTTGCAGATACCATACTCCGGTGAGCAAATTTCGGTAGAGTTCGCAGACAGTACCAGACGCAGTCTTGACCTGGAAGTATTCCCTTTCAACTGGTCTCTTCCACCATCCTTGATCTACCCGCCATCTTTTTAGGGTCTCTCTGACCCTTTCTCTCCTTCCCTTGTAAAGAAAGGTGATGGGCTTGTGCTGGGCACTTTCCCCAACTTCCAGTCTTATAGGTTCCCTGAATAACTTGCTCATCTCTCAAAGATCAAATTCGGTGAAGGAAAAGGAATCCTCTGGTAAAGCACTGTTCGGTTTAGCGAGCACCCTGCCAACTATCCCTTTGCCGTATTTTTGCCGAAGCCAGCTTATGGCTGAAGCCAGCCTTTCCCTGTATTTCAGGGGCTGGTCTGAGAATCCCGACGAAATGGGGGCTTGTCTCCCGCTTTCAGGGCAGAAATCAGTCAGGGTCAGCCTCATTTCACTTAAAGGAGTCGTGAACCTTGCTGACTCCAGGTATTGCTTTAGGTGGCGTAACATGGTTTCCCTGGAGGAAGTGGCTTGCTTGAAGTGAAACACTCGTTGAGCAATATGGTCGTTGTTGAAATGCATGGATATTGTTAGCCGGAGACAGCATTGCCAGCGCTCCTTCAATTGCTGGCTTAACCTGGACAGGAGTTCATCACTGCTGGCCAGAACTTGACTGATACTCTCTGCCGCGGGTTCAAAGTAAACCTGCTCTTTCAGCATGGGCACCTGACTCCATGGAATTAGCCTTGACTCATCAATTCCATTGGATAGTTCCCACAACCGCTTGCCCTCGTTTCCAAATTCCAGGCTAACCGCCGCTAGTGATAAACTGGCAAGCTGTCCTATTTGATAGATGCCGAGCAGTTCAAGCCGCTCCAGGGTTCTGGAAGAGGCAGGCAAAAGATATACAGGCAGGTCTTTGAGGAAATTCCCTCCCTCTTTTTCAGCAATAATAGTGATCTTCCCCGGTCTGGCGACCTGGCTGGCTGCCCAGGCTACAAATTTATTCGGGGCAACGAATACACAGGGGTGCAGCTGGAGACGTTTTTCAATCATCTGCCTGACCCCGTCGACAAACTGGAGCTCCGCGGTGTAATCGGGGCGTTCATAGCTTAAATCAAGGAAGGCAGAGCCCGGGGTTCCTGCTTCTACCACCGGGCTTTGATTAGCGAGTAGAGTCAAGACAGTAGTAAAAATATTGGCGTATTTTTCTTCGTCCAGTGGTAAGAATACCCCTTGCGGGCATATGGTATATGCCGCTCTCAAGGGCATGCCCTGCCTGACGCCACATGCCGATGCCTCTCTTGAGGCATCATATACGACCTTCCGTTCGTAGGGCAGGCCTCCAATGATAATTGGCCTTCCTGTTAACGAACTATTATCTCTTGCCTCAACTTGAACAGCGAAGTGAGGAAAGAAGAAACACGCAACTCTCATCTCCAACCCCTGACTAATGGTCCAGCCTTCTCAGAACGGCAACCACTTTACCCTGCACTTCAATGTTATCAGGCCTAGTATATATGGATTTCATTTCGCTGTTCGCTGGTTGCAGGCGAACGCGTTCCGGTTCACGGTAAAGCTTTTTCAGCGTTACCTCTTGCTCATTCTTGAGCCAAACGGCTGCTGTTTCACCATCTTCAACGGTTTGTGTTGCCTCCATAATCACGACATCACCGTCATTGATAAGAGCGTCGAGCATGGATATTCCTTTTACCTTCAAGGCATAGATATCGCCTTTGTTTCCTACCACATCCGTTGTGACCCTGAGCATTTCTTCAGCCTGGTTACTCCAGGTACCCGAATCTACGACAGGAATCGGTTCTCCAGCAGCAATTGTGCCCAATAGTGGCACCAAGAAGCTGACCCCTTCATTCTCTTCCTTTTCTACAAGCTGGATGCTTCTGAAAACTTCCGGGTCGCGATGAATCTGTCCTTCCTTTTCCAGGACATTCAAATGGTACTGGACCAGTGACGTTGAACTAATTTTGCAATCTCTCACGATGTCCCTGACGGTCGGCGCATAGCCTTTCTCATCAAAGTAATGTCTTATGCATTTAAGAATCCCTTCTCTAATTTCGGGCTTCTTCATCATAGCCTCCTGTTACAATTTATATTTAACGAATGTTCTATAGAACAAGTGTATCAATCAGAATGATAGGTTGTCAAGACCTTATGCTGGCTGACACTGAGTACTGAAGTTGCCGGTTATGTATGATGAACTTGGTTAACGATAATCCGTCCGGTTAAACCCGGTGTGTTCTACCGCAGTGGGGACACCGGACTATCGGCTCTTCGAACTTGGGCGGTACTCGTAACTTGGCACCGCAGTCACAAGTAATGGTGGTGTAGTTACTCAGCCGCCACATTACATCT
>CAYSBO010000081.1:0-4915 GCA_964429285.1 uncultured Dehalococcoidales bacterium | reverse complement strand
TACCTGGCGAAGACCTTTCGTACAAATGCCAGGGTGGTGATTAGCGGTACAGTCAGCGAGTTCAAGGGACGCAAGGTGTTCGAGTCCCCTGCGTGGGAGCTGCTCAAAGACAGGGAACTGATTCACACCGGGCGGCTGGTCCCCGTGTATCCCCTTACCCAGGGCCTTTATCCCCGGCAGGTAAGGAAGTGGACCAAGGAGATTGTGGATGGCCATGCATGGCAACTGGACGATTTCCTGCCCCCGGAGATCCGGAGCCGCTGCCAACTACCGGATTTGCCCACTGCCATCGCCCAGGTCCACTTCCCCGATGACCGGACGATGGCGGAAAGTGCCAGGAGGAGGCTGGCCTTCGACGAGCTGTTCCTTCTGCAGCTAGGGGTACTGGCCAGGAAGCGGGACTGGAAGGAAGGACAGCCGGGCACGGCCTTCCAGGTAGACCGGGAAATTGTGGATAGATTCCTGGGGTGCCTGCCTTTCAGTCTGACCCGGGCACAGGAGCGGGTCTGGCAGGAAATATCGGGCGACCTCAGGCAGCCCAAAGCCATGTCGCGTCTCCTCCAGGGGGAGGTGGGCAGCGGCAAGACCGTTATTGCGACACTGGCGCTGCTGGTGGCTGCGGCCAACGGTTACCAGGGGGCGCTGATGGCCCCCACCGAGGTCCTGGCCGAGCAGCACTATGCCAGCATTTGCGGGTACCTGTCCCAGGTCGGTACCGAGGAAGATAGTCCGGAGCCGGGCGAAGGAACGATCAGGCGGTACACGGGATTTACCTCCGCGCCGCTCACCATAGCTTTGCTCATCGGAAGCCTCAGCGGTCCCGAGAAGGCGAAGCTACGTGATAGAATCGGGCAGGGCGAAGTCGATATTGTGGTCGGCACCCATGCCCTTATCCAGAAGGAGGTAGAATTCACCAGATTGGGACTGGCGGTGATAGATGAGCAACACCGGTTCGGCGTGGTACAGCGCTCGGCGCTGCGGCAGAAGGGGTTCAACCCTCACGTGCTGGTGATGACGGCGACACCTATTCCCCGGACCATGGCACTGACCCTCTACGGAGACCTGGACCTTTCGGCTATCGATGAGCTACCGCCGGGGCGACAGGTGGTGAAGACGAAATGGCTGGAGCCGACACAGAGAGAAAAAGCGTATACTTTTCTGCATCGCCAGGTCAGCAACGGCCGGCAGGCTTTCATCATTTGCCCTTTGATAGAAGAATCTGAGATACTTGAGGCAAAGGCGGCCAAGACGGAGTATGAGCGACTGTCCCGGGAGGTGTTCCCGGAATTGAAATTGGGACTACTGCACGGTCAAATGCATGGCAGTGAGAAGGAAGAAGTGATGCGTCATTTTCGGGCGGGAGAGCTTAATGTTCTGGTTTCCACCTCGGTGGTGGAGGTGGGCATTGATGTACCCAAGGCTTCGGTCATGCTGGTGGAGGGTGCCGAACGGTTTGGCTTATCTCAGCTACACCAGTTCAGAGGGCGTGTGGGGCGAGACAAGGAACAGGGCTATTGCATTCTTATCCTTGAAAAGGGCTCACCTGAAGCGAAGGAGCGCCTGGGGCTGATGGAGAAGGTCCACGACGGGTTCGCCCTGGCCGAAAAAGACCTGGAGCTACGGGGTCCCGGGGAATTCTTCGGCACCCATCAGAGCGGCCTGCCCGAACTCAGGCTCGCCAAGCTGACCGATTTGCACAGCATGGAGCTGGCCCGGCAAGAAGCGATGACGCTCTTTCAGAAGGACCCCGGCTTGAGGAAGGCCGAACATCAACCACTACGCCATCAATTGAACATGGCGTGGTCCAGAGGTGCCGAATGGAGTTAGTCGCTCTCAAGCAGGAACTGGCCAGATGTCTGGAGCAGGCCGTACTGGAGGGCCAGAAGGACGGTGCGCTTGCCTCGGCTACCCTGCCCGAAGTGGTGATAGAACACCCGCAGAACCCCGAACATGGGGATTTCGCTTCCGGCCTCCCCTTGAAGCTGGCCCGGTCTATGAGGATGTCTCCCATGACCATAGCCGCGGAAATCTCCGAACACATAATACCGCCGCCCCAGATTGAAAGGTACTGGGTTGCTGCTCCGGGCTTCATCAACTTCACCCTGCGTGAGGACTGGCTGAGGAGGCAGGTGGAGCTGGTGCTGGCCGCCGGCGAGTCCTATGCCGACATTGAGCGGGGCGAGGGCGAGCGGGTCCAACTCGAGTTTGTCAGCGTTAATCCGACCGGGCCCCTTCATGTAGGCCATGGTCGGGGCGCCGTGCTGGGCAGTACCCTGGCCAATGTGCTGGCCGCCTCGGGGTACTCGGTGGAAAGAGAATACTACATAAATGACCTGGGTAGCCAGATAGCTAACTTCGGTCATTCCCTCTACGCGCGTTACCAGCAGTGTCTGGGCAGGGAAACCCAGCTGCCCTCGGACGGCTACCACGGTCACTACATGATCGACCTGGCCAAAGAAATTGCGCAGGAAGAAGGCGACAAATTCCTGCTGATGCCCGAGAGCGAGGCAGCTTCGCAGCTGGGGGAGATCGGGATTGCCAGGGTACTGGAGGGAATCAAAGAAGACCTCAAGCTGCTGAACGTTGATTTCGATGTCTGGTTTTCGGAACGAAGCCTGTACCAGGGCAACCAATACAAAAGAGTGATGGACCTATTTCGGAGTGGGGGATACATTGCCGAAAAGGAAAATGCCACCTGGTTCGTGTCGACCTCCCTGGGCGAAGACAAGGACAACGTCCTGGTGCGCAGTGATGGTTCTCCCACCTATTTTGCCTCCGACGTGGCCTATCACTACAACAAGTTTGTGGAGCGGAAATTCGACCGGGTCATCGACATCTGGGGGGCCGACCATCAGGGACATGTCCCCCGAATGAAAGCGGTGCTCAAGGCCCTGGGGCAGAACCCCGAGCAACTCAAGGTGATAATCTGCCAGCTGGTCACTCTGCGGCGTGGGGAGGAAATAGTGAAGGTTTCCAAGCGCAGTGGCGATATTATTACCCTGCGGGAGGTGATAGACGAGGTAGGGACGGACGCCTGCCGGTTCTCTTTCCTTTCCCGTTCGGCTGATAGCCAGATGGATTTCGATATAGAGCTGGCCAAAAAGCAATCGATGGACAATCCCGTGTATTATGTTCAGTATGCGCATGCCCGCATCGCCAGCATTCTTCGCCTGGCTGAAGAGCGAGAAATAGACTATAGCGAAGGCGATGTCTCTCTGCTTACCACCGAGCCTGAGCTGACTCTGATTCGCCGCTTGATACTTCTGCCGGAGATAGTAGAGCGGGTAGCGGCCAGCCTCGAGCCTCAGTACCTGCCTTACTATGCCCAGGACCTGGCCACCGTCTTCCACAGCTTCTACAAGCAATGCCGGGTTGTCTCGGAAGACGAAGCCTTAAGCCGGGCCCGACTCAAGCTGGTCAAGGCAACTCAGATTGCCCTGGCCAAAGTGCTGCACCTTATGGGCATGGCAGCCCCGCAAGAGATGTGAGTTTATCCTGCCTTTTAAAGCGGCTGTCTCACAGATGCGGTACGAGAGCCGCCATTTACAGAAAACGGTTGAGTATGATACTGTTCGCTCCTCACAGATAAGGCAGGCGAGGGATGACCGCTGCACAAATACTGGGATTGCTGGGAATTCTGTTCATTATCGGGTTCATCGGCGATTACCTGTTCAAGAAGATAAGCTTTCCCGACATACTGGTGCTACTGGCTCTGGGTTATGTGGCAGGGCATGTCCTTCATATTGTGGACCCCGCGTGGGTAGCCCAAGCCTCACCACTCATAGCCAGCCTCTCCCTGGTCATCATCCTGTTTGATGGTGGTCTGGGCATGGATTTCTTCCATGCCAGAGCCAGCGCTGCCAGGGCAGTAGCGCTGGCTTTGCTAACACTCGGGCTCAGCATGGCCGCGGCAACGGTCTTTGTCTACTTCTACCTGGGCTGGGGATTGATGAACAGCCTGTTGCTCGGAGCCATCGTAGGCGGCACCAGTCCCGCTATCGTGATGCCCCTCATCAGACGGGCCAAGGTGACCGGTGAGGTCTGCTCCCTGCTACACATAGAATCCGGTCTGAATGGTGCCCTGGTGATCGTGATCGCCCTGGTCATCCTGGAGGTCATGACCGTTGGGGCAGCCGGGAACGTACCCTCTGCCATTGTCGCAGCTATCGGCAGGCGCTTTCTTCTAGGGCTGGTGATCGGCGGTGCCGCCGGGTTCGCCTGGCTCTGGGTGCTGACCTTCATAGAAGGCGAGATATACGACGATATCCTGACCCTGGCCGTCCTTTTCCTGCTGTTTCTGGGTGTAGAGAGTCTGCAGGGCAGCGGAGCCATTTTCGCTCTGGTCTTCGGGTTTGTTCTGGGAAACGGCATGGATTTCGCCAGGTTTGTGCGCACCAAGAGGACTATCGAAATCCACAATACAATGATGAAGTTCCACCGCCAAATATCCTTCCTGGTGAAGACATTCTTCTTTGCCTATCTGGGAATGATGATAACCTTCGATGACCCCGGCGTAATACTGCCGGCCGTCATCCTGTCTTTCGTGCTGTTGGGAGTGAGATGCATAATAGTATGTGGCATTGCCAGACGCAAGACGAGCCTTGCTGGCAGCAGGGGAATACTGACTACCATGCTGCCTAGAGGGCTATCGGCTGCCGTGGTAGCTGAAATAGTCGCCACCTCGGGCATTCCCAACGCCCGGCTCTACCCCGACATAGTAGTACTAGTTATCGTGACTACGGTGATAATCTCAGCTCTGGGCATTCCCCTGTTCGCCAGAAAATCGCCGGAGGAGAAAAGCCAGGCCGGGGAGAAAGCCAAGGCATGGGATTCCTCTTGAGCCCTGACTGGAGGCCTCTGCCGAATTGCGTCATAATTATTGTTACCGAAAAGGGTATGGATGCGTCAAAATTAG
>CAYSBO010000080.1:469-4973 GCA_964429285.1 uncultured Dehalococcoidales bacterium | reverse complement strand
TGTCTTCCTGCAGGGATTCCGTGTTTTCCAGAGTGGTGAGGGCATGAATATCCACCACGCAGTAGACGCAGTCATATTCATCCTGAAGGGCAACGTAGTTTTGCACCGCCCCCAGGTAGTTACCGATATGCTGTCTGCCTGTGGGGCGCGCCCCCGAGAAAACGCGTTTCTTCATTTGCTTGTCGGCAAAGTTTAGCATGCAGCAGAGCAGGCAACAAGGCCACCGAGCCGATTGGTCGGAGGGCTTGGCGGGTGACAACCGGAGCCGCTATGTCGGCGACAATGCTAAAATGATGAAGGGTTTCCGAAATGCCCAAAATTGAACGGAAAATCAAAACTGATGGTCATAACTGACGAACAGTGATAATTGCCTGGACAAACTTTGCGGTACTAATCGTATCAGCCGTTCTGTTCACATATTTCTATGTTAAGAGCGTAGGGCCTGCTGCGTTGGAGAAGAAAATCGGAGAGGTTGCGTACGCCAGGTGCAAGAGATACAGGATAATAGCCTCAGCCTTTGAAGTTGTTGTCGTCGCCAACTACGTTGTATATTCTTTCTACCCGTTGCCAGTTCCGTTGCCGAACACCTTTCCCTGGGACCGGTGGGTTTCGGTTGCCGTTGCCGTTGTTATCCTTGTGCCCAGCGTCTATCTGATGTGGAGGGGCTTGAAGGATGCAGGAGAAGAGAGTATTGCGCCAAAGAAGGCGCATGGGCTCTGTGGAGGTATCTACACGAAGATGAGGCATCCACAGGCAACTGGAGAGGTTGCCCTATGGTGGGTGATAGCGTTTATGCTGAACTCTCCCTTCCTGGCCATACTCTCAGTAGTCTGGATTCCAATTTTCTATATGATGTGTAAGGGGGAGGAAAAGGACCTCGTCATCCGGTACGGTCAGCCCTTCACGGAGTACAGAAACAACACAGCCTTCCTCATACCAAAGCGGAAAAGTTGAATTCCTGGGAGGTTCTGTGAAAGGATTGAAGCCAGGTACAGCCAGGGCTACAATGGGTACAGAAAGAACAAGATTCCAACTCTGGTCGAGGATTTGCCTGTGACAAGAACTAGACTGGTTTTGCCTGTTGGCCTGTTGATTTTGGTGATGGCTGTGGTGGGCTGCTTAATGGCATGTGTTCCTGCTACGCCGCCCGCCGATGGTTTTCATTTTACCGTGACGGCCGATATGCGTGGCTACCACACCAGGTTTGGGAAGCTCTTACAGGCAATCAATGACGGGCCTGGCCCCGGCATCTTCCATGTTTCCATAGGGGACATAGATAATACGATCCCGGAGAATCGGGCTCAGATCGACAACAACTTTGGCACTGCGGCGATATGGTATCCAATTATCGGCAATCATGAAGCTGAAACCCTGAGCGATATGGAATGGCTACGAACAGAGTACAATACCGGGAACAACGGTAGAACTGCACTCAAGTTCAGCACAAATCAGGACGGACCCACCGGAAGTGTTGAGACAACCTACTCGTGGGACCATGGCAACGCACACTTTGTCGCACTGAACCAGTACTGGGATGGCGAGACGACGCTCGGCAGCGACAACGCTACCGACGGTGACATTGTGGCGGCTCTGTACGATTGGCTGGCGGCGGACCTGACAGCCAACACTAAACCGTTCGTATTTGTCTTCGGTCATGAGCCGGCCTTTCCCTACAACCGTCATGTGGGTGACAGCCTGGACCAGTATCCTGACAATCGGGACGCGTTCTGGGGCCTGCTTGAAGCTGAGGATGTTCAAGCCTTCTTCTGTGGCCACACTCACTACTACTCCAAGCACCAGGGCGACGAAGACCATGTCGGCGACGTCTGGCAGCTCGATGCCGGTAATGCCGGGAATGACCCGGGTGACGGCTTGACCTACTTCGATGTCGTAGTGGGCAGTGATCAGGCAACGGTCAACGTGTACCGGGATGGCGGAATCGGGGTATTCACCTTCGTCGAGAGCGTGAATCTGAGTCCATAGCCCAATCCAGGGGGCGTACCCTCTTCTCGATGTTCACATAGCCTTCTCTGAGCTATTTGGATTCTTGGAGCCAGCGTGAGGCTCCGTCGTATTAAGAAACGGCCTCCCAGCTCAGGAAGGGATAGGTCTCGTCGTCAACGATATTCCAGACATATGCTGGGTTGTGTGTGTTGGGGTTAGCGACCTCAGTTATGTCCCAGTCTGCACCTGAGAAGGTGTCGATGTTCTGCATCTCCGTGGTATTCTTGCCTGTCCCTGCAGCTGAACTAGATTGTCCGCTGGTTTCGGTGTCCCAGAAGGAGTTACTCACAGTGCTATCATAGTTCCGTCCCACAAGACCGCCGACTTCCTCGTCGCCGGTCACGCTGCTGGTGGAATAGGAGTCGGTTACAGTGCCCCAGCGGTTATATGCTACCAGACCACCAACACACGTAGAGCCAATTACGTTACCGGTGGAGTAGGAGTTGCTAACTGTCCCATCCCAATTGTCTGCCACCAGACCACCGACGCTCACAATACTACTCACGCTGGCGGTGGAATAGGAGTTGCTCACGGTGCCAGAATTTCGGCCCACCAGACCACCAGCCATCCCTGCTACGCCGCTCACCTCTCCTGTGGAATAGGAGTCAGTGATGGCGCCGTTGTTATATCCCACCAGACCGCCGACATAGTAATAGCCAGTCACAGTGATGTCCACCATGCCGATATCTTTGATGACGGCTCCCTCTCCAGCAAGACCAAAAAGCCCGACAGGACTTTCAATAGGCCGGTTGATGAACAGGTCCCTTATCTCATGTCCCTGACCGTCGAAACCGCCGGTGAACGACGAGAAAGGCCAGGTTGCAATCGGCTGCCAGCCCTTTCCTTGATTGGCTGTAGGGCTTGCCAATTCCTCATAACCGGGAGTAGTTGAATCAAGGTTGTTCATCAGGGTGTGGTCGCCGAACGGGTTGTCTCTGACGGCGTCCAGATCATACCAATCCCGTATTTCCCGGCCAAAGATAGCATAGACTAGATAGTTGTCATTCATGGTGATGGTGGTTGTGGCAGCCTCGACATCGGCAATGGTGCTAACATTGCCGGTCCAATTGACAAAGCGGCAGCCCTCATTAGGCTCGGCCACCAGGTCGACAACTGTCCCCTCATCATAGCTAAACCTTCCCGTTCCGGGTTGGGCTACCTCACCACCTTCAGTGCTCCCTATGAGAAGGTAGTATTCGGTAGTAGCATTACCACAGGCTACCATCCCGGCAACTAGAGCCGCCGTAACCAGAAAGATGCTAGCTCTTCTGACAAACAGGGCCATGAAAGTCATATTGCATCAGCAGCGAAGCGACTGTCAATATAGCTCATGGAGTCTTTCTGTTCCATTATGGTGTGCTCCCTCCCGTTTGCGACTGCTATGCTCTAAGGCATGGCAATAAAGGACATTTACTATGTAGTCAAAAAGGGGAAATGCAGAATGGTTGAGAGGTACGTTTTAGCAGAAGATTTCAAGTGTAAATACTGTGGCTCGAAAAACTTATGGCTCTATGGCACGTATAAGGGGCAACAGCTATTCTATTGTCGTGACTGTAAGCGTAAGTTCACGGGGAACTCTGCCTTGCCGAAGATGAGAAGTGCTGTGACCTGTGTCGGCGATGCTCTGCACTCCTATTTTAGCGGTATGTCACTCAACGAAGTTAGACAGAACCTAGAGCAACAATACAATACCAGTCCATCCGTAAGCACGATATACCGATGGCTAGACCGCTTTATTAGAGAGGCTCAGTATAAGGTAAGAGATATTAAGCCAAACGTAGGCGATGTCTGGATAGCCGACGAGACGGTAATCAAAGTTAATCGCAAGAAGCATTGGCTGTTCGATTGTATAGATGCTAAGACTCGTTTCCTTCTAGCTTCTCATTTATCACCTAATAGAGGCACAAGGGAAGCCAGAGCCTTGATGGAGAAGGCAGCGGAACGTGCTGGTAAAGCTCCGAAGGTAGTAATGACCGATAAGCTCGCTGCCTACTTGGATGGCATTGAGCTAGCCTTTGGGGCAGACTCTGAACATAGGCAAGGCTCACCCTTCGATGTTAGGACTAACACGAACCTCATTGAACGCTTTCAGGGAACACTCAAAGACCGCACAAAGGTGTTGAGAGGATTAAAGACACCAGAGAGACAGCCAAAAAGTTTATCGAAGGCTGGCTGATTCACTATAACTACTTTAGACCTCATATCTCGTTGAAAGGCAAAACACCGGCACGAAAGGCAGGGATTGTCCTACCTGCTAATGATTGGCTAGATGTAGTCAGACAACCTACGGATACAGCCAAGCTTGACGTAAGCACAGAGCCTAGACCGATTTTGAGACTCCACCACCCTAAGCCAGCACAGCCTAAGCCTCCGACATTACAAAAGGGCGAAGTCTTTGCTGGGCGAGGGATGATGAGTAAACGGTATTTCAGAGGAGCAAAAAGGAGAAAGCTATGTTAAATCCAATATTCAAAATGACAGGTATTCTTGTATTGGCTGT
>CAYSBO010000080.1:0-459 GCA_964429285.1 uncultured Dehalococcoidales bacterium | reverse complement strand
GTAAACGCTATTTCAGAGGGGCAAAGAGAAAACGCCTATGTTAACAGTAACAATACTAAAGATTGTGGGGTTAACTGCTTTAGGGGCACTAGTAGGTTTAATAGCCACCCCATTTATACTGTATCTAGCACGAATAATTGCTTATGTCCTTGCTTTGGTAATGGTATTACTACGAGCGACACTAATCTCACAACTATCACCTAAAGAAGTCTTTAAGACCTTCCCAAAGTTGCTCAAGGAATCGCATAAATACGTGAATAGCCCAATCCACGAAAGCGATGCCACTAAAGGCAGCATCTGCCACCCAAATGGCATTGATAACAGTCACCACGCCAGCGTTAGTCACGTAATCACGTCCCAGAAACCAACCGATAGTAAACGCTATGAACGTAACCAGAATAGCCTTGATGTGGTTAAGCAGCCATTCATTCCAGACATACCAAAGGACTTCCGTCATAT
>CAYSBO010000079.1:0-5060 GCA_964429285.1 uncultured Dehalococcoidales bacterium | reverse complement strand
TCGAAGCCCGTTTGGAGCATCTTCAAGTGCACATCCGGGCTTTTGTGGCCCGTGAAGCCAACATAACGAACCTTGCCTGCTTTTTTTGCCTCCAGAACTGCTTCCATTGCGCCGCCCGGGGCAAAGATGCGGACCGGGTCTGACTCACGGATAATCTCGTGAAACTGGAGCAGGTCAACGTGGTGGGCTTGAAGCCTGCTAAGTGATTCATCAATCTGATTCGCAGCCGTCTTTTTGTCCCGCCCATCGATCTTGGTCATTAGGAAGACCTTCCCTCGATACCCATCTCGCAGGGCTTTTCCCATCCGGATTTCGCTCAATCCATCGTTGTAGTCCCAGCAATTGTCCATGAAGTTGATTCCGTTATCGATGGCAGTTCGTATTATCCGGATGCTATCGTTCTCGTTATCCTGCATGCCTACGTGAGCTCCACCCAAGCCCACAACCGAGACTTCCTCACCTGTGGATCCCAAAATGCGATAGGGCATTTGTGACTTTCCCATAGTTACCCTCATTGAAATATCTCTTTCGAAGATTCTCTATGGGTCTTCTGGAGCAGACTTTCCAGCAGGGCGTGCCATCCGCTGTTAGAATCATAATACAGAAGATCAGGGGCGGAGACAAGGATGATAACGTCGGGCCAGCACGAGATAATGGTATAATCTATCTAGCTGAGAATTCGTGGAGCTAACTCCAGTCCGGCAATTGCGAGATGGTTCCTGTTGAAGAAGAAATAGATCTCCATCGCCTTACTGTCGATGAGGCTCTTACCAAGCTCGACGATTTCTTGTACGCAGCATTTCGGGCCGGGTTATATCGCGTTTTGGTTGTTCACGGCAAAGGATCCGGGGTACTGCGCCAGGAAGTCGGCCGCTATTTATCAAAACATCCCTTGGTCAAGGCTCATGGACCGGCTGACCGCTACCATGGGGGCTTAGGAGCCACACAAGTAGAACTCAGTGAATGATGAACACTAATGGAGGGACACTACGTCTGATGTAGTAGCCAGGGTTATATCCCAAAGAGGCACTTGCGAAGCTGGACACAGGGTGGGTGACGAATTCATCATCGGGCAGAAGACCCCGCCTGGCCTCTGTTCTTGGGCTTTCCACACACTTTTCCCGTTCGCTGAAGTGCTGCAATTTGGAGGTTCATTCCCCTGGGAGGAGAATCGAGACAGGGCCACGGTTGCCTGCCCCGACGCTGCAAACCCGGTGATATTTGAATTGAGGCGTGTATCGCCTTGATTGCCAGTCCGCGATAGGAATATCAAGATATGGCCGAACTGGGAACCGAAGAAAGAAGAAAACTGTTCGAGGCAGCAAAGAAAGTCCGCGCCTACAAGATCATGCAGGCTATGGGCTACCAGATGCTCATCAAAAAGGCCGGTGACGAAAGGATTAAGCAGCTTCTAGCCGAGATAAGCGCCAATGAGTTTAGTGATGCTGAATCCTGGTCGGAGAGAATCAAGCAGTTGGCAGACGGTGACGCAAAATTGGCCAGAGCTTCTTTCTTGAAGCAAAGAGTCAGATTGATGATGGGCATTCTAGGTACGAGGGGTTTCTTGGAGTGGGTCATAATAGCCGAGGACGAAAGCATTGAGGATCTCTCTATTCAGGCGGGGAATCTCACCGATATGGCAGCCTCGGAGACGTGGACCAGAATAGCGGCTGATGAGAGGCTGCACATTGAGAGGATGAAGGAAGAAGTGTTGGGGATGGAAGGGTGGGAGATGGGCGATGGTGGTGGAGTGAGAGAGGTCATTCTCGGAGCGAACGACGGTCTGGTTTCCATACTGGCATTGGTAGCCGGGGTCTATGGAGCAATTACGGATGGTCATGTTGTTCTTGTAGCTGGTGCGGCAGGAGCAATTGCCGGGGCCATATCTATGGGCGCCGGGGCCTACCTTTCGTCGAAGTCCGAGAAAGAGGTGACCGAGAGAGAAAGAGCGAGAAAGGGAATCAGAAAGAGAAGGACTCCCGAACAAGAGAAGGAGGAGCTGGTGAGGTTATATCAGGAGAGAGGATTCAAAACACAGGAAGCGCGGGCGCTTGCGGATAGAGTAGCTTCCGAGATGGAGTCGAGGGCAGTATTCACTATTGGAGAG
Source organism: uncultured Dehalococcoidales bacterium (assembly GCA_964429285.1). GTDB lineage: Bacteria > Chloroflexota > Dehalococcoidia > GIF9 > AB-539-J10 > RBG-13-51-36. The sequence goes on along the minus strand of CAYSBO010000079.1, from coordinate 2,953 downwards.
GAGCTCGGGTTGACATCGGAACAGACTTGCTCTCCGGGCAAGGCTGCCGGTCTGGTCGGATTGTCATTTGCGGTTGTTTCTCTTGTTCCTATCTTGCCCTTTGCTTTTATGGAGGTAACTTCGGCAGCGATAGTTGCGGTGATCGCCAGTGTGGCCAGCCTCTTTGGCGTAGGAGCTAGTAAGGCCATCTTCACGAGAAAGAGCTGGGTTCGGAGCGGTGCAGAGATGATGGCTATCGGAACATTGGCGGCAGCGGCAACTTATGCCATAGGACTGGCAATCCCCATACAGTTCTAGCTAACAACGTTAATCCCTCTCTCATATGGGTTCCGTAGGGCATATCGCGATGTCCGGCGCAGGTACTCTTTGAGCAAACGACGGTGCGCCTCTTCTCAAGGGGTTGTTGAGAACAGAACCGGTAAGGTAGCGTTGCTGAGTCTTCACTCGCGGCTACTGCCCATGGTTGCCCTTCTGTGCAATTCTTCCGGCTTATGGATCACGTAGTGCTGGTCTTCTATGCTCACGATGCCGGCTTCTTGGAAGTTGCGCAACAAGCGTCTGATCGTGCTTGGAGTTACTCTGATCATCTCGGCAAGCTCGGAGTGCGTCAACGGAATTGAGATATTCCATCCCCCCGCTGTCTCGGCGCCATGGGAGTTCACCAGCTTCAGCAGGGTCTGAGCAAGGCGAGCTTGCGGTTTGAATAAGATGACGCTCTCCAGCTGAGAATTCAGGTTCCTGATCCTTTGCGCCAACACGGCGAGAATACTGACCGCCACGTCCGGGTACCACTTGACGAAGTCGAGGAAGTCTTCGCGCTCCAGGGCCAGAGTCTCGGTGGAGTCCCTCGCCGTAGCTGTGGCAGATCGGGGCCTGTCGTCCAGCAAAGCCAGTTCACCAAAGAAATCGCCTGGTCCCAGGTGGGCCAGGAACACGTTCTCTGCTTCCTCTGAAGGAATGGTCAGTTTGACCACCCCGCTATTGATTATGTGGAAGGTGGAACCAGAGTCACCCTTGTGAAAGATGATTTCGCCCTTGCGATACCGGCGCTTCGTGAACAGACGAGAAAGGGTGGAGAGGTCGTCTATCGACACCGAGGAGAAGAGGGGTATGCCTTTCAGTGTACTGCCCGCTGCTTCTGCGCCGCCTTCGCCTTGCCCCAACATGCTTTTCGCAAACCTCTTCATCACACTCGGGTCGAAATGGGTTGCCGCTTTTGCTCGCTGCCCGGGTTCTATGGGGACTTCGATTCTTGTCGGTCTCACCTGTGGGTGCTTCACGACGTTAAGTAGCTGCTTGTTCTCCTTTATTTCCATGTTTATGACACCGTCTGCGATGCTTGTCATGGCAACCAGGTCCTCAGACTTGCCGCAACCCTCATCTATCAAGGCCACTACCGAGTTGCCTTCTGCGGCAAACTTGGCCAGAAACAGCTTAATGAACTTTATGATCTCGGCGCCACAGAACAGGTAAACAGAAGTGAGTGAATCGAAAGCAAGCAGTATGCTTTCGTGTCTCATTCTCTCCTGCAGCTTTGTGGTGGCGATGCTTATGCTGTTTAAGTCGCCACAATCGGCACATATAGTGTCTGGCCTGTTCGGCGTCTCTACCCCCACTGTCTGGCTGAATGCGTCGACAAAGCCCAACACTTCAGACTCGGGCTCTTCTATACCCTTCTCTACCAGCGTCCGCATGACCCCGGAGGGGCTCTGCTCCGTAGCCACGAATATCACCGGCCTCTGTGTAGCTATGCTGTTGAGAACCACCTGATGGCAGAAGGTGGATTTCCCTGCTCCCGGAGGACCTGATAATAGAATCAAGCTTTCCTTCGGTACTTCCTGTATTTCGGCTAGGGATGCCACCAGCTTCCTTACTTGAACACAGTCAGGGTAGGATATATCTCTATGCCGCTGCTGGTAATGTTATACGGGCGCGGCTGATTGTCGACCTCCAGTCCACGCATCTTTTCCACCTGGAACATGCGGGTCAACTTGTCGTCTTTCATCACGGTGCGTAACAGGATAACCCCTTGCGCCAGATATTCTTCGAATTGATGTTCTCTTTCCAGGCCTGTGCCTCTCAGCTCTGAGATCAACAGATTGGTGCAGCCGGTTTTCCTGAAGTCGGCTATGAGGTCTCTCATGGCATAGATGCGCTCGACCTCGTCCGGGTACTGAAGGGTAAAGATGGTGATGGGGTCGATGACCACCCTCTTTGCCTGGACTTCTTCAATACCCTGCCTGATTGCCTCCAGCAGCTTAATTAGCTTGAACTCCTTCATTCCCAACTGGATGAGGCCGGCCCTCTCCGACGATGCTACCCGGACCGGGGATACGTTGATAAAGGCGAGTTTCTTTTCCCGCTCAAGCTTGCTGAAGTCCCAGCCGAATTTCGACATATTCCTTTTCACATCCTCAGGGTCTTCATCCAGTGATATATAGATTCCGGGTTCATTGTATTCCGTGGCTCCTTTATACAGGAACTGCATTGCGAAGGTAGTTTTTCCGCTGCCAGGTCCTCCAGCTACCAGGATGCTATGGCCTCTGGGTATTCCTTTCCCTCCGAGAATCTTGTCGGCGCCAGCGACGCCCGTCCAAGTATAATCATCACTCATATCCACCTCCATACCATCGAGGGAGTTTCAGGACTCGATTCAATTATAAATCTGATGCGTAAAGATAACAATAATGACGGAGCCTCCTCAGAACGAACGGGGTACTATACGATAGCTAGCTGCGGACGGCACAAAGAAAGTACCCCAAGCAACCTGCCACTTTTGGCTTCCTCCCCTCCTCCTTTCGGGTTCTACCTAGTCAGACTTGGTTCTCAGTCAACCAATTTTCCGTTCGGCTACTTGGAGTACTTTTCAATCATAGCATATCCAGGAACAGTTTGTCAAGTTTTCGTTCGTGAGCCGTTGAATGAGCGCGAATTCATGCTTGCATGAGGCGCA
>CAYSBO010000078.1:0-5087 GCA_964429285.1 uncultured Dehalococcoidales bacterium | reverse complement strand
GGCCATGAAAGTCATATTGCATCAGCAGCGAAGCGACTGTCAATATAGCTCATGGGGTGAGGTCGATGGAGCAGGGAAAGAGAAGGCAATAGGTGCTTGGTAGCGTGGGGACACAAACTGAGCCGCAAAACGTCGGATTTCGTAGAATGAAGCGGTGGAGCAGGCGCCGGTCGGCCCCGGGTTACGGCAACTGTAAAGGAAGAGTAGCGCTTCCGGCTGTGTGGTGTATGGTACGGACAGTACTGGCCGGTCGTGTTAGCAACTCGTGTAAGCCATACGCTTGATCTCTGTGCTCTTGCTGTTGTGAGATGAACCCCGTTAGGCCGCTGAATCTAGTCCATTAGCAAATTATTGAAGATTCTCCAATCATGATTCCTAGCGACATGATACAGGAAGCTACTTGTTCTGAGTAAGAGAAAACTGACTGATCTTGTTTGGCAAAAGAATAGCATGCTGTCCAAAATGAACAGGGCTGAATGATTCGCATTCAGCCCTGTTCTATTGCCGGGAGGTTTAGGTGTTTCGGTGATCTGCTAGGGTGCCTGCTTCGCCGGCAAGGCCATTCATTCTCCCTCTTCGACCTCCTCCTTCAGTACTGTAGATACCCATATTCATTCACCGTTCACAAGCTCGATTTCTACAGCCACGATAATGCCGTCTTCATCAATCGTGCCCTCGATCTCGGCCATGAGTCCTATTGCAGGCGTACCTTCAATTTCAGCCCCGGTAACGTTGACAAACCATTGCACATCCCCCAGGTGTACTGTCCAGATGTCTCCGGGTATTGCCAGGATGGTTCCCTTGAACGCGATCTCTTCATCCGAAAGGTCGTCGTCTATCTCCCAATATTCCTGGTCTGGCCCGCTTTCACTCTCTCGTGGCACTATCTGGTACTGGCCATCCTCGGCTTCGATGGTGATGTCAAAGACAAAATTCACGGTCGGTCCTGCTGCCTTGACCACAAAAGGTATCGGAATTGTGATCACGATTCCGTCCGGAGGAAGAATATCGATCTCGAAACCGTTGGTTAGAGTTACCGTAGCCCCACACACGTAGATGCGAACTTTGCTGTAAACACCTGGCTCAATGTATCCTTCCCAGATTGCAGTAGCGTTCTTCCCAACAAGATCCAGAAGATCGACGGTCACGGGCTCAAAATCCTCTGGCTCAATCCAATCATCAGATCCACTGGGCTGAAAAGCAATTCCACAGATAGTGACATTTACCGAAGAAAGTAGCCTGATGGCGGTATCCTCATCGTCATCATCGCTCAACAGAAGCCGCATGTAGCCGTCCTGCTGCGGTGAAGTTCCTCCGGGCAAACCGGCGCAGCCTGCCATCAGCAGTGCCACCAGCAATAGGCTTGCTAAGATAGCTCCGTATTTTTTCATTTCTGTCCTCCTTTATGCTCGCTTGATACTCTTTATAACGGAAAATCGGAAAAAACGTCAGGTGTAATTCATTACCGGTACGATGGGCGGGATTGCGATAGCCGCAAAACAGTCTCTCCTGTCCATGCTTTTACTTGAGCAGCTTCGCCTCCTGCCGGGCTCCACTTTCGTTGAGCTGGAGCTTGAGCATGTACGTACCGTCATCGCCGGTCGCCACGACGGTAATATCGAAAGTATAGATCGTAACCATGTCAGCAGTGACCTCGAATGGGACCAGCATATGCACTATGCCGCCCGGCACGTTCAAGTCTAGAGTCTGCCCTGTCAACTTAAGCTTGCCATTCACTTCGCTCACATAAATGCGTACACGTGCATATTGCCCCGCTGGAACATGGCCCCGCCAAATTTCTTGAAACTGTTCTCCCTGGAGCCGGGTAAGGTCCACGGTTTCTATATCCGGCGTAAACTCTAACCATTTGTCTGAACCCAGGGCCTGTATTCTTACTTTCGAAATTGTGATGTCAAGATACTCGAAGTCATTGACATCGTTGGGCTCATCACTGATGAGGAATGCAAAATTCCCGTCTGGGCTGGGTACCAGCGCTGGCGCGTTGAACACAGATCGTACCACCAGGCTGCCGACGATGGCCAGAACCAGTAGTGCAGCTGTTGCCCAAAATGCACGCCGCGAAATTAGCCTCAATAATGGAGAACCCGCTGTCACTTGCCGCCGTTTACCCAGAGCTGCGTGCAACTTCTGTCTGGCTGCTCTCTTGCTGTCAGCCGACGGCGTAAAAGCGTAGACGTTCTGCATATGAAGCATAGACTGGAAGAGAGGTCTTAGCCTTTCTGAATACCCCGGGTAATCGGACAGACAATCTTCCAGACTATCCCCGCCATTCATGCGGTCTATACATTCATCCAGTATGCGGTCAAAATCTTCGTTCACGATCACTGCACTCCCATAATCGTACGCAGCTTTTCTAGAGCCGCTCTCTGCATCTCGCGTACTGCCCCGTCGGCCTTGCCCAAAGTATCACCAACCTCCTTCGCAGTTAGTCCCCCGAAAAAACGCAGGGACAAAACCTCTCTCTGTTCTACGGTGAGCTGCTTCATAGCCTCGCTAACCCGCTCAAACTCCAGGTTTTTTTCGGAAGTATCCGCCGGATCATCGTTTCCCAGTAATTCCACTGACTCAATCGGTCTCGTAGTGCGCTTATCCATTTTCCTGAGATGGTCTACAGCGAGGTTATGCGCAATGCGGAACAGCCATCCCTGCATCGGAATACCTCGCTCTTGATAAGAGTCTAGAGCCTTAAATGCCTTCAAAAAAACCTCACCGGCAATGTCTTCAGCTTCTTCTCTGTTGCCGATACGGACATAAACATATCGTGCAATCTTGTCGTAGTACTCCTCGTACAAACCAGCAAGCCGGATTTCATGGTCATCTTGAGGATTACCTTTATTCATGCATTTGTCCCGGTTGTATTATAATCCATCAAATATGCCAGGGACTTTGGCACGAGGCGCTTCTTTCCTTTACTGTATGTAACGAAATTAAGCGTATAATGTCAGCTTATCGTAAATAACGGCGGTCATCTATCGAGCCAGAAGTATTCTCTCGTGGGACATTGTCTGCATTCAGCATGAAGGCGCTTGCAGACAGATACGAGGGTCTCATCAGAAAGCTTAACCCCCTACAAGCAAATCGAACAAATCCAGGACGTTGCGCACCTGACCCTAGATTTGAAACAGGGGGCGATTTGGTCTTTGGTAGCGCATACCGGATTTGCGGTTAGGGCTGATGGCTCGTGATTTTACGTACAAAATAGAACATTTGTGTCAATTGGCGAAAGGCGTTTTGTTCGTGGGATGTCGTCTGGTGGTCGGGCGTGATGTTTCGTCCATTAGCAAATTATTAGCAAAATTTCGGCAAAAAGCTTAGCCGGAGGCAGTCAGACTGGCCGGGGATTGGAGTTCCTACTCTTTCTGTCAGGGGTTGGTCGGGGTTATAATGTTGCTGTGTCGTCGGGTGAAAAAGAAACAGCCTCCCCGCTAAGGAGAGACTGTCGGGCTAGGGCTACTCACCCTAGCGCTGTTAAATTTAACAATAGCAAAATCCTTAGCACTTGTCAAATTATCAAGCGACCTCGGAAGTCCCTTAAATGGAACGTGTCATAGCGTATGTTGACGGCTTCAATCTTTACTTTGGGCTAAGGTCCAAAGGTTGGAAGCGATACTACTGGTTGAATATACAAGCGTTGGCGCAGAACCTTTTGAAGCCGGGTCAAACACTGTTTCTCACGAAGTACTTCACCGCAAGGGTCGCGTGGCCACCAGACAAAGAGGAGCGGCAGTCGACGTATATAGAGGCCTTGAAAACTCTCAGCGAGTTTGAGATTTTCTATGGAAAGTACCAACTAAATCCTCGTCAATGCTCTCAGTGTGGCTTTGAAGACGAAGTGCCAAATGAGAAGATGACGGACGTATACATTGCTGTGGAAATCCTCAAAGATGCTTACCAGAACAAATTCGATGTTGCTCTGCTTATCTCAGCAGATAGTGACCTGGTCCCGCCGGTCAAAGCAGTTGGAGAGCTATTCCCTGCGAAGAGAGTGGTCGTTGCATCTCCTCCAGGGCGGTACTCCGTTAGCCTAACAAACTCTGCCGGTAGTAGTTTGGTTATCGGTCGTGGGAAGATTGCCAGAAGTGTTTTTCCTGAAGAGGTAAAGAAGGCGGATGGCTATATCCTGCGGCGCCCGGCGTTGTGGAAATAGTCTAACGAAGGTTACTCTGACGTTCTTCAAAACAGATAGGGTCGAGACCGATTCGTCGACTCTGTCTTTTGACTCTACTCCGGTCATTTCAGTCTATTGACAAGAAACTACCAATGTACGTGCACATCGGTTATGGTTCCCATATTTCCCCATGTCGAGCTCCAGCCGGGCTCTGGGAAGATACTCTTGGGTACATACTGACCCCCAACTATGACATCTACTGTTTTATCTGCATTACCACTATATCCAGGTGCTGCTGTGCAATCAATGTATACTAGACCTTTGTCAGTCGTCTCGAAAGCGTTGAGGGCATGTCCGGTACTGGAGGGAATCCCGTATCCATACCAGTCGGGATACCCTTCTAACTCGACTTCAACAAAGGCACATCTCCAACCTGCAGTTTTAGCGTTCTTCTGGAGTCTTTGGGCAAAATCGAAGCAGACTGTCGTGGGATAGACATACTCCATTTCGTCCGTATCATCTTCATGAAGGAAATCCTTCAGTTCCACCCAAGAAGGGTTGCTAAGCGCTTCCCCGAAATAAGCAGTGACATCCGTATTGGAATCAATGGTAATGACAATCGTTGGCGATGTGCCTGAGGCATCGCCACTCCATCGGTCGAAGGTGTAGCCGGTGGCCGGGTTGGCTGTCACTGTCACTCGACTACCAGATTCAAATTGGCCAGCCGAAGGAGAGACGGAACCTGCTCCTTGGGGGCTGACACGTATCGTAAGTGCATAAGTCTGACTAGAAGGAGACGGAATCGTCTCAGGCTGATCAGTGTTTCTGAAGTAGCTGGATACAGAGTTGAACAGACTGTCTTTATAGTCGGACAACGGCTGCACGCCAGCGAAGGAAAATATAAAGAAAAGGCATATTAAGGAAAATACAGTGAGTTTCATGCTTGGTTGGCGCCACC
>CAYSBO010000077.1:0-5104 GCA_964429285.1 uncultured Dehalococcoidales bacterium | reverse complement strand
CATGGCGGAGTGGGCCGGCAAGGACCCGGACGATTTCTACGAAATGTACTACCTGCCGCAGGAGGGTGGCGGACAATTCTTGCCGCTGTATTACCCGACTTACTACAACTCCACCGTGGCCAGGCTCTACAACTTTGATGGGCAAGCGGTGACTCCCACGGAAGTGGTAGTTGTAGCATACGAAGAGAGAGTATTTGGCGACGGCGAGGTGTACAAGGAAATCACCGATGGTCGGTCGTTTCCCACGTATGAGGAAGCCGTGGCCTACGTAGCAGCCCAGGTGTCCGGGAACTACAGAATAGTGGGCACCAGTCCCTTTGTCAGCGCCGTCCCTCTGGAAGAATTGGACAGCTATGAGCTTGTATACTCATCCAACGCCACAACAACATCGGCGGGGCAGACTGTGCCCAGCGTGAAAGTGTTTGAATACCTCGGCGTAGAGGGGTCCTGAATAGGAGGGCACGAGGCAGGAATAGCGGGACAGCCTGTGTCTAATCTCAGTGGCCGCACAATGATAGTTTGCGGTGCCGAACGAGCCTCTGATAGAATGCTCCAAGACTAACAAGGTAACGAGTTAGTCAGCATCAGCAATGGAATGAAGCAAGGTGATATGATACATGCTGCTGCATAGAGAAGTGCAGTTCAAATGAAAGCGTTGATACTGGCCGGGGGGAAGGGGACGAGGCTTAAGCCACTGACCCACACTCTGTCCAAGCAACTCATTCCGGTGGCCAACAAACCAATACTCTGTTATGTTGTGGAGCAGGTGGTTGAGGCTGGAATAACGGAGATTGGCATTATTATTTCACCTGAAACAGGCCAGGTGATCAAGGACGTGGTGGGAGACGGCTCCACGTGGAATGCTCGAATCACCTACATTTTGCAGGCCGAACCTCTGGGTCTTGCCCATGCTGTGAAGACAGCCCGGGACTTCCTTGGTGATTCTGCCTTCCTGATGTTTCTTGGCGACAATCTCATTCAGGGTGGGGTCAGGAACTTCGTTGAGGAGTTCAGGGCGAACGAGGTTGATGCACTCGTTCTGCTTAAAGAAGTTGCCGACCCGCGCCTGTTCGGCGTTGCCGAACTGAACGAAAGAGGAGAGATAACCAGGATCGTGGAAAAACCACGAGAACCGAAGACCAATCTGGCGGTCCCCGGAGTCTACCTCTTCACCAGAGATGTACACCAGGCAATAGACAGGATAAAGCCATCCTGGCGTGGTGAACTTGAAATAACCGACACCATTCAACAGCTCATTGATTCGGGCAAAAAGGTGCGCAGTCACATACTCCGGGGCTGGTGGCTGGATACCGGAAAGAAAGATGACCTCCTGGAAGCGAACCGCATTGTCCTGGACGAATTCATGAAACGAGATTTGAGGGGTGAGATCGATGCTTGCAGCCAGGTGGCGGGCAGAGTCGAAGTGGGAGAAGGAGCAAATATAGCAGACAGCATCATCAGAGGACCGGCATCCATTGCCGAGGGGTGTCAGGTCAAGAATTCATTTATCGGCCCTTTCACCAGCATCGGAGCCGACACAGTGATTGAGCATTCATCCATAGAGCACTCAGTGATACTGGAGCGCTGCCGCGTCCTGGGAATGGAGCGTCTGGCTGACAGTGTTATCGGGCGAAACACCGAGGTAACTAAAGGGGCGCACAATTTGAGGGCGGTAAGGCTTTTTGTTGGCGATGATGCCAGAGTGGAACTGTGAGAAAGGGTCAGGGATTAGGGAATCAGGGGTCAGTATGAGGAAAAGTCTATGACAATTCGTAGTTATCAGGACTTGGAGGTATGGCAAAAGGCGATGGACTTGGTAGAAGATTGCTATCGACTAACAAGGGAATTTCCCAAGAACGAAGTTTATGGGCTTTCAAGTCAATTGCAACGTTCAGCGGTTTCAATTCCAGCCAATTTAGCTGAAGGCCGAGAACGGGGACGTACAAAAGAGTTTATCCACCACCTGTCAATCGCTTATGGTTCCCTTGCTGAATTAGAGACTCATATTTTGATTGCTCGACGCTTAAACTACGTTAGTGAAGAGAACCTAAGGCAATTGGTGGATAAAATAGCGGAGATTGGGCGTATGCTTAATGGTTTGCGAGGGTCTTTAGAACACAAAAGCTGGTCCCCGATCCCCAGTCCCTGACCCCTACTGGGTGATGAAGAGGGTAAACTATGCCATTCAGTTTCAAGAGGCTAGCGATTCCCGAGGTAGTCCTGGTAGAACCGAGGGTTTTTGAGGATGAGAGGGGTTTCTTCATGGAAACATACAAGATGCCGGATTTCGTCGCAGGCGGCATAAAGGTAGACTTCCTTCAGGACAATCACTCTCGCTCTGCCAGGGGTATTCTAAGGGGACTACACTATCAAAACCCACCCTTCGAGCAGGGCAAGTTGGTGAGGGTGGTGAAGGGCGAAATCTTCGATGTCGCCGTCGACATAAGGAAGGGCTCGCCTACCTGGGGCAAATGGGTGGGGGTGACCCTATCAGAGTACAACAAGAATATCCTTTACGTTCCCGAGACTTTTGCTCACGGCTTCTGTGTACTCTCGGATGTTGCTGAAGTCCTGTACAAGACCACCAATGTCTATTCTGCTGAAGCTGAAGGTGGTATCGTCTGGAACGACAAAGACTTGGATATCGATTGGCCTGTGAAAGAGCCGATTCTATCCGAAAAAGACCGGAAATTACCTGCCCTGAAGAACGCGGATATCAGGTTCTCGTATGCAGAGGAGGCAAAATGAAGCTACTTGTCACCGGCGGTGCCGGGTTCATCGGCAGCAACTTTGTCCGCCATATTCTCAAAGAACACCCCGATTGGGAGATAACCAATCTGGATAAGCTGACCTATGCCGGCAATCTCGAGAACCTGAAAGATATCGAACACAACCCCGGATATCACTTCGTCAAAGGTGATATAACCGATAGAGAACTCATCAGCAGTATTCTGCAGGACCGGTTTGATGCAATCATAAACTTCGCTGCTGAATCTCACGTTGACCGCAGTATTCTAGATGCCGCGCCCTTTATCGAGACCAATATTAAAGGCACCCAGATTCTGCTCGAGGGAGCACGCCAGTACGGGGTGGCAAGATTTGTGCAGGTATCCACCGACGAAGTCTACGGCTCTACAGAGAAAGGAAAGTTTACCGAGAAATCGCCTCTGGCTCCCAACAGCCCGTACTCAGCCAGCAAGACCGCTGCCGATCTGTTATGCCATGCCTACTGGAAGAGTCACCGGCTTGCGGTAATGATCACGCGCTGCTCCAATAACCTCGGACCATTCCAGTTCCCCGAGAAGCTGATTCCTCTGGCCATAACCAATCTGTTGGAGGATAAACCCGTTCCCGTCTATGGGGACGGACTGAACGTGCGGGACTGGATCTATGTAGAGGACCATTGCCGGGCCCTGGACGCGGTCCTTCAGAAAGGCCAACCCGGCGAGGTGTACAACATCGGTGCCAACCAGGAGAAAACAAATCTGGAGCTAATACATCGCCTTCTGGATATCATGGGGAAGTCCCGCGAGCTCATAACCTTTGTTACTGATCGGCCCGGCCATGACCGCCGCTATGCCCTGGATACAACCAAGATAAGCAGGGAGCTGGGCTGGAAGCCCGTTTACTCCTTTGACAAAGCTCTCTCCGCCACCGTCGACTGGTATATTAACAATGAAGCCTGGTGGCGAAAGATAAAAAGCGGCGAGTACGCCAGTTACTACGAGAGAATGTATTCTCACAGATGAAAGTCTTAGTCACGGGCGCCGGTGGCCAACTGGGCACCGACCTCCATCAGGTCATTCCGGATTCCCAGCTTATCCCGCTGACCCATAAAGATATCGAAATCAGCGATATGGATTCGGTGAAGCGGGCGTTCAACAAACATAGGCCTGACATAATCATCAACACTGCCGCCTATGTTCGAGTTGATGACTGCGAGGATGAGAAGGACAGAGCTTTCCAGGTGAATGCCCTCGGGGCCCGCAACGTCGCCGTAGCTGCTCAAGAGCTGGGAGCGAAGCTGGTACATCTCAGCACCGACTACGTTTTTGGCGGCGAGGCTGAGCCCCGGACCATCCCCTACACCGAGTTCGATACGCCTGTGCCCCTCAGCACTTACGGTAAGTCCAAGCTGGCCGGGGAGGACCTTGTCCGTCACCTTTGTCTCAGGCACTTCATCATCAGAGTTTCGGCGCTCTTCGGCGTTGCCGGCTCCAGCGGCAAAGGCGGCAACTTCATCGAGACCATGCTGCGGCTGGGCAGGGAGCGCGATGAACTAAGGGTGGTCGATGACCAGGTCTTTTCTCCCAGCTATACGAAGAACCTGGCCGCGAAAGTCGTCCAGCTAATGGCCACCGACTTCTACGGCATATTCCATATCACCAATAAGGGCGCCTGCTCCTGGTACGAGTTCACAGTGGAGATACTGAAGCTGGCCGGCATAAAGACCCCGGTCGTACCCATAACTTCCGACCAGTATCCTCAGAAAGCCATCAGACCCCGCTACTCGGTGCTGGACAATTATCACCTGCGACTCCTGGGCATGGATGACATGAGAACTTGGCACGAAGCCCTTGAAGAGTATATGATAAAGAAAAGGCATATTGCATAATGAGAAGGCGATTAGCATGACAAAGGTTGTTTTTCGTGCTGAAATTCTTCAAGAAGGTGACCTCTACGTAGGCGTTTGCCCCGAACTCAACGTTTCCAGTTTTGGAGAAACGATCGAAAAGGCGAGGCGCTCTCTCTATGAGGCAATGGAGGCATTCGTTGAAGAATGTGAGTCTATGGGGACACTGGAAGATATAATGAGCGAAGCTGGCTTTGCCAAAGAGGATGACACCTGGGTTCGGCGAAAGCCTGTTGCCGAGGAAGCCCTATCCATCGGATGAGAAGTGCCGGCGCGCAAAATTACACCAATCCATTATTCCAGGCTAATCCAGATATTCGAGTTGGAAGGGTTCAAAGTCAGGCATCAAAAGGGAGACCATATCATTATGACTAAACCAGGTATAAAGCGACCTGTGGTTATCAAAGTCAGCCCTCACAAAGTTCCAGTAACTCATATTCGGACTAATTTGACGACGGCTGGGTTGAGTCG
>CAYSBO010000076.1:0-5110 GCA_964429285.1 uncultured Dehalococcoidales bacterium | reverse complement strand
AGTTCCGAAACTGCTGAAGCGACCTGGCGCTCAGATCAGAATAGACAAATGTCGAGATGGCCTCCGCATCCAGAAGATCCTGTCCTACCTGGCGATTGAGGGGTTCACTCATCAAGAGTAAGTCATGCTCGTCTCTTATCATGTCGAATACCTCGCGTTCCCAATCCTCTAGTTCGAACCCGATAACTTTCATTCTTTCTCTCCTGTCATTAAAACGATTGTGAGCTGGCTGTTCGATAAGACCCTTCTGAGAATCAGGCCGCAGTTCCTGTAGCGGTTCGTCGCTTGAGACTTCCTCGAGTCGAGTGCTATCTTTTTTTGGCACGAACTAGCTCTCCTTTCGCTCGGCTTTTGCAGCTACTTCAATAACCTGCAGGACGCTGTCCGGGTTTACGGAAATTGAGTCGATGCCTGCCTGAACCAGGAAGGCAGCAAATTCTGGGTGGTCACTGGGGGCCTGCCCACATAGACCTACCTTCCGGTTTTTTCTGTGAGCTGAGGCAATTAAAGTGGCAATAGAATTTTTCACTGCCTTGTGCTGTTCATCGAAAAGATAGGACAGCTCCGTCGAATCCCGATCCACACCGAGAACCAGCTGGGTGAGATCATTGGACCCGATAGAGAATCCATCAAAATATTCGCAGAAATCCTCAGCCAGGATTATGTTTGACGGTATCTCGGCCATAACATAGACTTGAAGACCCTTTTTCTTTCTTTCGAGACCATTGCTCGCTAATACCTCCAGAATATTACTAGCCTCCTCTGGCGTGCGGCAGAAAGGAATCATGACCACGACGTTATCCAAACCCATGACATCGCGAACTCGCCTTATGGCCCGACACTCAAGGGCAAAGCCTTCCCGATAGCGTTTGCTGTAGTAACGGGAGGCACCACGGAAGCCCAGCATAGGATTTTCCTCGTCAGTTTCAAACTGCTTTCCACCGATGAGATTGGCATATTCGTTGGTCTTGAAGTCGCTCATCCGTACGATGACCGGATTTGGGTACTGAGAAGCGGCAATCTTAGCAATTCCCTGGGACAGGTGGTCTACAAAATAAGCGGTTTTGTCCTCATATCCCTCCGTCAGGTCTCGTATCTTCTGCTTTACTTTGTTGTCCTTAAGGTCGTTGTAATGAACAAGGGCCATGGGGTGAATCTTGATGATGTTATTGATAATGAACTCCATGCGTGCCAGGCCGATACCTTTGCAGGGAAGGCGCCACCATCGAAAGGCGGCTGCCGGACTCGAAATGTTCATCATTATTTCAGTCTGCGTCTCTGCGATATTCTCCAGGCTTACGTCGGAGACTTCAAAGTCCAGAATTCCATCATAGACATACCCCTCATCGCCTTCGGCACAGGAGATCGTAATCTCTTGCTTATCCTTAAGCAGTTCCGTACCTTTACCGGTGCCCACCACTGCCGCGATTCCCAGTTCCCGGCTAACTATGGCGGCATGGGATGTCCTGCCTCCGAGGTCGGTTACAATTCCGGCAGCACGTTTCATGATGGGTACCCAGTCCGGGTCTGTCATACCGGTAACTAAGATCGAGCCATCCTGGAACTGGTCTATATCGTCCGCACTCTTTATAACCTGCGCTTTGCCAGCAGCAATGGCCTGACCTATACTCAATCCCGTCAAAAGGCGGTCGCCTTGCTGTTTGAGACGGTAGGTCTTGAGCGAAGCCGCTTCCTTCTGGGATTGGACCGTTTCGGGTCGAGCCTGGACGATGAATAGCCGCTCAGTCTCTCCGTCCTTAGCCCATTCCATGTCCATCGGTTTGCCGTAATGGCTCTCGATGTCGCAAGCCCATCGAGCTAGCTGCAGAATTTCGTCATCCGTCAGCGCAAAACTCCGCCGTTCCTTTTGCGACGTTTCGATTGTTTTGGTAGTCTTGGTACCACCTGTCGCATACACTATCTTCCTTGATTTTTGGCCGACAATCTTCCCGATTATGGGTTTGAATTCATCTTTACCCAAGAGCGGCTTATAAACAGCGTATTCGTCAGGCGTAACTGAGCCCTGCACGACGCTTTCTCCCAGTCCCCAGGCAGCATTTATGACCACGACGTCCTTAAAGCCGCTCTCAGGGTCCAAAGAGAAAATGACTCCGGCACTGGCCTTGTCAGACCGCACCATCTTCTGCACTCCCACGGAGAGTGCGACTTCCATATGGTCGAACCCCTTTTCTGCACGATAGCTGATGGCTCGATCAGTAAATAGAGAGGCGTAACATCGTTTGCATGCTTCCAGAACACGTTTCCCCCCGGAGACATTGAGGAAGGTCTCTTGCTGGCCAGCGAAACTTGCTTCAGGCAAATCTTCTGCTGTAGCACTACTTCTCACTGCCACCGCCACGTTATCCGTGTCGTATTGACGGCATAGGTCGCGATAGCTGTCCCTGATTGCCTCAGATACTTCTTCGGGGAAATCGCCATCCATTATCAGCCGCCGGATTGACTGCCCCACCTTGTGTAATGGCTTGTGCCCGCTATTGAGATCTTCAAGTTGAGAGGTGATTCTGTTCCTTAAGCCATCCTTCTGGTCCAAAAATGCCCAATAGGCACTCGCCGTGGTAGCGAATCCATCCGGGACTTCGACGCCCTTGTCTTTCAGGCTGCCAATCATCTCGCCGAGGGAAGCATTTTTCCCGCCCACATTCGCTACATCGCCACTGCTCAGATCCCTGAACCATCGTACGTAACCTGCCTTCTCAGTCATTTCACCTCCTCCTTTTCAATCAGCAAATCTTGTTCCAGTAATATCCTGTCTATCTCATCATGTAGATGTTCGATAGACTCATCATTTAGAAAACGAACATCGTCCACGGTTTTGATCCCTATTATGCCAGCGGCTTCCCATCGGCCTGTTCGATTTTTTGTACGGCCAAACGCATAAGGTGCTCCTCACCAAACTTATGAATCTGCTCTTTGGAAATACGATGCAGATTCTCTCTGTTTGGTGGTACTCCGTTCTTGCTTGCTATCTCCCTCACCATATCCCCAACCGATACGTACGGTATGTTGTATTCTCGCTGCAGATGTTCGACCACCTCGTCTTTGCCGGACCCATTGAGGCCTATGGCACCGAATATTTTCATCATATCCCCGTATCACAGTGGTCTTGTTACGACTGGCATTTCGGACAGAAATAGGCACTGCGACCTGAGATCTTCGTTATATCTATGGCCCCGTGACAGAGAGGACACCTACCATCCTTCTCACGGTGAGGAAGCAGATAGGTCTCGGGCATTTTTTCTGGGTCAGCCTGACTATCTATGGCCGTCTTGAACACTTCCTTCATCGCCTGAAAAAGTCTGTCCAGATCTTGATTGCTCAGCTGGTTTGCCCTTGCCTTCGGGTTCAACCTCGCCTGAAACAGTATTTCGTCTGAATATATATTGCCGATTCCGGCTATCCGCTGCTGGTCCATAAGGGCCGACTTGATGCTACTCTTCGTTTCTTTGAATGCATTCCTGAAAGCCTCGGCGTCGAGATTCTTATCCAATGCATCGGGCCCCAGGCCCTGCTCTTCCGCGAAGCTGTCCATGTCCTGTGTCACAAAAATCCTGCCTAGTTTCCGCTGCAGAACGAAAGCTAATTGGTAGCCGTTGTCAAAGCTAAACAAGGCCCGGGTGTGCTTTGGGGCCTGCTTACTATCCTTGAAATAGCTGAAATACCCGGTCATCCCGAAGTGAAAGACCAGCCAGCCGTCGCTACTCAATCTTGTGAAGAGATACTTGCCGTGGCGGTCAGTGGACATGAACTGGTGTTCTTTTGTTTTCGACTGGAGCTGCTTTGAGGAAACGCCATCCAGGATGTCTGGGGCACGCACTTCCACACTTTCGACGGTCTGGTGCAGGGCCGTACTATCCAGGTATTTTCGAAACACCTCTACGTCTGGCAATTCAGGCATGGTCTCCTCCTTCCGATCTCTCTCGGCTCATTCGTCTGCCACCAGTTCCTGTAGCTTCAGCGCATTCTGAGCCGCGTAACCCTTCTCATCGTTGTCGAAGTAACAGAATATCTCTTTCCCTTCATCAGCCCATGACGAAAAGGACTCTGCCCAGTTTGTCAGCGCCCGGTCATCGTATTTGCCTTGATAGGCACCGTCTGGACCGTGTAGACGCACATAGACGAAATCAGCGGTTACCGAGCGGGGAGATTGCCTGCCCTCAAAATCATATATGCAGAATGCAGCGCCTCTCTTACGCAATGTCTCCTCAGTCTCGTGTCCGAACCAGCTTTCATCGCGGAACTCAAAGGCATATCTATATCCTTCCGGTAAAAATCCGAGGAAGCTACTCAGCCTCTCATTGTTCGCTTTCCACCGCGGTGGCAACTGGAACAAGATCGGCCCTAACTTGTCTCCCAGCACCTCTATCCTGCGGATAAGTGTGGATATGGGCTCATCAGGGTCTTTCAGCTTCTTCATATGGGTTATGTAGCGGCTGGCCTTTACGGAGAATAGGAAACCGTCCGGCACCGAATCCCTCCACCGGACAAACGTTTGTTTCTCAGGAAGCTGATAGAACGTGTTATTGATCTCCGCCGTCCTGAAGTGCTTGAGGTAATGTTCGAGGAGGCGTTGGTCAGGCAGGTCTCCTGGATAGAAAGTCCCTTTCCAGTGCTGGTAGTGCCACCCCGATGTCCCGATGTGGAATAGCCCTGACTCTTTCATTGGTTACCTCCCCTCTGTTACTCTTGTGAAACAAGCTTCTCAAAATCCTTTTCTTTGATGATTTGACGCCCTGTTCCTTTGCCTCCTCAAACTTACTCCCTGGCTCTTCTCCCACTACTACAAAGTCTGTACTACTACTACTAACGCTGGAAGCAGCTCTCCCGCCAAGAGACTCCACCATCTGCTCTGCTTCCGAGCGCGTATACTTCTCCAATGAGCCCGTAAACACGAAGGTCTTACCTTCCAGAGGGAGTTTGCCCTTGCGTTCGGGCATCGGTTCAATCTCCATCCCAGCATCGACTAATCGTCTCAATACCTTCTGGTTCTGCTCCTCCACAAAGAATTCCTCCACACTTGCGGCTATCTCTGGACCGACCTCACGTATCTTCTGTATCTGTTCTCGATTGGCCTGCTTGAGTGCGTCCAAAG
>CAYSBO010000075.1:0-5254 GCA_964429285.1 uncultured Dehalococcoidales bacterium | reverse complement strand
CAGGTGCTGCATGGCTGTCGTCAGCTCGTGCCGTGAGGTGTTGGGTTAAGTCCCGCAACGAGCGCAACCCTTGTCCTATGTTAAATTCTCATAGGAGACTGCCTTGTACAGCAAGGAGGAAGGAAAGGATGACGTCAAGTCAGCATGGCCTTTATGTCCTGGGCTACACACACGCTACAATGGGTGATACAGAGGGTTGCCAAGGAGTGATCCGGAGCTAATCCCAGAAAATCATCCTCAGTTCGGATTGCAGGCTGCAATCGCCTGCATGAAGTCGGAGTTGCTAGTAACCGCAGGTCAGCTACACTGCGGTGAATACGTTCTCGGGCCTTGTACACACCGCCCGTCACGCCATGGAAGCCGGAAACACCTGAAGTCGATGGGCCAACCCTTCGGGGAGGCAGTCGCCGAGGGTGGAGCTGGTGACTGTGACGAAGTCGTAACAAGGCAGCCGTACGGGAACGTGTGGCTGAATCACCTCCTTTCTAGGGAGTCATAAGCGATAAATGCGGTGATTCCTAGGTCGGTCGATAGACTTCCAAGTCTATCGTTCAATGTCTGAAGTTGTCCTTCCTTCTACTATTCAGTTGTTCAAGGTGGTGGCGTTACAGTATGCCAGTGACAGGTGACTCTTCTAAGAACTACCCGCTTCTTCTAGCTTGTTGGTTCACTGTCATGTGGTAGCCTGAGGGTCGGCCCTGAGGTCGGAGCGTAGCATGCCAAGTGTTGGACATGCTAGCTCCAGCTTTATCGGAATAGGTTCTGCCCGGACTTCTCTGTAGTAATGATGCAACCATCGCCAACTAATTAGGAAAGTGCGCGGGAAATTGAAAATTCCCCGGGCCGCGTTGTTGACTGGGGCTTATTGATGGATTAGCATTATAAGGGTAGAATGGACACTATCAAGGAGGGATAGCATGATAGAGATGACGATTGACAGCATCCGAGTTAGTTTGATGAACTATCAGAGGGTGGTAATTTTGAAAGAGAAGGAGAGCAATCGTTACCTGCCCATCTGGATCGGCCCCGCCGAAGCGGACGCCATTGCTGTGAAGCTACAGAATGTCGAACTATCTCGCCCTCTGACCCACGACCTGCTGCAATCTGTCATCACTACCCTGGGGGCTTCAGTTGACTATATTGTTGTGAATGGACTTAAGGATGACACTTTCTATGCCAACCTGGCCCTCAGCGTGGACGGTATGAAACTGGACGTTGATTCCCGACCGAGCGATGCATTAGCTCTGGCAGTAAGGGTTGGGGCGCCAATATACGCTGAGGAAGCAGTATTGGACAAGGCGGGCATCGTACTTGAAGAGGAAGTTGGCAAACGTGTTTCGGAGGACAGAGTCGACGAACAAGAGCTGCAAGGGCTATCGGCATACCAGGATTTTATCAATACGCTCGATCTAGAGGACTTCAAGAAGCGCCATTCCTGAGAATAGGTCCACGGATAACTATAGTCTCCCTGAGACTGCTCCCTCTTTCTGTTCCTCGAGCTCCGACAACCTTACCTTACGCTGACAGGCCACACATCTAGCCCAATCGTCTTTATGTTGTACCAGGAGCTTGCCACAACCGGGGCAGGGTTGAGCTAGTGGCCTGCGATTTACGGCGAATTGGCACCGGGGAAAGTTGCTACAGCCATAGAATATTTTTTTCTTCTTACTGACTCTTTCCACAAGCTCGCCGCCGCACTCGGGACAAGGAACGCCGGTTTTGACCAGGTAGGGCATGGTTGTTTTGCACTGGGGGTACCCGCTACAGGCGAGGAACTTGCCGAAACGGCCAACCTTGATGACCATGGGGCGACCACAGTTGGGGCATGTCTCCTCAGACGCCTGAGTCATGTCAACCTTTTCTACATTCATCCAGGCTTCATCCACCATATCCTGAAAGGAAGGGTAAAATTTTTGCAGCGCAGCTATCCATTCGCGTCTACCCTGAGCTATCCTGTCTAGTTGCTCTTCCATCTGAGCTGTGAAGCCGAGATCGACGATTCCAGGGAAGTGCTGGGTCAAGATTCTGTTGACGATTGTCCCCAGTTCGGTAGGGCGAAATTTGCCGTCGGTTTTGTTGACGTAGTCTCTCTCCTGGATGGTGGACAGGATTGGGGCATAGGTGCTAGGACGTCCGATTCCCTTCTGCTCCAGTGCTTTTATCAGGGTAGCCTCGGTGTAACGGGGCGGTGGCTGGGTGAAACACTGTTCGGGAAATGTTGCCAGGTAAACTAATCTGTCCCCAATCTTCAACTCAGGCAAAGAAACGAAGCTTTCTCCTTGTTCATTGTCATCCCTGCCTTCGCTGTATACAGCTATGAAACCAGGGAATTTGAGCACAGAGCTACCCGCTTTCAGTAGATATCCTGGCTTCCCTTGTGGTTGTTTTCCCGCTCTGCCGGCTTCTATCTCCACGGTAGTTGTGTCATACGACGCTGCTGACATTTGACTGGCGACCATGCGTTTCCAGATAAGCTCATAGAGCTTCAATTGAGCAGAATTGAGAAACGGGCTGAGCTGGTCCGGCTGGCGGTAAATCCTGGTAGGCCGGATGGCCTCGTGAGCCTCCTGGGCCCACTTTGCCTTTTTGGCAAAGCTGCGTGGCTTTGCGGGGAGGAATCTATCTCCATATTTCTCGTGGATAAACTGCCTTGCCTCGGTGATAGCGGATGCAGCTACACGGGTAGAATCGGTGCGCATATATGTAATAAGCCCCACCGAGCCTTCCTTGCCCAGGGGCAGGCCTTCGTAGAGTTGCTGGGCGATAGCCATGGTGCGTCCAGCGGGGAAGTGCAACTTTCGCCAGGCCTCTTGCTGCAGCGTACTGGTGATAAAGGGGGGCGCTGGTTGCCGAGTCACCTGCTTGGTCTGTATTGATTTGACGATGTATTGGGCTCCGTCCAGGTCAGCGATAATCCCGTCTACTTCATCCTTGCTGCCGATACTCAGCCTGGTGCCATCGGCGAGGGCGAACAGTCTGGCCCTAAAAGTCGCCTCTTTTTCCTCAGCCGGAGCCAGCTCGACTTCAATAGTCCAGTACTCCTGCGGAACAAAGTCCTGGATCTCTTGCTCGCGGTCGACAATCATTCTTACAGCCACTGATTGAACCCTGCCTGCGGAAAGCCCCCTTTGCACTTTTCTCCACAGCAGCGGACTCAGCTTGTAGCCCACAAGTCTGTCCAGGATGCGCCGCGCTTGCTGGGCATTCACCAGGTTCATATCTATAGAGCGGGGGCTTTGGAACGCAGCTTGAACTGCATCCCTGCTTATCTCCTGAAAAACTACGCGGTGGATGGGTATCTTGTCCCTGTCCAGTTTGGCTGCTTGCACCAAATGCCAGGAGATTGCCTCTCCTTCCCGGTCGGGGTCGGTAGCCAGATAAACAGAACCAGCCTTGCCAGCCGCCTTCTTGATTTCCTCCACCACCTTCTTCTTCTGCGCCGGAACGACGTACCTGGGAACAAAACCCTCGTCTATATCCACTCCCAGGCTTGCCCTGGGCAAATCACGCACATGCCCCAGAGATGCTTTGATGGTATAGCCGCGACCAAGAATCCTGGTAAGGGTCCTCGCTTTGGCTGGAGATTCGACGATAACCAGTTTACCTGCCATTATTCATCCTGCTTCAGTTTCTACGAGCAAGCACGTAGTTCATATTTCCCACCTGCCTGGCTATCCCTCTCAGCTCCAGCATGGCCAGAGTGCTACTCACTTCCGGCATAGTCAGACCACTACGGCGGCAAATTTCATCTATATGATTGGGTTCCGGTCCCAATTGTTTCAGTATAGCAGCTTCTGCGTCGTTAGCCGGCGAGAACTCCCTCATCTCTGCCTGCTGCACTATGATGGTCAGATTCAATTCCTGGAGAATGTCGGTGTAGTTGCGAACTAGCTTGGCCCCTTCCTGGATAAGGCGGTTGGTTCCCTGGCTGGCCGGGGAGAGGATGCTGCCCGGGATAGCAAACACCTCCCGATTCTGTTCTACTGCCTGATGGGCCGTGATTAAAGCACCACTCCTTTCTCCAGCCTCCACCACCAGTATTCCCAGACTCAAGCCGCTCATAATTCGATTGCGGAGGGGGAAACTCTCCGGCCGGGGCTTGACCCCCAGGGGATGCTCACTTACTAACGCACCGTGCCCCATAATGCTTTGAGCCAGTCTGGTATTTTCTCTAGGATAGGTGATATCCAGACCGGAGGCAAAGACAGCTATGGTTTTGCCTCCGGCATCCAGAGCAGCCCGATGAGCCACAGAGTCGATTCCGCGGGCCAGTCCGCTGACAATAGTGATTTTGCTGCGGACGAGATCAGTTACAATCTCCTCGGTCACCTGCCTTCCGTAGATGGTGGGACGACGGGTACCGACCACGGCCAGGCAGGGCTCATCCTGGGCCGGAAGATTGCCCTTTACATAAAGCACCGGCGGGTAATCATAGATCTCTTTTAGCCTGGAAGGATAAACTGGATCCTCGCAGACAACCACCTGTACCCCGTGTCGTTCCAGTTTCTCCATTTCGCCATCCAGCGACATCCTTGATCGTACGGTCAGCAGGGCATCTACACTTCGTGAATCCAGTCCTGCTTGCTTCAGCTTGCCTTCGGGAGCTTTCCATGCGTCCTGCAAGCTGCCAAAGAACTCTCTTAGCCGGGAAATGCGTACCCGGCCAACACCGGCTATGCCGGAAAAAGCCACCCAGTACTTGAGTTCGTTAGCAGCTATCATATGAAGCCCTTCCGGATTTTAGCACAGCTAGAGGACGCACGGAAGAATACATATTGACATTAGGCAGGTGCCATGCTACGCTAAAACAAACGAAGACACGCTGGATGCGAGATGCTGTGATTGTCACCCCGGGTGATAGAGACATCTCTGCAGGTTCTTATCTTGTCCAGGGCTGTCTCAATATATAGAGCGCATTACCAAGCAGACTTGACGGGAAAAGGAGGTAAAAAATGGGCACAACTGAGCCCTTACCAGTTACGATAGTTGACATTAATCTGGCTACGATGGTGTTGATCCTGGGTGTCTTCTTCATCATCGTGGGCATAATAATAGCTGGCGTAGTCTATAGAGAGTCACGTGAGTGGAAG
The DNA here is from genome assembly GCA_964429285.1 of uncultured Dehalococcoidales bacterium. Classification (GTDB taxonomy): domain Bacteria; phylum Chloroflexota; class Dehalococcoidia; order GIF9; family AB-539-J10; genus RBG-13-51-36. The sequence continues at coordinate 164 of CAYSBO010000075.1, read as the reverse complement.
AAATTGATAATACCCATGTTCGATAGGGACCCTGCTGAGACGACGCCGGGATCGATCGGGGAACAGGGTGGGTTGACGCCACGAATGTCGGCCTTTGGCAGGGAGATATTTGGCCGAGTCTTCACTCATATGGATGTCGCCGGCTTGCTGGGCGGCGCCGCTGT
>CAYSBO010000074.1:0-5294 GCA_964429285.1 uncultured Dehalococcoidales bacterium | reverse complement strand
GGTAGTTCTGGCCGAATTTCACCAGGGATACTAACTATGCAAGGCCAGGGAACAATCCAAGTTAGTGTGCAATGTCAGGCTCGGTTATGCTCTTCCCTGGGCGACAGCGTTCAGCATAGTGTGACGTAGTTTCGTTGGGCAAATGTTTGATGAAGCTAAGCGTGATGTGATAAGGTAGAACGATTCCATGCGTGAGAACGTAAACCGACATTGACTGGAAACTCAAGGCAAATCTCAGATTTCAACCGAGATAAGCGAACGGGTTCCTCTTAACTCGGAACGGGGCAAAGAAATGAGAAACGAGAGGATATTATCGGCTGCTTTAGCTATCTTAATGATGGCGTCAGTCCTTTCGTTTAGCTTCCCCGGAAATGATTTTAATTCAAGAGTCTCAGCAGCAGATGAGCAACCGGACCTGGTAATTACTGAAATCAAGTGCGATAGTGCGAATAACAGGATAGGCTATGAGATGCGGAATATAGGCAAGGCGACAGCACCAGCAAACCACAATACGGGGCTGATGATTGAGTTTGGCGATACGTGGAGGGAGGTGTGTGACGATGATGTAGGTACGCGCCTGATACCGGGCGACAGCTACCAGAGCTGGTTCGAATGTTATACCTGGGCCGAGGATACGAACATAAGGGTAAAGGTATGCGCCGACATCAATGATGAAGTACAGGAGAGCGACGAGGAGAAGAATTGTCGAATAGATAATTGTACATACGTATCGGAGGAGAAACCGGACCTGGTAATTACGAATATCTGGAACGAGGATGGGAGAATCTGTTACGAGGTAATGAACAGAGCAAAGGTAGCGGTCTCGGAGAACCATTACACCCTTCTAATAATTGACGATGAGAAACGAGCGGAAGATTTTATCGGTGAGGACCTGGGGCCGGGCGAGTATCTGGAGCTCTGTTTTGACTATCAAAGTGAGAGCACCCCGCCGGTTGGTGTAATAGAGGTGTGTGCCGATTACTACCAAGATGTAGTCGAGAGTGATGAGACCAATAATTGCCTGGTAGAGACCTGGGAAGTCGATACGACACCTCCAAAAATCATCCAAGGTCCCTCCATATCCGTAACCACCGACTCAGCAACTGTTTTCTGGGTCACTGATGAGGATAGTAATAGTGCCGTTAAGTTCGGTAGCCGTGCAGGAGAATACGAGGGTAGAGAAGGAGAGGCAACGTTTTCAAGACAACACGAAGTCACGTTGAATGATTTAACGCCTTCGACGGTATATCACTACATTGTTCAATCAGCCGATGCCAGTAAAAACATTGGCGTTAGTGACGAGTGCTTTTTCGAAACTGACCCGCCGTCAGACACCGAGGCCCCAATCATATCCTCCCTGACACTCAGTAAAGTGGAGGGGCCGTTTCAGCTGTTGAAGATTACCGCCCCCGTGTCCGACAATACCGGTGTCGAGAAGGTCGAGTTCTATGTGGACGGTGAACTGATCGGCGTTGATTATACTGGCTCCGCCGGGAAGACACCTGAGTATACGGGCTATCTCGATCCAGCCGGTATAGGGATGAGTCGTGAAGATTTCCTCACATCCCATGAGCTGACAGCGAAGGCATTCGACAAGTCCGGATTAACAACCGTCCTTGGAGAAAGTGTAACGCCTTCCCTTGAACCTGCTAACGGTGAACTGGAGATAACATTTCCTCACCCGGATCATATCCTTTACTTCGACGATGGCGTGGTACCGCAAGGAACTTGTTTGGACATCAAGGTGTACGCCTGTGAATATGAATACAATTGCCTCGTTACTGACTCACTAATTACGTCTTTGATTAGTGATTCCGCGACAAACGACCAGGTTTCTGATGAAGGGGGCGTATATGAGGCGCCGAAATGGACGCAGGTGTATGAGCCTCCCACATGTCACGAGGTGGAACGCGCGGTGGAGAAGGTTGAGTTATATATCGATATAGACCGGGACGGGGAAGCCGAGCCGGTGTATACCTGGACTCCATGTTCCGATGACGACCTCACTTATACCTATTCATGGGATGTGGGGGGATTGGGACCGGGTACCTATTACACGGTAGTGATGGCCTATTTGAGTGATGGTAGGAAGCTTACTGAGACACGCCACATAGAAATAGCCCGCGAAGGCATATCGGTGGATAGGGATGTCGTTCAATACGATAACTTCTTCCAGGTTTCGATAACGGTAGTCAATGAGGGAAGCGAACCGATTGAGCTTGATTGGGTTAAGGACAACTTGACCAGTTTCCAGGCGATAAGAAGAGGTGGAGATGACTTTGAAATAACTACACATTATGAACCATTTAGTACTCAGCAGTGCCTGGTAGATATTGACTTTTTCAGTGATAACAGCGAGACAATCACGCTGGACCCCGGTGCGAGCAAAACAGTAGCATACCTTGCTGTGCCGATTCGCCAGGTAGCTTACGTGGATGGCGGCTGGCACATCGGCGCAGACGAAGTCCAAATCTGCTATACCGATCACACCGGTATTGTAGAAAATGGATACGACATGTATGTCAACCCGCGTGTGCCGCCTCTTGATATTATTTCGGCGCTTCAAGGATCAGACTACCTGATCATTACCAACCCTGCGGAGATATGGCGGCATAATTCTAACTCCTTCGAGCAGATGGATGAATTGCTTTCCACGATGGCTGAACTGGCCAAGTGGAAGAATGGTACCCTCGGTTACCTCAATGTCCCCTGGAATACTGAAGTCAATTTCGACCCCAGTTACGATGGCGATGTCCAGGACCAAATCAAGTGGTGGGGTAGCCATATGCAGGGGAGTGATGGAACGCCCAATGGATATCTGTCCAATGGGTACCTATTAATCGTAGGCGAAACTGAGATTGTTCCGTCGGGAACCAAGAAGATGAACGGTAGATCGTATCTCAGGGATGAACCGAAGCCACTGATCCACTGCACCGATATGTATTATGCCAACACAGCAGGTAACAGTTTTAACCCTGAGTTGATGGTAGGCCGAATTATAGGAAACAGTGCCTCGCAACTCATGATTCCTATTGAAACCAGCATCAGGGTCCACAAGGGAGACGCTGGCTATTCCTTCGACAGGTCTGATGCCTACATATCGAGTGGACAGCCAAAAGCCTGGGATGGCAACGCAGATAGTGGTAATTTTATCCTGGAGGCTACAAGAGTCGAGGGCGAAATGGCCGATAAAGGGACCAGTTCCGAAATTCTGGATTCCACCCAATTCGGTTTGATAGAGGACATGAGGGAGGCATTCTTCCTGGACGTTCCAGAAAGTGATATTATCCATTTAACAGGGCACGGTAGTGCTACATCTTTTGATGGATTTTCTACGACGAATTTCGAAAACAGGATCGATCCTTTCGGAGTTGCTAATCCCTTTGTCTATGCTTCTTGCTGCCTGAGTGGGAAATACGATGGCACTTATTCTCTTGCCGAGGCTTTTTTGGAAAAAGGTGCGGCTGCCTATCTCGGCTCTACTGAGATTAGCCTGATTTCTACCAACAGGCGGATAGCGCCGGCCTTCTATGACCGCTGGGACCCCGGCGAGTCAATTGGTTCAGTATTAAAGGATCTCAAACGTGATATCGGTGCTTACAAATATAACCATCCGTCATATGGATATGCCGAGGATATCTGGACAGCCGAATATCAGTTATATGGAGATCCTAAATATGGTCTGGGAGTAGCACCACCCACAGAGACAAATTGTGCATCGTCGAAACTTCAGACACCGCTGAAAGTTTCAACCCTCGACTGCAAGTCCAGCATGACAATATTGCCACACAATAACGGAGCAATGTACGGTGCAGAATCCCATGAGCCTCAGACGGCGCTTGAAGTCACAATACCGGATTACGAAATAACCACATTGGAAGGGGAGGATTTTGTTGATATACCGGGTCAACCCACAACGTTTGCACCTGGCGAGCCGATGGTGCCGGTCTATGATGTCCACCTTGAATATCCAAAAGGCTATAGTGTTCAAGATGTCATTCTCATCGGAAGGTCCGGCTTAACCACTACCACTGGCTTAAATATACCGGACTTCACCCCAGAGATAGCCGGAGAGGAAGACCTGGCGGTAGAGCAAACATCACAGAGTTCAGATTGGTGGCCTGAGAAGGACTTTGATTGGGGAATTGAAAAAAATTATGATGGCAGCTCCACCATCGCTATCAGGATATACCCCTTCTACTACAATATTCTGACGACTGATGTGCGCTTCTACAAAAACTACAGCTTTGATATTGAGGCCATCACCTCTACAATGGAAGTGCATGAGTTGGCAACCGACGCTAGCGCCTACGCCCAGGGCGAGCAAGTCTCTATTGACCTGTGGCTGAGGAATTCAGGGGACGCGCAAGATGTTATCATTACCACAGTGGTGATGGATGAGTCCTCGGACGAGATGGCTGATGGTCTACCCATGCACTCTCTTAAGGGCTTAGCTGGACTTGCCTCGTTCTCCTACCAGTGGGATAGCACTGGCGTTGACCCCGGCTACTATAACATCGAAGTAGAGATTAGAGACAGTTCTGGGAACGTGCTCGACAGGAAGATGACAGGCGTTGAGGTAGGTATCCACAAAGGAGAGATCCAGACTTTCACGGCCACACCGGAATGTTTCGACGTCGGTGATGAAATAGAAATAGATATGGCATTCAATAACACAGGCACAGCCAACATTACCGGAACCGCCATTATCAGGGTTCGGGATGAGATTGGTGAGACGGTGCAAGAGTTCACGCATGATGTAACCGATCTGGCTCCGGCTGATTCTATTAGCTTCAATGATAATTGGGATACCTCAGGGGTGGAAGAGGACTCTTACAATATTATCGGATTTGTCTTATATGATTCCAGAGCTACTGATCCGGCAATTGTCACTGTATCTATGTCATCCGAACCAGCGCCAGGAACCCGGATTCCGATACTCTACTTAGTAATCGGTGCCGTCGCAATCATAGCCATAGCAACCTCGTTCGCCGTTACGAGGGCGAGAAAGAAAATGTGAGTCTTTGCATTCATCATTCATCCCTATTCTCAATAAATCAGGCAACATTCTAAGTGATTGTTCAACGAACCCGAGAAATGTTGAGTGAAGAGACAAGTTCGTATACTGATATGCGCAAGATTAGTGATTGCCTGAGTGCAATTTGGCCCGTATCTCGTGTTCTTGTTCCTTGAGCGTTTCCAATCGCTTTGTAGCTTCCGCAGCCTCAATCATTCGTTCTTTACTCGCGATGACGTTGGTTCTTGGCTTGCTCTTTGAACTTTCGATCGATTGT
>CAYSBO010000073.1:1447-5392 GCA_964429285.1 uncultured Dehalococcoidales bacterium | reverse complement strand
GAATACACTCTGGACGATGGACGGCGTATCTACTTGTTGGGCGAGGGTAGACTGATCAATCTGGCTGCCGCCGAGGGGCACCCGGCCAGTGTTATGGATATGAGTTTTGCCAACCAGGCCCTATGCCTGGAGTATCTGGCCACGATGAAGGAAAAGCTTGATCCTGCGGTCTATCCTGTGCCTGAGGAAATTGACGAGGAGGTGGGTAAACTAAAGCTTGCCTCCATGAATATCAACATTGATTCCCTGACCGAAGAGCAAAGGAACTACCTGGCGAGCTGGGAATCAGGAACATAATTTTGCCAAAGGGGGAACATAAATGCCTAATAGCTTCAATCAGTCGGATTCCTATCTAGCCACTGCAGAGTGTGTCGCAGAGGGGCATCCGGATAAGCTGTGTGACCAGATTTCAGATGCCATTCTCGATGCCATGTTGAAAGAGGATCCTTTTGCCAGGGTGGCCTGCGAGGTCTCTGTAGCCATGGGCATGGTGATGGTTCTCGGTGAAATTACCTGTAATTGCTATGTGGAAATACCCCGCATCGTCCGGCAGGTAATCAGAGATGCGGGCTATACGAAACCCGAATATGGCTTTGATTATCGGACCTGTGGAATCATGGTCTCCCTTAAAGAACAGTCCACCGACATTGCTGCCGGGGTTGGCGAGTCTTTAGAAACCAGAATAGGAGAGGCGACTGATGAAGTTCTGGATAAGACCGGTGCGGGTGACCAGGGAATGATGGTCGGTTTTGCCTGTGGAGAGACTCCTGAACTCATGCCTTTGCCGGTTGCACTGGCCCATAAGCTATGCCGCGGCTTGGCTCGGGTAAGGAAGGAAGGGGTGGTGCCCTATCTCAGGCCCGATGGGAAGTCTCAGGTCACTATAGAATACGCGCGTGGCATACCCAAGAGGGTGATTTGCGTCGTTCTTGGCGCTCATCATGACCCTGGCGTAGAACGTAAGACCATTGAGCATGACCTTGTAGAGCAGGTGGTTAAGAAGGTTGTTCCTGATAACTTGCTGGACAAAGAGACCAAGTACTATATCAACAGTGCCGGCCAGTTTGTCATCGGCGGACCGGTGAGTGACACCGGGTTCACCGGGCGCAAAATTATTGCCGATAGCTACGGCAGTGCCTGCGGGCATGGTGGAGGCTCTTTTTCGGGCAAAGACCCTACCAAAGTAGACCGCTCGGCCGCTTATATGGCCAGATATGTTGCCAAGAATATAGTAGCTGCTGGCCTGGCCGAGTATGTTGAGCTTCAGGTTGCCTATGCTATCGGGAAAGCCTACCCCCTGTCGTTGTCCGTGGAGACCTTCGGCACGGGAAAGGTCTCTGACGAATTAATACAAGGCCTCATAAGCAAGTATTTCGACTTTCGGCCCGAGGCTATCATCAGGACATTGGACCTGCGCCGACCCATTTATCGCCAAACTGCTACTTACGGCCATTTTGGCAGGCAGGATCTTGATCTGCCCTGGGAGAAAACGGACAAGGCGGAAATCCTGAGAAAAGAGGCGGGCCTGTAAAACTGCAAAATCGAAAAAACCGAGAGTCATTTTGCTACTATGTGCTTACTTGGTGACTTTATTATTCATTGACCAGCGGAGAGCATTTACTGTATAATCCATAGCAAATCTGAAAGGAGGGAATCATGGGTGACAGTGTTTACAAGATAATAACACTGGTCGGCACCAGCACTGAGTCTTGGGAAAAGGCTGCCGCTGCTGCTGTTGAACAGGCCTCGAAGAGCTTACGTGATCTGCGTATTGCTGAGGTCGAAGAGTTAGACATGCAGCTCGAGAATGGCAGGATTGCATCCTACCGTGCTAAGGTGCGGATATCCTTCAAGTACGAAGGCAAAGAAGCTTAGATAAGCTGACAAACGTGTGCCTGTAGTCGCCGATGAGCAGTGCCACAGCTTTTACTGTGGTTCTGCTTCTTAGGTTGATGCCCGCTAGGTGCTCCTATCGACGCGCGGTTTCCAGGCGTTGGGTGATTTGGGACCAGAGCCTCACCTGGGCAGGACGTTCCTTTTTCAAACAACCTCGATGTCTACATCGTCCGTGGTCTTCACCTCTTTGCCCAAGTTAGCCACGGCTATAGTGCGTTCAGCCACATAATGTCTGTAGGCTGAAGACGTGAATATGGTAAGGCACCGTCTATCGTACATTGTGGACGGAGCCCCTGGCTGGTGGGACCTTATCAAGACGCTCTTGCCCAGGCGGGACATAATCTGCTCAAACCAACCTCGCCCGAATTGAGGTCTCCCCGTATACAGGTCCGTTCCCAGGGATCCTCCTTCTTTCTCCTGCCAATCCCCCCAGGTTATTTGATGCCACTGGGCACTGCCTGGCTTTATGCTACTTATGTCCTCCAGGTCTGACACATCGGGAAGCGCTCCGTGCAGGGCAATGATCCCACTTGACGTGGACACGGCGAGCGGCAATTTGGAAAGGACCTCGCTATACCGCTGGCGAAGCTCTACATCCAGTCCTTCCCAGAAGTCGGCGGGGTGGAAACTGACTACAGCGTGGCCTTCGTGATTCCCCATGAGCAAATAGAGCGACTCGGGATGCTCGACTTTTTGGCCGAGCAAGAAGTTGATGTTTTCCAGGGAAGCCGGCCCCCGATCCACGTAGTCACCAAGGAAAACCAGCTTGTTCTCCGCCTTGAGGTACCTGCGGACAATTTTCTCGGTGGCTTCGAAATCGCCATGGGTGTCGCCAACGAAGATGACTTTGCCTGACTCCAACTGGATCAGATTCGCTTCCGAGTCAAACCTCTTTTCGGCCTCCCTTAGCAACTCTCTTGTTTCCTCCCTGTTCATGTTATGAGGCCCTTCACGTCCGAGAAGTATACACCTTGGCCGGCATGAATGCGACGGCCTTACCGTGAAGGTAAATGAGCAGCGACTCCGGGTCCATAATTGGCTTCCCTCGAGTATATTTGCTATGATGCCGACATGAAGGTGGGTCTAGTCTATGACCCAATCTATCTAGAACACGATACCGGCGACCACGTGGAGAATCGTCAGAGGCTGGTGGCTGCCATATCTCATCTGGAGGAAACCGGGACCAAACAGAAGCTTACTGTGCTTTCTCCTCGCTCTGCCTCCATGGAAGAACTGGAGACGATACACAGGGCAGAGTATATTTCCTATGTCGAAAGCAAGGCGCAAAAGGGTGGTGGTTGGCTTGATGCCGATACGGTAATGTGTCCCAGGTCTTATGAAGTGGCCTTATATGCCGCCGGTGGACTCCTGACGGCTGTAGAATCGGTAGTGAGGGGTGAAGTGGATACCGCCTTTGCCTTAGTCAGACCGCCGGGTCACCACGCCATTGCTGATCGAGCAATGGGCTTCTGCATTTTCAACAATGTGGCGGTCGCCGCCAAGTTTGCCCTCGGTAGGTTTGATTTCAGTCGAGTCCTTATCGCCGACTTTGATGTCCATCACGGAAACGGGACTCAGGATGCCTTCTATGCCGACCCCAAAGTCCTTTACTTTTCCACCCACGAATATCCCTTCTATCCCGGGACAGGACGCATGGAGGAAACCGGAATGGGTGAAGGAATAGGAACTACGGTTAACTTCCCTATGAGCGCGGGCTGGGGCGACGAGGAATACTTGAGAGCTTTCAGGGAGGTACTGGTTCCGGTAGCGCATAGATTCGAGCCTGAACTGATACTGGTCTCTGTTGGACTGGACCCTCATTGGGCCGACCAGTTAGCTATGATGCAGGTAAGCGTCCAGGGTTTCGCTCAAATGGTAATGGTATTGAACAAGCTGGCTGACGAACTGTGTCAGGGGCACCTTGTTTTCACCCTGGAAGGCGGCTACAACCTGGAAGTAGTTGCCGCCTCCACAAAGGCTATCTTTGATGTACTACTGGGCAGTTCTAAGATAGATGACCCCTTGGGGCAAGCTTCAATGGCGCGAAAG
>CAYSBO010000073.1:0-1347 GCA_964429285.1 uncultured Dehalococcoidales bacterium | reverse complement strand
ATTATGAATACATCGTGGATGAGGGCAATGATGGCGCAAGTACCCCAGCGGAATGGACTGGGCATGCGGCGAAACGCCCAGACAATGTAGAACAACATAGCCACCGCGGCTATTATCACGGCGATGACGGCGTTGCGTGCCGTTCTCGCAGCCACTGTCGGCGAGACGAAATAGTAATCGGTTATTTCGACCTGGGCACCTAGTTCTGTGCCAAGTCTGTCGGCTAATGCCCTTGCTTCGTCTGAGGTTATTTCTCTGGTGTAGACGATGAAACTGCCCTCGCGAGCATCCTGGATACGCGCCTCCTCGTATCCGAGGTCGACCATTTCCTCCCGTACCATGCTTTGTTCCACCGGCGGGCTAAACTCGAGAATCATGGACGTGCCACCGGTGAAATCCGTTCCCATCCGCAGCGGAGAGCTGATCTGTATTTGAGAGACGATCAGCGAGATTATTGCTATGACTACAAGTATCCCTGAGGCAAGGAAAAACCACCGCTTGTTACCGACAAAATTTATCATCTCGGGTTCCTCGCTTCACCGGGGAGCCGGGTTACTCCATAGGCTGTCGGATTGGTGACCAGCCGGCTGCCTACGATGAGGCGGAGGAAGGTCCTGGTGACCACAATGGCTGTGAACATAGACAGGGCCACACCGATGAGCAGGGTCTGGGCAAAGTCTTTGACCATGAAGGCGCCGAGCGTGCTGCCGAGCCAGATCAGGATGAAGCAGGCTATGAAAGTGGTGATGTTGCTATCTCTAATGGCAGTCCATGCGCGACTGAACCCGGTCTCAACTGCAGCACCCAGGCTGCGCCCGCCTCGCATTTCCTCTTTGGTGCGCTCAAAGATAAGGACATTGGCATCTACAGCCATGCCCAGCGATAGAATGAAGCCGGCGACCCCGGGCAAAGTAAGGGTTATAGGCGTTATAGGCCATAGCTTGAAAATGGATAGAAGTACCACTCCGTAAATCCCTAAACTGAGGCAAGCCACTAGGCCGGGTAGGCGATAGTAGACAAGCATGAATATCAGCAAAAGCACTATCCCGACTGCAGCCGCTGTTATGCTCTTCCTGATGGAGTCCTGCCCCAGGGTAGCGTCGACAGTTCTTTCGTAGAGCGGAACACTGGGCTGGAATTCTCCATCTACCCACCTCCCCAGGGGAACGTCAATCCGTCCGGCGTTGAGTAGTCGAGATAGTTCCTGGGCATCGGTGAGACTGAGCCCTTCAATCACTCCACTCTCTTCTATTACATCCCGGACCACCGGGGCAATGATATCGCCGTCTTCGCCCCGGAGGGGCTCGTCGCCGAGGAAGATGGCCATTTGCTTTCCTATGAGGCGGC
>CAYSBO010000072.1:0-5714 GCA_964429285.1 uncultured Dehalococcoidales bacterium | reverse complement strand
GTGAAGACCGCCAAAGGTATTCAGTTCAGGGGTATCGCCACTCATCATGATTCCTCCGGGGGCAAGCAAAGAGGGGCTAACACTGTGTTCTGTTTTGTTCTGGATGACATAAAGCTGTGTCATCTGGGAGATCTGGGGCATGTGCTCAGTCCGGAGCAGGTCGATGAGATCGGGGCTGTAGATGTACTGTTCATTCCTGTGGGTGGCGTATTTACTATTGATGCGTCTGCAGCTAGCCAAGTATGTGATCAACTGAAACCGAGGGTGGTCATACCCATGCATTTCAAGACGCCCGACTGTGCCTATCCCATAGCCGACGTTGAAGGCTTTCTCGAAGGGAAGGAGAGTGTGCGTAGGACAGGGAGTAATGAAGTAGAGTTGGGGCGGGAGAAGCTTGCGGCTACTACCGAAATCGTGCTACTGGAACCAGCTTTATCCCGACCAGGCTAGGGTTGAAATAGGGCGCTCATAGATAGTCGATGATTGTCAAGGATTCTGATTTTGTGTTCAGTCCGCCGCCGCAACTCACCTGGGCAAGGCGAGTTCTGATCAAACCTTGTGCCGGCTATGCCATGCCATATCCTGTGACCACGAGTCCCCGGCTATTGAACACTGTTATCAAAGGTATCAGGGAGATTAGCAATGCAGATATCCTCATTGCGGACGGGACTCCCAGTGGTGAATCCATCTATCCTGTATACAAAACTCTAGGCTATGACTTCCATCACGTCCTGATGCTAGATATCAGGGATTCGATTTTCATAGAGGTGGAGAACCCTTTGGCCCAATTCTACGCTGTGGAGAGTTTCTGGGTACCGAACGTAGTGTTGCGCAGCGACTTTTTGATCAGCGTTGTCCCTTTCAAGGTGTGTGGTCGATCGGGGCGTTTTAGTGTGGCAAACCTTTTGAGTCTGCTTCAGGTGAGCAAGTATCAAAGGGGCAAATCCGGGGGTTGGGGCACTCTGTATGAATTGGGCATCGAGAAAGTCCTAGCCGACCTTTACTTCACCCTGCCTTTTGATTTGGGCATTATCGAAGCCAGCCAGAAGTTCTTCTATGCTGACGATGATGACCCGACCAGGGGACAAGCTGAGGACTACGGGAAGATCCTGGTGGGGGAACCTCACGAAATTGATGTTGAAGCCTCTCAAATAGCCGGTGTTGATTCCCAACATCTGAGATTGATTAATGAGGGCAGGATTCAGCTTGAGGACTGAGACGCACTAGTGTCTTATGCTGAAGTCGGTGAACTGGCCCGACCAGTCCGACCAAGTTGCTTCCACGTCCTTGACCCTGGCTCCCGGTGGGCCTATCTTGAGTTGCTCCAGTAGTTCGTTTAGCTGTGGTTTTGTTCCTTCAGCTTGAACTTCTATGGCGTCGCCGCTGGCGAGGTTACGGACATAGCCTTTCAAACCCAGCTTCCTGGCTACATCCTGGGCAAAGTATCGAAAGAAAACACCCTGCACTCGACCGTAGACTGTGGCGGAGAGACGTGCGTGGGCACTTGTCTTGTCAGTGTCACCCATATCTGTCCTCGCCAGTCGTATTAGTCACTCGGAGTCACCGTTCGTCATTGCGAACCCCGATTTCGTTCGGGTGAAGTATCCTCAGAGTAGAGGCCTCGTCCAGACGATTCAACCCTGTCTGCCGTGCCAAGGATATTGCTTCGTGGAACTCTGTGGATGATATTGACCGGGCCAGACTGGGCACTCGAAAAGCCTTATGGGAGGGGTGGTATTGAGCCATGATATTCATGTACGTGTTGCAGGAGATTTGGTTGCTGAGAAAATCCATTATGCCTTTTGTACCGGCTAAGCCGTGGGGCAAGACCAGGTGACGCGCCAGAAGCCCTCGCTGCGCTACCCCATATTCATCTACCACCAGGTCGCCCACCTGCCTGTGCATTTCCTTGACGGCTGCTTTGTTTGTCGCGGGATAGTTTTCAATGCCGGACAGTTCCCTGGCAACTTCTTCGTCGTCATATTTCATGTCGGGCATATAGATATCCACGATACCGTCCAGCAGCATCAGAGTCTCCACTGAATCATAGCCACCGCTGTTATACACCAAGGGCAGATGTAAGCCTGATTCTATTGCTAGCTCCAGCGCTTCCAGAATCTGGGGAACCACGTGGGTTGGGGAGACCAAGTTTATGTTGTGGCATTTACTAGCTTGAAGGGCAAGCATAGTATGAGCCAGCTCTTCTTTGCTCACCTGCTGGCCTTGGCCCAGCTGGCTAATGGGATAATTCTGGCAGAACACACATGCAAGGTTACAGTTAGTGAAGAATATGGTGCCTGACCCGTGTTTGCCTACCAGGGGTGCTTCCTCCCCGAAGTGAGATCCGTAGCTGGACACCATTGCCTCCCGAGGTGTACGACATTTGCCTGTGTCGCCGGCCAGGCGATTCGCGCCACAACTATGAGGGCAAACAGAACAATTTTCAAGCAAGGATACGGCAGCTTCTGTCCGTTGCCTTAGCTTGCCGGTATGATAAAGCTCCACATAAGCCGCCAACCTATCTATTCCTCGTACTCTTCAGCGGGCTTCCTCTTTTTCTTGACTACTTCTGCCTCTGTGTGCGGCATGAGTTCCGAAATTGGCTTGCTCTTTTGAGTGCCTTTCTTAGGTTTCTTCGGCTCTCTATGTCTGTAATCGCGTCTGCCCATGGCTACACCTCAGTTTTTCCCAGGCTGCTCTTGCTGCCTCGCTCTCAGCAGCCTTTTTGCTCTTGCCTGTTCCCTTAGCCAGTGCTTCCCCTTCCACCAGGATCTCTGTGGTGAATTGTTTGTCGTGGTCAGGACCGGTAGCTTCCACCAAACGATAGACTGGCGTCGGCCTACTCTGTCCCTGGATGAGTTCCTGCAATAAGGCCTTGTAGTTCGGGGTTATCTGTCCCTCTCTTACTCTTTCGAGCTCTGGCTTGAGCTGGTTGAGAACAAAGCTTCTGGCTTCGGTCAGTCCCTGATCCAAATACAAGGCGCCAATCAATGCTTCCATAGCATTTGCCAGGTTGCTTGGCTTCCACCTTCCGCCGTTTGTCTCCTCTCCTTGTCCGAGCAAGAGCCAGTCTCCAAGTTTAAGAGAAGCGGCCAATTTGGCCAGAGTATCACGGCAGACTAGAGAAGCGCGAATCTCAGTCAAGGCCCCCTCGGCCAGTTCGGGGAACTCATCATATAGCTCTTCTGCCACAATTAAATTGAGTATGGCGTCACCAAGAAATTCTAGGCGCTCGTTGCTAGGCCAAATGAAACCTGGATTTTCGTTGAGGTAAGAAGGATGCACAAAGGCCTGTTCCAACGAAGATTCGTCATGGAAAGATACCCCTAGCTGCTTCTGGCAATCGTTCCAATATGCCATTTTTTCGAATCAAGTATAGCAACAAAGCTTGGGTGGCTCAAACTGGCGAGGAAGGTGCTGCTAGACCTCTTCAGGCAGGAAAAGGGCAGGCGAACAAAGATTCTACTTTCGCAGAACAACAGAACCAAGTACGGTTGTGTAGTTCGAAGCCTTGTTGACTCAGACAGAGTCATACTGTAAGATTGGAAGCTGGCTACCATAGGGCTTGTTTTCACATATTGGAAACACGTGAATGCGTTGAAGGTTTGCAAACCTTTTCATGTGGGAAGGAGCGAACCGGCGGGTATGCTCTACTCTGTATGGTGGTCACGGAGTGTGTGATAAGCTGGTCTCTGGCCACAGGTGTATACAGATTAGAAGTGAACTAGCCAGGTTTCTCTAGCTCCGATAGATGCCACAGCGACAAGGCGCTTGAATGGTAGTAAGATTCCTGGGGACACATAATGCGGAGTCGAAGAATACCAGGCTTGTATCCTTTCTGATTGACGATGTGCTCGCTGTAGACGCCGGGAGCCTGGTTTCGGAACTGACCCTCTCCGAGCAGAAGAGAATAAAGGCCATACTGCTTTCCCATGGTCATTACGACCATATCAAAGGCGTCCCCGCCTTCGCCTTCAACAATTCTGACCGCACTACCAGAGTCATCGCGACTGCAAAGACGCTTGAGATTCTCTCGTCGCACCTCATTGACGGTGTAGTCTATCCTGAATTTGCCAGCCAGGCTTCATTTCTACGAAAGGCAACGCTTCAATTGGTTGCGGTGGAACCTTTTCACCCGCAGGGCGTAGAGGGCTATGAGGTCATGGCAGTGCCCGTACGACATCCTCTTGACGCAGTAGGTTTTGCGATAACTTCTCTAGACGGAAAGAGTCTGTTCTATACCGGCGATACCGGCCCGGGGCTTTCTTCCATATGGGGCAGAATATCTCCACAATTGATGATAGTTGACGTAACGTGGCCTAATAGTCTCGCAAGTGCGGCCAAGGATGCAGAGCATCTTTGTCCTGAGATGCTCAAGGAGGAACTTGTCGAGCTCAGTCGGGTAAATGGCTACCTACCGAAGGTGGCTGTAGTCCACGTGAGCCCACAGTATGAGACCCAAATAGAGAAAGAAATCAGTGGAGTAGCCGAATTTTTGGGAGCCTCCATTGATATTGCCCACGAGGGTGAGGAACTTTTCCTGTAGTATGAGTATACAGCTTTAGCCTATTTGGGAATATGAGGCCTTCTCTTAAGTCAAGCCGCTATTTCTCCTGATTTTGGGACTCTTTCCAGTAACCAAACGCCGACCCGAGCTTGTCCTGCAGTTTTCTGGTTTTGGTGAAAGCTTCAAAAAAAGTCTTGCAGTCGTCGAGCATCGTCTGGGCATACGTTACGGCTCTGGGCAAGTCTTCGTCGGGTGTACTGGATACTCTGCCATGACCGGGGTAGATCTGCTTGACCTTGAGATTGCTCAAACGGCGGACCGAATTCATATAGTCGCTGACGTTACCGCCCACAGCTATCTCGGAGAGGGTCCCCCCCGCGAACACCGTGTCTCCAGTGAAGAGCAATCCTGCTTTCGGTTCATAGAGGCAGATGCAACCCGAGGTGTGCCCGGGTGTATGTATGACGTGAAGTTCATAGTTTCCCAAATCGATCATGGAACCGTCTTCCAGCCAGATATCTACCCAGAAGGGTTTGCTAGGCTGGTCGTGCTTGAGGAAGGTGACAAATTCATCCTGCAACTCCACCTTATTGGCCGCTGAACGGTGTGCTGCTACTACAGCAGTGCCATGGAAGAACGCGGTAGCACCAATATGGTCGTAATGTTCATGTGTTAGTATGATTAGGTTTATGTCCCTGACGCGGAGGCCCACTTCACCAAGTCGACGCCGTAAGGCAGGGAATTTGCCGGCAATCCCGGTATCGACAAGCACATTCTTGCTGTTCCCTTTGACAAGATAGACATGACTTCCGGGCTTTTCCCCACGAAGTTGATAGATTCCGGGCACCAGCTCAGTTATTTTAGGGGGCTCGGCTTGCATTCCAGCTTGAGCTTGCCCCCGAGGACTAGAGGACTCTGCGTTCACATTGAGGCTCCTTGGTGGGGTAATCGCTTATCCATGTCTCGTAGTCTCTGACACAGCGTGTGCATGAGACTGAGGGCAAATTCTGGTTGTTGTCGGACCATAAACATGAATCTAGTCCTGTCCATGACGATTAACTCTGTATCGTCCTGTATGGCTGAGGCGGTAGCTGAGCGCGGCGAGTCGTCCACCAGGGCCATCTCACCGAAAAAATCACCGGGATTCAAAACGATCAGCGGCGTCTGTTCAGTTTCGTTCGAGCGAACGGAGAGGAGTACCTTCCCG
>CAYSBO010000071.1:0-5761 GCA_964429285.1 uncultured Dehalococcoidales bacterium | reverse complement strand
GGAGCTTGGTGCACCGCCCTGGTGCTGCTGCTTATGGCTGGCCAGCTGCTCTATGGTATCGAATTCAGTCCCGCAGGTGTGACACTTGTAGCGCATTTCTCTCCTTACTGCGTTTTCAATATCTCAAATTACCGGGTTACCGGGTTCTCTATCCTAGAAATTATAGCAGGTTACTGGCCTTCGACGAATAAGCCGGGCTGAGACTTAGCACATTTGGACGGTCTGATGTCCCGGGAAACACCAAAGTCTTAGCAGCGTGTACCAATGTGCTAGTACCTATGGACAGTTGACAACTGCCCTGGTGTATGCTACTATAATCAGTGTCCCGAGTAGCCGAACAGGGACCTGGCATGAGAGTTGGGTTTGGTGGCAGCTGAAACGTGCGGGTGATAGCCGGTACAAGGTAAGCTGAAGGCCAGGCCGGACGGTGGCAGGTGAAGGAAGCGAGGTTACTCGGGGCGTCATTTTTTGTGCTCCCGTGTGTGACGCTCAGATGCGTAGGCATCCTCCAGCATCAGAATTGGTGATGTTAGCCGCCATACGCTCTGAGTGATTGTTGGATGCCTAAGATACTGAACAATCGTGCCCTATGGAACCCTTATTCAAGGGACAACGGCTTACACTTAAGATGGTCTTTGCTCTCTTCCTCAATGCCCCAGCATCCTGAGGCTGCAATCTTACGCTTTGTTTCGCTTCGTGGCTGATGACCATCGTCGATTATCAGAAGCCCCTCCGGGTTAGTTATTCGTCGCAGTTCCTTCAGAAATGCCGTTGGATCATTGATCCCGAAGAACACATCGATTGCACATACCATATCGGCTGCGCCGTCCGATAGCCCGCTATCATAACCTTTCGCCAGCACAGGAGTGACCGACTCCAGGCCCTGCTTTTTGATTCTCTTGTTGACTGCTTCAATCGCGCGTTCATGAATGTCGACTGCAAATACTCTGCCTCTCTCACCAACGAGCTGTGCGAATCTAGTTGTGTATCTACCGGGTCCGCATCCATAATCTACAACGGTCATCCCGGGCTGGATGCCAAATTTTTGTACCCTTTTGTCAATGTACGGATAAATGCGATCGATCACTCTGAACAGTAATTCCATGCCCCGAAACGAGAAGTCCGACATTTGTTCGGACCGCCTCTGACGGGTCTTCTTTCGTGATGTCATATCAGCACCTGTCACCGTAACCTGTAGACCAGTTACTACCAGTCATTCAGCCCGGTCCTTCGCTGCTCACATTATGGGGTGAGGGACAATCCATGTCAACGGCAAATCGTACTACGTTCTTCTTGGAACGGGCTTAGACGATTCGCCGAGCGGTGGAATCGCAAGAGATAGCGCCTGGCTGGCTTCGCGGCTGCGTGTGACCAGAGCTGACGAAAAGCCACCTAGAGACTCTTGCGCACGGCATCTGCTGCCAGCTTACCGGTTATTATAGAAACAGGGAGCCCCGAAGGACTGAAAGCCCATTGCCCCGCCTGAAAAACATCCGGGATCGAGGTCTTAACTGAGCGCGCAATTTTCGATAAACTGGTCTCAACCGGTATTTCCCTGTTATCGAATCCCCAACCGGTAATTGCTCCTTCGGAATTGCCCAATCTGTTGAAGAGCGTCAGTGGTGTCGAAGAGAACTGGCAGATTATCTTGTCCTTGATTCGCGGGTAGATTGACTGATCAAATATATCGATGATTATGTCCTCACTGGCTGATTTGAATTCATCATACCAGCCGTCATCGAATATCTTTCTGGTTACGGCATAATCGAACAAAGTACTTATGACAAGTCCTGTCTTACCGGTGGGCGCCAGGCTGCCATCTCTCAGTACAGGGCAGGCAATCTCATACGTATTGTATCTGAAGTAGTCCTCAAGGCATTTTATTGTCTCTTCTTTGCCGGCCAGGCTAATAGTAGCGGCCTGTAAAAGACCTCTGGAATAAGGAGTGTAGAAGAAGTGCTCGGTGGCGATGTCAGCGAAATACTTCTTATCGAGGTCTATGCAGAGGTATAGCGCAAAGATGGAATTCCCTCCAGTTTTATCGGCGATAGCTTGCTTCCTGGCAATAATATCCGCCTTCACTTTCCTGTCAGTAAGGGAATCGACGTCCACGATATCATGAAGGGTCTTCAGGTCGGCTGCCCAGACAAGCTTCTTATAGTTGTAGCTATTGCCGTTTTGGTCCGATAGTTGGTGCTGTTCGGGGTGGACCTCTCTTACCTCAATCTTGTTCCGTACCTCTCCACCACACTCAAGGATATAGTCTTTCAGTTTGTCGGGCAGTACCTGTGTGCCTCCCCCGGGATAGTAGTAATCAAGATAGATTTTGAGGTAACCAAGTGCAAAGAAGGTGGGTGTATCTCTGAAAAAGTGCTGGGCGATGATATCGATCAACGACTCATTGGTGGTGATACGTGCCAGGTGATTCTTTATGGGTTCTTTCAGCTTTTCTATTTTTCTGACGGTCATCAAATACTTAATTAGCCACGGAAGAATAACCGTTACCAGGTATTTTCTGTCCTTCTTCATATCGAGAAATAGCGGATTATCGATGCCGTATATAACGTCCATGTAGTTGGAAATTGTCTCTATTTCGGTGAATATCTCCTTTACATCGGCAGCATTGTCAGGAAAGTACTTTCTTAGCAAGCTTTCGTAGTCAGCCAGGCTGGCCATGCTTTCAAGTCGAATAACATCCTTTTCCAGTCCTATGGATATATTGTTCTTCACGAACTCGATTGCGATACCTAGCTGCCGAAGCATAGGGAACAGCACACCGGAGTTTTCGGTGGCCCGGATGCCTCCGTCAAAAACAAAGCCGTCCCTTTCAAACGAATTGATGCATCCGCCTACTCTTTCATCCTTTTCCAGAAGAAGCACCGAATGGCCGGATTTTGCCAGAAAAGCGGATGCCGTAAGACCGGCTATGCCGCCTCCAACTACAATGGTATCGTAATCCATATAGCACCCCGTTCGATTATCAAGACGAAGTAAGACCCACCAATCTTTCACTAAGTTCCCATACAGCCTTTCCCAATTCGCGGTTCAGGGCATGGGGAGCAGGTTTCTCATCAACCGTACGGTTGAAATATCTGCCACTAACGTTGCTTAGTTCCGGGGCTGCGGCAAGAAAGTGAACCGCAGTACCGGACATCTCCGGGCCTTTCAGAAAATGCCAGATGATGTAACGCGAGAACCATCTATAGAGCGGCCCGTTATTATTGCCGAGGTTGGTTCTTACTCCGCCCGGGTGCATAGCATTTACGGTAACCTGAGTCCCGTTAAGTCGGTCGTCAAGTTCCCAAACAGTAAGCAGTTGCGCGGTTTTCGATGCCCCATAACCTTGATAGCCATTGTATAGTCTGTTTTCCCAGTTGATATCATTGATATTAAAGCCACCAAAACGGTGTCCCTGAGAGTTGACCTGTATTATCCTGGCCGGGGCAGATTCGATAATCCGATCAAGCAATAACCTGGTCAGCAGAAAGGGAGCAAGGTGATTAACGCAAAAAGAAAGCTCGAAACCACCGGGGGTCATTACTCTCGTGGTCGAAAAAACTCCGGCGCTATTGATGAGCAGGTGGATTCTCGGGTATTTCTCCAATATGAGCCCGGCAGCACTTCTTACCGAAGCAAGATTGGTGAAATCCGCTGGTACGATATCAATGTTAGCTCTTGAATCCGAGGCTATTGCGGCACTAACAGCTTCAGCTTTCTGAAGGTTTCTTGCTACCATTACGATATCGGCACCACCTGCCGCAATCCTTTGTAATGAGGCCAGACCGACCCCGGATGTTGCACCACTTATGACACACAGCCTGCCCTGTAAAGATGTATCAGTTTCTCTCTGCGCGGCCCACATATTGGGAATGAACTGCAGCCTGTCAGGTACTTGCATTTTCACTCTTTAGCTTATCAAGAAAGTGACACCAGCGATTATCCAAAAAAGAGTTTCATGAATTTCCTGTATATCGCACGAATAACCGGTACCCGGTCGAATATATCTCCCCAGAGGTCATAATAATCACGCTGCTCTACTATTCTGCCGTCTTCACCGATTCTTAACCTGGAACAACCCTCTATCGAGGTGTTGGGCAACCTTCGAAACACCATTGTCATTGTCCATTCCATAACGATAGTATCGTTCTCCTGGGCTATGTTATGAATATCCATCACCAATTTGCTGCATCTACTGGTAAGACGGTTACACATCTTCTCGAACTCATGAATACCGTCGATTCTCTGAATGGAGTCTCTGAAGACTATGTTGGGATGATAATAGGGGAGAATATGCGACCAGTCGGGTTTACCCTCCGGGTTATATGTTTTTGTCCATAGCTCCCTAACTGTAGCGACAGAGAGTGCCAGGTTTCTGTCTGGCTCTTTGTTTTCTGATTCCTCGCTGTTATTCATATGGACTTCCGCCAGCAATACATCGAACAGGTCAACAATCTACTACAAATAGACCATTAGAATAAGTAGCATTTCTACGTTAAGCAGTCTGGCATTACAATTCTAGATGGAACCGGTCTCGATATCCATGTACGCTGATATCTCATCCCGCAGAGCCTGACTTACCGGTAACGTATTCAATCACTGCTTGTATTTCTACGGGATGGCTGCCACTTTCATTGAGCACGCATCGGTTTTCACATTGGGCCAGTGATGCTCTGTTCAACCCGCCCGCGGAGAGAAATTGCCCGGCAATCTTTCTGGCACCGGCGAAATTGCCTGCGGCGACCCGTCTCATGATACCGCGGATATCATAGTCGGTATCAGTCGAACACTGCGGGTGTTCACAGTATTGACATCTGGACGCCTTACGCATTATTTCGCGCTTCTCTTCGGGGTACCCGTCATAGAGGCTCTCTCCCGTAAATGGTTTATCCACTATTCTGACATAATTCTTCATATCGGGTTGATACTTGAAGGGCTCAAGCTTCAATTTCTTGAGCACTGCGTTGGCGGCGCTGATGCCGGACGTGGTCACCGTGGGCGTACCGGTGCCCATTACGGTGGACTCGCCGCAGCAGAACAGGTTGTCCCATTCACTCCTGGTATGCAGCCTGTGCAGCATGTGCTGTCCCAGCATCTGCTTGGGCCCCGCCACCGCCCCACCGTTCTTGAGTGTGTACCGTTCGATAGTGCGCGGCGTGGCGACTTCGGCGTAGCGCACACCATCGGCAAATCCGGGGAACCTCTTTTCCAGTACCGCAATCAGCCGCGCTTTCTCCTTCTCTTTCTTGGCAAGATAGTCGTCCTGGCCTTCGTAACTCCAATCGGCAAATGTCGGCCCGATCGCCACGACGACATGACCATCTCCATCGCACAGCGTCCTGTCGTCGATGCTCAATATGTAAGCGGTCACCTCGCTTTCATCCAGCAGGTCCGGATTTCCCACCAGCATTTCAACGGGCGCCGTATCCTCCGGAACAACCCGCTTATCTACATGCGCGTACAACACAACACTGGGGTGGGTGGGGACCTGGCTTGCAGCCCATTCCATTCTCCGGGCACTCAAGCGCGTCTCATCGATCAATTTCCCGTACAGATTCCACACCGTGCCCGAATAGATGAGATTGTCTGCATATATACTCGTGCCGTTGTCCAGTTCCACCCCTGAGGGACGTTCGCCCTCGAACGGAATCGTTACTACTTCGGTTCCAAGCACCATATCTCCGCCGTTTTCCTCGATTACCTTCTCCAGTTTGCCCGGCAGGAAAAGCGTGGAACCGGCCGGATAGTAGCTGCCTCCGACATG
>CAYSBO010000070.1:0-5826 GCA_964429285.1 uncultured Dehalococcoidales bacterium | reverse complement strand
CTGAGTGCATCTTGTAGTAAGATAAGTAGGAGATTGCGTTCGATTGACTGATGACACTGGTCTGCAGAGCAAGCAAAGGAGAATGCTATGCCAATAACGAGGAAGGAATTTGACGATAGTATAGACACATTATCAGACAAGGTGCTCAAATTTCTGGAATCACATCCAAATGATGCATTTGAACTTGAGGAACTGGCACAGGCTGTGGGTGGCAGACAGTTGGAGGTTTGGGCCATACTTGATGCCTTGAAACAGCGAAAGCAAGTCTCCGGTAAGTGTGTTAAAGGGATAGGCTACTATTGTATTGCCAAGTAAACAGGGTGCGTCTCCATACCCTCAAGGACACCGCGCTGATCTGCATAGCAGCCCGGCGATTCTTGTTTTTGCCAAGCGTAACGAAATGAATCTGTGCTAACAGCATTGAGAATGGATTCAAAGTCATACGCGGGGATCGTCGATTACCTTATCCGAATCAGCCCACCGACGATATCTATGAAGCCCTCGTCTTGCATCTGTGTAATGATTTTTCTCACACGCCCGTTGTTTTCCTTTAGGAGGCCTGGGAGTTCTTGCTCGGACATCGACTCACGGGTCAACAATAGTTGAAGTATTTGACCTCGCAATTCCCGATTCGACCCCCGAAAGGCGGTCTGCCTGTGTCGCGTAGTTCTTGCAATGCCCGTTCGCTTACGTTTGAGCATGGCTCCGTAATCAAACAACGCATAGTACCATTCTCTCGGATTTTGGTTCACAAGAGTAGCTTTCACCAGAGGAAGAATATCGTGGTCTGTAATCCTCTCAGGCTTTTCAAAAAATAATAGAGAAAGACGGTCCGTATGTTCGTTTCAAGGACTACTTTAGCCTTATTGAATGCTATGGCGGCAATTGCTGCAGCCGTGTACGGCCCAATACCTGGGAACCGCTGCAAAACTTGTGGATCAGATGGTAGTTGACCTGCGAATTCAATCACTACTTTCTGGGCCGTACGTTGCAGTGCCAGGGCCCGACGATTGTATCCCAAACCTTGCCACGCCCGAAGCACATCCCTCAGAGGTGCTTCAGCCAACACGAAGAGGCTTGGGAAGGTTGCAACAAACTCACTGTACTTCTTTACAACACGTGATGTCTGGGTCTGTTGTAGCATAGTCTCCGATACTAGTATCTGGTACGGGTCCTGCGTTTCCCGCCAGGGGAAATGACGTCTATGCTCGTGGTAATGCTGCCAGATAGCGCCTTGGAATAGGGAGATAACCTTCCATGTTAATCCTTCCTGCTTAAAAAGGTTGTGGAACTTCTTAACTTCTGGTTTGAGCATGAAAGAATCGCCTATCCTTACGAGCTATCTCAACTGCTTTCAGTGCGCTCGTTTCTTTGTCTTTGATCTCGAGCATGATGTCAACATCGTACGGTTGGGTCGTAGCGAGGAAGCGTTCGAAGTGGGAACTATCGATTGATTCCGTATGGCTGACCTTGCGACCCCCACTACGATGATGGCTATAGTCTATCATTGGGATACCATCGCGCTCCTGCCATGTTTTGGTGGTTCCAGCCAGAGTATTCCCACTTGACGATCCTGAGTGGTTCAATTCATGGTGGAAGACGTCAAACAGAACGGGCACGCCGGTTTCTGCATATATCCTCATACAATCGTGCACCGTATAATTCCGGTCGTCGTTCTCAATAACAAGCCGTCGCTTGAATACTTCATCCAGATCACGATACCGTTGAATAAACCGCCGTAGGCTCTCAGTCTTATCCCCATAGACTCCGCCGACATGCATCTGCACCTTGGCAGACACATCTAAATCCAGCGCATCAAGTAGATCAGTGTGGTACCGTAATTCCTTGATAGTCCGTGCCAAGATGCCCGGATCTGGACTATTTAGTAGCGTGTACTGACCCGGATGCATCGAGATTCGTATATCGTTCCACCTGATAAAGCCACCAATCGAAGCGAGCTGGTCTTTGAAATACTTGAGCCAATCGAATTGGCAGATGGGATGTGAGGCAAACGGGACTAAGTCGGACGTTATTCTGAAAAAGAAGATGTTATGCTTAACGTTGAATGCAAGCATGTCTGATAGACAACCAAGATTGTTACTTACGGTATCGATCAGGCGTGGTTCCGAATAGGATTTCAATCGAAATGTCTTGTCACCTTTACACCCAATAGTCCAGTTTATACACGGATAGCCTATTTTCATCAAGAAACCTACCTGTTGAGCACAAGGACTAGGTACATTGTATCCCTACCAACCTGCCGTTCCTAACCCTCCCTTGAATGGCCCTTCTATATCCGACGTTATCCAACCGCCGTAGAAATCTCCCTCTTGAGCTTGGACGCGTTCACCATCAACGTAGCAGGCATCGACACGTCCAGGGTAGAAGGCTATATGATCTTTGATAGATTCGTATCCAGCAGCAGGATCGTGGTAACACCACGCGGCGTTCGTGGAAACTTGCCTCTCTACCTTCAGGGTATGATAGGTTGCCATGCCTTTGAACTCGCAACGACTATAATGGCCGGACCGCGACAGAAACTGCTGCTTCACATCTACAGGCGGAATGTAGTAGACGGGCGGATGGCTCGTCTCAAGGACGCGGACTGCCCTGTGCGTTTCTGCTATGATGGTGCCGCTGAATACCACGCGTATTTGTCTGGAGGAAGGCTCTATGCGTGGCGGCCTCGGATAGTCCCAGACCGATTCTGTCTTGTGTTCCCGCCTTGCGTGCATGATGTTACCGCCAGTTCCAATCCAATCCACCTTTGAATACGTTTGCGTTCATTTCATTACTGATGAAGAGATTGGCTTCGGGGAAGCGTTTGACCATGGCGTAGTAGAAACCGGCAACATCGTTCGTTCTGGCCAGTTCCTCCTCAGTAGCGATAATATAATCTTTCGTGAAATCATAGGAACTGGAATCAAAGGGCATTCCAGGTTTTTGATGGCCGGGAATAATTACCTCGG
This sequence comes from uncultured Dehalococcoidales bacterium, assembly GCA_964429285.1. Lineage (GTDB taxonomy): Bacteria > Chloroflexota > Dehalococcoidia > GIF9 > AB-539-J10 > RBG-13-51-36. The sequence goes on along the minus strand of CAYSBO010000070.1, from coordinate 2,857 downwards.
CGTCCATTTTCTCCAGGCGCTCAATGTCCTGTATCCACTGCCGGCGTTCTTCTGCAGTAAGCTCGCACGTGAAGGGATGCGCCTGGTTGAAAAGGACATCGCTGCCGTACAGAGTCTGTATCGAAGGAATCCAGACCACCGTGTTGTATTTCATGTCTCCCATCACTTCCGGGATAATCTCGATACGCTGCCCTTCCAGTTCAAAGTAGTTCTCGGTAAGAGGCTCAATACTGGCCGTCTTTCTGGGCACGTTAATAGCTCCTATCACTTTCTCCCAGTGCTCCATCTTGCCGAAAAACTGTTTGTTGATGATATGGGCTTCTGTGGGGAGCGCTACAACCCGGGCTTCGGGGAAGGCCTCTGCAATGGTGCCGAGTCCGAAGTAGTGGTCGGGATGTGCATGAGTGATATAGATAGTCTTGAGGTGCTTGCCTGTCTCCAGTATCTCTGCGATTACGCGATGGGCATTTGATAGCGTCCACTGTGCATCAATAAGAGCGGCATCGGTCTTACCTGTCACGATTACAGAGGCCACTTCGAAACCATTTTCGTCGCTGAAAAAGACCTTCGTTGCCAATGAGTTCGACCCGTGTTTGTTCAGTCTGATCTCCATGAACTGTCTCCCTCCAGAAGGATTTTGTTCAATTTAGCAAGCAGTGTTCCAGATTGCAATAAGATCTCAACACTTTGTGACTAATCTTGGACTGCACTTTGGCCAGAAATGTTGTCCGCGAGCCGGTCACTGTAACCACTACCTCGGCTAGACTTCCGTCATTATTGTATAATCATTGGGTAGATGCATCACGGTGAGTGGTATTTGCCGGTTGTGGGATAGGCTTTGTCGCTGGACTGGTTCTTGAGTTGATTGTCAGACTAATAGTGAGAAAGGCTAATAGGCGTAGACGTTAAGAGTCAGATTGCGCAATTTCACGGCCAGCCACATTACGGTTTTGCCGCAGTCACCCAGGCTGCGGCAGTACTAGGCGGCAGACTGCCAGCTAAGGAAGGGATAGGTTGCACCATCAACTATATTCCAGATATATGCAGCATTGCGGTCTCCGACACTGCCAACAGCAACTATATTCCACGCCGCCCCTGCGAAGGTGGCGATGTTCTGCATTTCCGCAGTGCTGTTGCCTGTCCCGCCAGACGAAGTAGCTTGCCCGCTGGTCTCGATGTCCCAAAAGGAACTATTTACAGTGCCCTGATAATTCCGTCCCACCAGACCCCCAACATCCTCTAGGCCAGTCACCGTACCGAACGAATAGCAATTGCTCACGGTGGCCCGATTACTGCCCACCAGACCGCCGACAAGCGACACGCCATCCACCATTCCGCTGGAATAGGAGTTGCTTATAGTCCCATGGTGATTCCATCCTACTAGACCGCCGACATACTCATCGCCAGTCACCATCCCGGTAGAATAGGACTTGCTGACGGTGCCGTGGTTCTGTCCTATCAGGCCGCCAACCTCGAAGCTACCACTTACGCTAGCGGTGGAATAGGTGTTGCTCACGGCGCCACCACTCTCTCCGGCCAGACCGCCAACATGCGTATCGCCAGCCACGCTACCGGTGGAATGACAATTACTGAGACTGCCGTCGTGAATATGTCCCACCAGACCGCCAACATATGTATCGCCAGTCACATCAACGTCAATCAACGCGACACCCACGATGACTGCTCCTGTCTCAACGAAACTGAAGAGTCCCACATGCTCTTCGACCGGGCGGTCGATAAACAGGTCCCTGATCTCAAACCCTTGACCGTCGAAACTACCGACAAATGGGTCGGGCCAAGCCGCAATTGGCTGCCAACCCTGTCCTTCATTAGCTGTCGGGCTTGCCAGCTCTTCATAACCCGCAGTAGCGGAGTCTAGGTCATTCATTAGAAGGAACTCGCCGTCCGGGTTGTCCCTGACAGCATCCAGATCATTCCAATCCCTTATTTGCACACCCGCGGTAGGGGCATCACACCCTACCATCCCGATGATTAGCGCTACCGCGGTGAGTAAGATGCTGACCCGTGCCATGTAATGGTGTCTCCTCGAACCAAGCATTGTCTTCATAATCTCTACCTCCAGATTGTTGCAGTCATCCGGCCAAATTACATCGTTTTAGCGCTGTAGGCCTGACTATCCTCCAGGGCTGCACACGCTATACGGGACTTATCGAGCAGGCCTCGCTAGGTCGCAAAGCCAACCCCAATTCTGAACTATGGTATGACATATCTTGGACGAGGGCTATCCGTAAAACTACTGAATATGAAGAGATTACGCCCTTGAAACTCTGTAGTGTCCGCGGTCTGTATTGTGCATGCGCCCCTTTTCTGTTACGACGATGGGACATTCTTCAAAGTTTACCGGATGTTCAACCTAGGGCAGGCCAGGAAGAGTTCAATTGCTCTTGAAGTTCCTGGAAACTGACGTGGCCACCGACGTATCCATTGATGCGTGCCACAGCAGTGGAATCTATGAAGTCGGCAAAATTCGGATAGATGGCAGCTAATTCGTCCATGAGCTTTTGTACCTGTTGCAGATGGTACTTCTGATGATAGTCTTCGGCCGAATAGAACTGGGGAAAGGAAACAATCTCAGTGTAAATCTGGCGACCCAAGCTAGCCTCTTCACTCTGCTTGCTTTCCGTAGCCAGTGTGCGCTGCTCGCTGTTATGGTAGAAGATTATGGACATATACTGCCGTGACCAGGGTCGCGTTGTTGGATTATGACTATCCCAATAGACCTCCAGTAGCTGTTCATAGGAAATTTGAGTCGGGTCGTAGTCAATTTGGATAGTCTCAGTATGGTCACCCAGGTTATGGTAAGTAGGATTCTCTGTTGTACCACCGGCGTATCCCA
>CAYSBO010000069.1:0-5933 GCA_964429285.1 uncultured Dehalococcoidales bacterium | reverse complement strand
CATTCGCAGTGTGCCATAGAGTTGCCTGGCTGGAGCTGACCGGCAAAGGCAACCTCCCGTTCAGGAATCGAGAGCAAGTGCACGGCTTACAGAGAATTAGGAGGTTATGAATATGGCAATAAAGAAGGTATGCGTTGTTGGTTCAGGAACTATGGGCAGCGGAATAGCTCAGGTATCGGTACAGGCCGGCTATAAGACGACCATGGTTGACATAAACCAAGACTTCATTGACCGCGGTATGAATACGATAAAAACAAGCTTGGCCAAATTTGTGGAGAAGGGTAAGATCAAGCAGGAGGAGATGAACGAAGCATTGGCGAGGCTTCGGACGTCGATTGACATAAGAGATGCAGCCAAAGATGCCGACTACGTTGTAGAGGCAGCGTTTGAGCGGGTAGAGGTGAAGGTGCCGATATTTGAGCAGCTTGAAGAAATTTGCCCCAAAGAGACGATCCTGGCTTCCAACACCTCCGCGCTACCCATAAGCCTTTTTGCTGCGGCAACAAAGCGTGTCGACAAGGTTATCGGGGCCCATTTCATGAATCCTGTACCCGTGATGAAGAGTGTGGAGGTAGTGAGGTCCTTACTGACTTCGGACGAGACCGTACAGACAACTCTCGATTTTGCGAAGTCGCTAGGAAAGGAACCGGTGTTGGTCAAGGACTTCCCTGGGTTCGTGGCCAATAGAATATATATGCTGACGGTGAACGAGGCGGCCAAGTTGCTGGAGGAGAATGTGGCGAACATAGAGGATGTGGACAAACTGATGCGGTTGTCATTTAACTGGCCTATGGGTCCGTTCGAACTGGCGGACCTGGTTGGTATAGATGTTGTGGTAGACCTCTTAGAGGCAATCTATCAGCAAACAGGATGGGAGCGATTCAAGCCCACTCCGCTATTGAAAAGGATGGTCGAAATTGGATACACGGGAAGAAAAGCAGGAAAGGGCTTCTATCAATTATTCGGGGCGAAATAGACTCCACGGATAGGAGGATTCAGAGATGGCAGAAAAACAGTATGGCAATATCGTATACGAGAAGAAAGGGAAAGTTGCTACTATCACGTTGAACAGACCGGAGAATCTGAACGCAGTGAATTCCGCTTTGATGGCAGAATTTGGCGATGTTCTAACGGATGCAGAAAATGACGACAGCGTGGTTGTGATTGTCGTCACCGGGGCAGGCGATAAAGCGTTCTGTGCCGGGGCGGATATACCTGAAATACAGGGATTGACTGCGATAGGAGCGAGGGACTTCTCGTTGTTCTTGCATGAGCATACCCGGCACATGGAAAGAATCAGGAAACCGATAATAGCCAAGATAAACGGTTTTTGTCTGGGCGGTGGGCACGAAATTGCCATGGCTTGCGACTTGAGAATCGCCTCGGACAAGGCGAGGTTTGGTCAACCCGAGGTAAACCTGGGTATTATTCCCGGCGCTGGTGGCACGCAAAGACTGACCAGGCTTGTGGGGAGAACGAAAGCCATGGAAATTGCTATGCTGGGAGATATTATTGATGTCCACGAAGCATACAGACTTGGCCTGGTGAACAAGGTTGTCGCTGCTGAAGATCTGGACAAAGCCGTTGATGAACTGATACAGAAACTCCTTTCCAAGAGTTCCGTAGTGCTGGGGCTGATAAAATTTGCCATAAACAAAGGCATAGAGATGGACCTTGACCGTGCACTGTACTACGAAGCGGAGTGTTTTGGCTCGGCACGAGCGACTGAGGATGCTACCGAAGGACTGCAGGCATTCCTGGCCAAGAGAAAGGCCGAGTTCAAAGGGAAATAGTCGCCTGCCACTGCTGTAGTGGAAAGACTATCTGCTAGCCACAAAGAGACAGAGGCAGAGACGAGAACAGGTGGGTGGGGGACCTATCTCAAGGCTCTATCTTTAGTGTTCCTTCGACACACTTCATTGCGGGAAGGTGGCACGTCGTAACTTGGTTAGACCTCTAAGGCACGGTGTGGTTCGCCGATTTGACTTCAAACCAAAGAAGAGCTTGGGGCAGCATTTCCTCGTAGACCAAGCTGTGTTGAAGCGAATCTTAGCTGCTGCCGAAATCAGACCTGGAGAGATTGTAGTTGAAGTAGGTCCGGGGCTGGGCATCTTGAGTGAGGGGTTGGCCAAAGGAGGAGCCAGACTCATCGCCGTTGAACTTGATTCCAAACTGGTTCGTCTGCTGAAAAAGCGGCTGGCTGCCTTTCCCGAATCCAGAATTGTCCATGCTGATATACTCAAGGTTGCTGCCGGCCAGCTTCTACGAGACAATCTATCTGCCTCGGAACTGGAGCAAGGGTACAAAGTCGTAGCTAATCTTCCTTATTACATTACTTCGCCGGCGTTGCGTCATTTTCTCGAAGGAGAGCCTCGACCTTCGAGAATGGTCGTAATGGTACAGAAGGAAGTTGGAGAAGCTATCGCTGCCACTCCTGGTAAGATGGGCCTGCTTAGCGTTAAGGTCCAGTTCTATAGCAAGCCTTCTATTATCTCCTATGTCCCGGCAGCAAGTTTTGATCCCCCTCCTAAGGTAGATTCGGTTATTTTGCGTCTGGACGTTTACTCAAAGCCAGCTATCGAAGTATCCGATATAGCTGGTTTCTTTGATATAGTTGTGCATGGCTTTAGTTCTCCTCGCAAGCAGCTTCGAAATGCGCTGGCTCATTCTCTAGGGATGCCGCCGGGCCAGGCTGCTGCATTGTTGGAGAAGGCAGGGATAGAAAGTAAGCGGCGAGCGGAGACTCTTAGCTTGGAGGAGTGGAGGGAGTTATGGAAGGTTTTTGCTCCCTTTAGAAAACAATGCTGACCGTGTATGCGCCGGCGAAAGTTAACCTTGTCCTTGAGGTACTGGGCAAGGATAATGATTATCACCGAATCTCCAGTATAGTTCAGGCGATAGACTTGTGTGATGTCCTCAGTTTTCACCCAGACAAGCGGATATATTTCAAATGTAATGAAGCAAGTTTACAGCGGGATAATCTGGTAACACGGGCAGCCGCGCTTTTGAAGGCAAGCACGAAGTGTGGTTCGGGAGCACGCATCGAACTTCGGAAGCGCATACCGTGGGGGGTGGGACTGGGGGGTGGCAGCAGCGACGCCGCCGCTACCCTCCTGGCCCTGAATGACCTCTGGGGCCTGCGACTGTCGCTCTCTGAACTGGTCGATTTAGCCTCTCAACTGGGGTCGGATGTTCCATTCTTTATCTATAGAGGCACGGCTTTAGTGGAGGGAAAAGGGGAAAAGGTAACCCCGCTCTCATCATTACCTTCAACGAGCTTTGTGTTGCTGGTGCCGCCGTTGCCGAAGGTCTCGGGAAAAACGAAACAGATGTACAGTCGTTTACGCGTTGCTGATTTCACGCGAGGCGAATTTGTTGAGGCAGCCCTATTATCCTTGAGACAAGGCGAAAGGCCCGACCCTGACGCTATGTTTAATGTCTTCGAAAGGGTAGCTCTTGATTTCTTTCCTGAACTGGGGGAATATCGCAAGACCTTTCAGGAAGCGGGAGCCCCACAGGTGTGTCTCGCCGGCTCAGGACCATGTCTCTTCACCGGTTTCGCGAGTAAGGAAGAAGCCGACGAACTGTTCTCACGTCTTAAGAAGGAGAGATTGGAGTGCTACTTGACGTTCCTCTCTCCTCCTGCGAAGTGAGAATCTTAGGATGAAGTGAAAATATGGGCGTAATTGAGCAAGTCAAGCGAAATAGATGGCTTCTGGCGGCGATCTACGCCATTGTCATTCTTGGTATCAGCGTCGGCCTTTATTTCCTGGTTGGATATCTGAAGGCCTATTTTGATATATCAGGTGAAGGATTGACCGTTACCACTTACCTCGTTGTCTTCATAACCGCTCTGATAAGTAACGCCAGTATTATTGTTCCAGTACCTGTGTTCGTCGGCATAATGATACCGGCGGCAGAAATGATGGCGGAGGTATCACCGTGGGGCCCCGTTCTGGTAGCTCTCACGGCTAGTGTGGCCGGCACCCTGGGGGAAATAACTGGCTATTATGCTGGGTACTTGGGGAAAAAGATAATAGTCACTGAGACTACACCTGGGTATGAGAAACTCGCGGCCTGGATGAAGCGACACGGCCCCGTGGCGGTTTTTCTTATCTCCCTCCAGCCTATTTTGCCATTCGATATAGCCGGACTTATCTCGGGCGCCTCAAGAATATCATTATGGAAGTTCATATTGCCTTGCTGGGCAGGAAAATTCCCTAAGTATCTGATGGGCGTTTACCTCGGTGGGGCATTTCTGAGTATTCTGCCCCCGTTACCTTTCTAGCTTTGGTGATACGGAGCGGACTAGCTTTATTTCGTCGGCTTTGGTTCTAACCTCTCCGTCCAATTTTGCTTTATGCAATAGTTGGAGGAGCTTTCCCATCTCCGGTCCGGCTGGGACGCCCAACTCTTTTAGCTCTTCCCCGTCGAGAGCGGTTTTCATGTAGCGGAGTTTTGTGAGAAAGAACTCGAGGTTGCGGCGCACCGTCGGTGAATCCGAAGCGATGGCATTTGCCTGTATCGCCAGAGAGTCATATTCCTGCACCAGGTGATAAATGCCGCTGGGTTTCAAAGAGGACTTGTCCAGAAGGGGAAGTCTGGCCTTAAGACGGAGCGTATCGCGCATAGCCCGGGACAATCTTGCCGGTGTGTTGAGGCGAGTGAGAAGCTGCTCCAGTGCCCTTTCGCTGAGCGAATAGACAAGAAGGCAGAAGTACAGCGAAGGCAATTGGTTGGGCTTGTTTAGGTGGCGCGCTAGGTCGAATTTCGCAGCTATCCAGCCGTCGCCCTTAAGCGGGCAACTCATCCTTGGCAGTACTCCTAGCTCGGCAAGCCTCTTGATAACAAGCTCTGGCTGTTCCTCTTCAAAGGTCAGCTGTAGCTCATGCCTGATTCGGTCGCCGCTTATCGTATCAAGCATGGGGATATCCTGCTCGAGGAGCTGTGCGGTCTGTGCTTCAAGCCCAAAACCCAGCCGTTGTTCATAGCGCACAGCGCGCAAGATTCTGGTGGCATCGTCGGAGAAACTCTTGGGGTGCAAGATACGAATCAGTCGGCGTTCCAGGTCGCTTCTGCCTTGATGGGGGTCGAAGAAGTCCCCGTAGTCTTCTAAGCCCAGGGATATGGCCATAGCATTGATAGAGAAATCTCTACGGGCAAGATCATCCTCGATGTTGCCTGGGGTGACTGCAGGCAGAGCCCCGGCCCGGGCGTAGGTTTCCCTTCGCGCGGTAGCTACATCGAGGACAAACCTCTCGTACCTGAGTTTTGCAGTGCCGAAGCGGTGATGGATAACCGGCCTTGCCTTAGTGGTTTCAGCTACTCGTTGGGCCAGTTTCGCCGCATCGCCCTCCACTACGAGATCAAGGTCGAAACGAAGTGCCGCACGAAGCGAGCCTTGTACCAAGAGCATATCCCGTACCATACCACCGACCACCCACAACCTTTCTCCCTGCTTGGCAGCCTGCTGGGTAATGTGCTTGAGTAGCCTAAGGAGTTGCGGGGGGAGATATTGCTCCATTTGTCGGCTTAGATTCATTACATCGGTATTATATCAGCACTGCTGTTGCGGTCGTATGACCCATTCCCCCAGGCGCAGTCAGGATATATAATAAGAGCGCTGGAGAAGGCCTCCAGGATGTACCTCTCGGCATAGTAAGGGCTCGGTGAGTACGCGTGGGCCTGTGCTCGCCAAGGCCGGCGAGGAAAGACATTCTTTAAGGATGGAAGCCAAGAGTCGCGAAGGGCACAGGAAGAGACTGCGAGAGAGGTTCAATCAATCGGGGTTGGGAGCGTTTCTGGACTATGAAATTGTGGAACTGCTGCTGACACTGGGGACGGCTCGCAGGGACTGCAAACCGCAAGCGAAAGAGGCCATAAAGAGATTCAAAACCCTGAGGGGAGTTCTGGAAGCCCCGGCCGAGGAATTG
>CAYSBO010000068.1:5001-6126 GCA_964429285.1 uncultured Dehalococcoidales bacterium | reverse complement strand
TTTTCGCATATTGCCGAGGACGAAATCTGCCGCCCGGCAGGCCGCTTCAGAATACTGCGGTTCCTCCAGGGCCTGGGCTCCTTTGGCCAGTGCAGCGATCATAAGCCCGTTCCAGTCAGTCAAAACCTTGTCGTCCTTCATAGGGTGGACACGCCCGTCGCGGTAGTCGAATAGTTTCTGCCGTATCACTTCCAGACGCGCGAGGAGGGCTTGTTCAGACAAATCCAAGTCGGAGGCAAGCTCCTTTGGCGTCTTTCTTAAATGCAAGATGTTGGCGCCGCTCTTCCTCCCGGTGGCTTGCTCCGTAAAATTGCCGCCCGACTCGATATTGAATACCTTTTCCATGAGCTCTGCTTCTTCTCGTCCGAGCGTTTCTCGAACTTCGGCCTGCGTCCAAAGGTAAAACTTCCCCTCCTCTCCCTCGCTATCGGCATCTTCGGCTGAGCAAAAGCCGCCTTCCGACGTTGTCATATCCCGCAACACATAGTTGAAAATCTCGCGCGCCGTCTTGCCATAGTCTTCTTTTCGTGTTGCTTGATGGGCCTCGGTGTACGCCATGGCCAGCATAGCCTGGTCATAAAGCATCTTCTCGAAGTGGGGAACAAGCCATTCCGCATCCGTAGAATAGCGGTGAAAGCCAAACCCAACATGGTCGTAGATACCGCCACTCCGCATTGCCTGCAGCGTTTTCTCCACCATATCCAGCGCCGCCTTGTTGCCGCTGCGTCTCCAGTAACGGAGCAAGAAGAGAAGATTATGCGGGACGGGAAATTTGGGGGCATTGCCGAAGCCGGCGTGCCGTTCATCGAATCGTTTGGCAAGCTGTTCATACGCAAGTTCCGGCGTACTTTCACCTGGTTGTTCACCTGGACTCTCATGCGACGCCTGTTGGAGCGCGGCAACGATTTCATCCGACAGCCTTAACGCTTCGCCTCGCCGCGTGCTCCAGAGCTCTCTAATGTGCGGGATTAGCTCCATCATCCCAACCAGCCCAAAACGGCCCTCCCTGGGGATATAGGTGGCGGCGAAGAAAGGTTTCTTATCTGGCGTCATAATTATGCTGAGAGGCCAACCCCCACCACCTGTCATCGCCTGACAGGCACTCATGTAAAGGCTGTCTATATC
>CAYSBO010000068.1:0-4901 GCA_964429285.1 uncultured Dehalococcoidales bacterium | reverse complement strand
CTGCCCTTACCTTGACCCTTAAGGTGTCTATCTTGCCTATGCCCTTCAACGAAGAGACCAGACCGGTTATGGTGTTGGCGATAATATCCGCGGGGAAAGGGGTGAGGGGAAGGTTATTCCCGTTGACGACGATCCTGACATCCCCCTGTTCTAGATGAAGTTCCAGGTCGTGTATGTCTTCAGCCCCTTTCAAGGAAGATACTGCGCCCACCGCAGTTCGAGCCAGGAATTCCTCGACGAACGGGTTGAGTTCGACAGCTACATTGTTGACCTCAAGCTCCGTGGTAAGTTTCTTCTCCATTCTGCACCTCCTGGTTCATAGCTACGCTATTTGATCGTCACCTGCTATCAAACATGAAATCACTAGCCGGCCATAGTCTATTTCTTCTTTTCCTTCTTTCCTTTGAGCTCCTGGTAGACTTTGATTATCTCCTCCACGGAGCTTTTGTCCTCCAGCGTTGTAAGGTCTCCTACGTCGGTATCGTTGGCCACGGCCTTCAGAACCCGCCGCAATACCTTGCCGCTCCTCGTCCTCGGCAGCCGGGGGGCAAAATAAATCTCGTCGGGGACTGCTATAGGGCCCACCACTTTCCGCATGTGACCGGCAAAGTCCTTTTTCAAGTCCGGGGATGGGTCAACACCTTCTTTCAGCCTGGCAAAAATGACGATGCTCTCGCCTTTCACCGGGTCCTCTTTACCCACAACCGCTGCTTCAGCTATTTTGGGATACGAGACGGCAGCATCCTCCAATTCCGCGGTACCTATTCTGTGTCCGGCCACTTTGAGTACCTCATCAGACCTTCCCAATACCCAGAAGTATCCGTCTTTGTCCTTTACTGCATAGTCACCGGTATAGTAAACCCCCGGAAATTGTGACCAGTAGGCTTTCTTGTAACGTTCCGGGGCCCCGTGTATGCCCAGCAGCATACCGGGCCATGGCCTCTTTACTACCAGGGAACCCCTCTTCTCTGCAGGCATTGTCTTGCCATCCTCACCAACCACATCTACCTCAACTCCCGGCAGCGGGAAGGTTGCTGAGCCGGGCTTGAGAGGCACACACTCTATGCCGGGGCTGGGTGAAATCATAATGCCACCGGTTTCAGTCTGCCACCAGGTATCAACAACAGGGCATCTTTCACCGCCCACATGACGGTAAAACCAGAGCCAGGCCTCGGGATTGATAGGCTCTCCCACACTCCCTAATAGCTCCAGACTGCTGAGGTCGTGCTTGTTCACTATTTCTTCCCCATGTCCCATGAACATCCTTATCGCCGTAGGTGAGGTGTATAGCACACTAACTCCATATTTCTCGACGATGTCCCACCATCTCTCGATAGTAGGATAGTCGGGAGCTCCTTCATAGAGTACCATGGCTGCCCCGTGTGCCAGCGGAGCATACACCACCTCGCTGTGTCCGGTAACCCACCCAATGTCGGCGGTGCACCAGTAGACTGATTCCTCCCGAAGGTCGAACACCCATCTGTAAGCAGAGCAATTGTGCACCAGATAGCCACCGGTGCTGTGGATGATTCCTTTGGGCTTACCCGTGGTACCAGAGGTGTACAGGATGTACAGAGGATGGTTTGACTCTACCGGCTCCGGTTCCACAAACTGGGCTGCCTTGGCAAGTACCTCATGCAGCCAGCAATCCCTTGGCGATTTCATATCGACAGACACGTCAGCTCTCTTCACCACAATAGCCCTCTCCACCGAGGGACACTTGGTTAGAGCTTCATCGGCTATATTCTTCAGCGGCACTACCTTCCCCCTCCGAAATCCCCCATCGGCTGTTACCAGTAGCTTGGCCTCTACATCATTTATCCTGTCGGCCAATGCCTGTGCACTGAAACCAGAGAAAATCACCGTGTGAATGGCACCAATCCTGGCACATGCCAGCATGAAAATGGGCAATTCCGGTATCATGGGCAGGTATAGGGCAACCTTGTCTCCATCTCCTACACCACACTTCTTTAAGACCGAGGCATATCTGTTGACTTCACGGTATAATGTGGAATAGCTTAAAACCCTGATATCTCCCGGCTCTCCTTCCCAGTAGATAGCCACCTTGCTCCTTCGCCAGGTCCTGGCATGACGGTCCACACATATATGCGATGCATTCAGTATCCCTCCTACAAACCACCTGGCAAAGGGCGGGTCCCATTCCAGAACCTTGTCCCAGGTCTTGAACCAATCCAGTTGACGTGCCTGCTCAGCCCAGAACTCCTCCGGCTCCTCCAGGGACTCCTGGTACATGTTGAAGAATTTCCTCAGGGGATAATACCTGGACTCAAATGGTAAAGTTAACTCAGCCATAGTTTAGACTCCCTCTATTCTTGCCCGGCCTCTGTGCCTGTATCTAAGGTAGCCTATCACACACACCGAGGTTCGGCTTCACCGACAGTACGGGAAAACCTCGCCACCTGACAATGGCCCTCTTGATCAGCCTTAACGGCAGAAGCCGGGTGCCCAAATGCGCCCAACATTCGGCCTGGGAACCCGGCGATTCCTCAAGTTCCGCTACCTCCATCCCACAACCTGTCTATGGCTGTCGCTCGACTCAAAGCAGACATCCTGCTTGAAACGAATGAAACCACTCCACACTGGTCTCTCATCTCGGCAAACCGACTAGCCCCGCCCTTCCTCTTCCTTCAGCAGGTCACCAAACACATCAGCATGATATACCTCGTGGTCTCTTATCCGGGTTAGGAGTTCTTTCAGGTCGGGCTCTTCGAACTCTTTGGCTGCCCGGTCATATTCAGCCGCTACCTTCTTCTCGATTTCAATATCTGCCCGAAGCATATCAGCAGTCCTGGTCGACTGGTCCACTTTGGTATGTTCGATCCGGGGATTCCCCTTCTTGTCCACCATTTTCTCGGACAGCCAGCCCAGATGTTGCATCTCGTTAATGGCCTGGTCCTCCATTTGCACCTTGACATCCTCGTTGGGCGTCACATAGGAATGGAGAAGGTACTGCAAAATCACAGTATACTCGTGCTCGATGCCCCAGTTCAGAACCCGTGTTACCTCATCTTGCCGTGAGCCCCGCAGGTCCCTGGCCCCTTCCTTTTGAGCCTTGCTTACAAAGTGTTCGAAATCACCCTGGTGTGATTTCTCGTCGGAAAGAATTCGCTTTAGCAGCCGCTTCAAGCCCGGGTCCTCGATGGCCTTGATATGTTCCTCATATAAGGCAATGGCGTCTCCCTCTTGCAGCAAATCGTTTCTCATCCAATCGGGAACCGACTCACCGCCTGTGCGCATATCTCCCCTCTCAATGCTGGGACTACCGCCAAGGCTCACTATGGCCTCAGCCAGCCAGTCAAAATGGCGCATTTCTTCTCTGGCAATGGCTTCGATCTCGCAGGCCATCTCGCCTTCACCCATTGCGTACGCATGGACTAAGTATTGAATGATGGCCGCGTGTTCGTTCTCAAGGTCCTGATTCAGTAGAGCGATAGTCTTGTTGTTATCCATTCTACTTTACCAACTCCGCGCCCTTGCCGCTAAGCTTGTAGCTATCATCTTTCTGGTCCGCCAGTCCAGCCTCAGCGAGCTCGCGCAGGCCGCTCCTTACTCTGAATAGAGGCAGCCCCGTTTCCTTTGCGATTTCTTCCGGGGATCCCAACCCTGCTTGCAGGGCACGAAGCATCTTGGTGCCTGATTCAGTAGGTTTACCGTCAGGGCTAACACATGCCATATTTCCCTCCCATAAAGATACACCTACAGCTTCTTCTTACATAGATACCAGTCTATACACTCGTATCCTTGCTGTAGTCTCTCTTCAGCCATTTCCTGGGTGTTCGGTGGGGGCACCACTACCATGTCACCTGGCCTCCAGTTAGCCGGAGTAGCCACCTTGTTCTTGTCCGTGGTTTGTAGTGCATCTATTATTCTCAGTATCTCATCCATATTCCTGCCAGTGGTCAGCGGATAGTACAATATTGTCCTGATAACCTGGTCAGGATCAATTATGAACACGCATCGGACAGTCTCGGTCTTGCTCTGCCCGGGATGAATCATACCGTAGGCCAGCGAAACCTCCTTGTTCAGGTCAGCAATGATGGGGAATGGTATCTTCACCCCGGTTTTCTCCTCTACATTACGCGCCCAGGCGATATGAGAGGAGACACTGTCCACACTCAGGCCCAGGAGCTCTACCCCCCGCTTTTGCAGTTCCGGATGAATCTCACTGAATGCGATGAACTCAGTAGTGCAGACCGGGGTGAAATCCGCCGGGTGAGAGAACAGAATTAGCCAGCTTCCTTTGAAATCGTCCAGCTTGAGCACTCCATGAGTACTCACTGCCTCAAAGGAGGGTGCTGGTTCACCTATATGGGGCATATGCGCTGTTGGTTCTCTTACTTCTTCCATGTTCAATACCTCCTTCAAACAAATGTGGTGTCTCCATTGCCCTGACCGGACAGCCAGAAGCTGCTTGCCACAACCACTTCCTGACCCATTGTCACTAGGTGCCAGACTCGCGCGGCGCTCTAACCAGCAGGACCGGTACACAGCAGGAACGCACTAGCTTATCCGCCACGCTGCCAAAAACCCAGCGGGTTATACCAGAGCGCCCATGCGTGGCGATGGCAATTAGGTCGGCCCCGCTACTCTCAACAAATCCGGTGATGGCCTCACCAGGTTGGCCCACGAATACTTCGATACTGACATTCAGTTTTTCCTTCACGAGGTCAGCCTTTACTTTGGCAAGGTACTCTTCCGCAACTTTCTTGCTGGCTTTCTGCACGGCCTCATAATCCCAGGCCGGCGGTGCCTCCACAGGAATGGGCTCTACCACCCGCAACAGCACCACCTCTCCTATGCCACACCCCCCGGCTATTGCTTTTACATGAGGCAGGACACACTCCGCTAGTTCTGATCCATCAAGAGGAACCACCATCTTT
>CAYSBO010000067.1:0-6129 GCA_964429285.1 uncultured Dehalococcoidales bacterium | reverse complement strand
ACTAGTGGCACGCTAGGCTACTCATCACTCACAGCATACATCCTAATCCCATTATGCAACTCAGTGTGTAAGTGAAGTCTGAGGATAGCTTGAGCGTAATCCATCGCCCAATCCAAAGGGCACACCCACTTTGTGATATTCAGCTACCTGTCTCTCAGCTATTTGGGTTTTGGGAATTGATGGCTATTTACTAGAGGACGATAAAATTGTCCTACTAGGGGGGACGTTAGTTCAATTCCCGGCCGCCGACATCGCACTGCCCGTAGTCGTTGTTTCCCACGGCGACCACAGTGCCCTCGGATTTAGACCCTACGCTGTGACAGTCGCCTGCTGCCGGCCTCTGTTGGTATTGCATTATCAGGCTTATGCTTCTATATTGTTAATGATGTCAGTGAAAAAAGCACCTGCGTCAGATAGCATTTGCCAAGAAAATACATGTCCGATTTCTGGATACATTTTGAAAGTTATGTTATCGCCGTTGTCATTCATAATAGCTGATTGATTCTGAACTCTTGTAGGATCTGTATCAGCGATGTCATAAAGGATTTGACATTGTTCGACAGTGAAGATTTCTGTATTCCAGCCATATACTGGAGAATACACTGTTGATTGATAAGGCCCCGTATCGTCTTCACCGATAAAGATAAACTTAGGAATGGAGTTGTAAGCATTTGCATTGAAATCAACTGAAGTCAGATTGCCATAGTCATTTATTCCTACTGGCCAATCAAGTTCGTTATTTGAATAAGTGTCCATTCCCATTGTCAAAGCTCCGCCTGCCTGACCTATTGACACAGCCTTTACTTTTTCGGGATGGAGAAAACAATACCTTTGAGCAAACATAGCCGAATTTGAAAAACCCCATATCAAGACCTTGTCATGGATTTCAATGCCATAAGATTCCAATTCGCTCGTAAAATCTTCGATAATGGCGGATACCTTTAGGTCAGGTCTATAGAATTTCTTGTCAATATCGTCGGAAAAGACACTTGCAGGCATGGCAACTGCGTATTCACCTCGCCACCCTTCACCACGCGGGATGGCTACACCGATGTAAATGAGATTTGAAAATAACTGTGTTCCACGGAAAAGCGTCGTTGATCCTTCGACGTTTTCAATGGTAGACCCGTAATCTGGGTTACCGCCTTCAGCCGTAAGTAGGATATAGTAAGTTGAGCTTCGTCTTACGTCATCCGGCACGAAAGAAAACCATGTATACTCCGAAGAATTTACACCTAGATGCAATCTGGTACTTCCTGAATAAGGATAAATGTTCTTGCTGAAGTTGGCGGTGATGGAGTAACCGCCATTCATAGTGATGGTGGTGGTGGAATCACTAACATCGGCGACAGTGCCCACATCGCCAGTCCAGTTCTCAAAGTGGTAGCCCTCAGCAGCCTCGGCCACTAGGTAAACGAGTCTTCCCTCGTCATAGAAAAAATCCCCCTCGCCAGGGCTGGTTACCTCGCCGCCTTCAGAACTGGAAATAGTGAGGTTGTACTGGGCAGGTGCACAGCCTATCATCCCTGCAAGTAGGGCTGTCACAATCAGAAGGGTGTTGACGTTCTTCATGTTGAGCACTTTCAATCGTTATTCTATCACTAGCGAAGGAGGTGTGAATACACCTTGCCTATGAACTGAAATCGAGTCCGGGCACGCCTGAGGTCGCAACCCTGTTGCGTCAACAACGGTAAGAGCAACCGCCATAGCCCAATCCAAAGGGCATACCCTTCGTTGGTATTGAGATACCTGTCTCGGAGCCGTCTGAGTTTTGGGATAAACGATTGCTTACTAGATTCTAGAAGCATTTTCTTGATGCTTCGGGAAGTTCAATTGAGGTCACAATCTCTGACCTCAGATTGCCGGTACTGATCGTTTCCTGCTCTGTATTATTTGTCTCTTCTGCGAATAAGTATAAGTCCAGCAAAAGCAAAACCGAGGGAAAAAACGGTAATAGATGCCACAAAGAAGTTCATATCCCACCGTGCGCCAATCCACTTGCATACATCTTCATAGTATACACTCTGTTTATCTGTCAAAACTAGTAACAATATACCTACAGTGAACAGGGCACCAACCAAAAACTCTGGTCGAATCTTGGTAGCTAAATACCATACAACGAAATGAAGGAGGATCAAAACCACAAACGTAATGAATACAATCAGCAACCATTCATTCCAGTGCCCGGCAATTGACTGCACAAAGTCTGGTAGTTTCCAGCCGCTGTAGTAGAGTGTATATACCACGCACACTGTGATTGCTACTAGCACATAGAGAATTGCCAATTTCCATGATACACGCCACGGGGCGAACTCCCTTTCTTCTATTTCTGGCGGGCGTCGAAACAGAGGCTCGTAATGACACCATTGGCACGATGACCATTTGTCGGCTGCGACAGTTACCCTACCACAGTTAGGGCATTTCCTTGTCTTATGCCTTATTGGGCGTTCCTTTGCTCCATCCGTTGCCATTTCCGGGTTCAGTGAAAGTGCTATTGTATCACTGGTTAAGAGGTCATGAATATGCCTAAGAGATGCAGCGAACCAGAGTCTGAGACCAGCCCATCGCCCAATCCAAAGGCCATACCCCCTTATTGGTATTCAGATACCTGTCTCTGAGCGGTTTGAGTTTTGAAGCTGAGGTAAGGCATTGGCAAAATCACCGAGATACATCCCGGCAGATAACATTGTCTGTCTTGAGCTGCTTTAGTTGCTCATCACTGAGCATTTGTTGAATCATCCTAGGTCTAATCTCAGTGAGATGGCAATTGCAGTCGTGATAAAACTTCTCGAAAAGGTTGGCATAGTTATTTATCCCTTGCCATTCAAGGTACATCTTCATAGCCGCCTCTGGCTTGTCGGCCCGCACAAAGCAATTAGTATGGGCACTATGATCGTAGATCAGAAAGAATATTTCGATTTCGAACTCCGGCCAATAGTAGAGTTCTCTATCTGGTTGCATGTTGCCCCTTATTATCTCTATGTGTCTATGTTCTCACTCTTGCTTCTCTTCCACAATGCGGGCAGATAGTTACTATGATACCCTGCCCTCTCGCGATCCTGTACTGTTGGAAACATGTCCCACAATTTATCACAATGTAGTTGGCGTCATCGCTCAATTCCTGTTCACTCACGTAAGCAATAGATGGTTTAGTATCACGTTTGTTCCCTAGACAAAACATAATGCCTAGACCAGCCAAACCGACAACGGGAAGGTTAGGCAAAAAGCCAGCGGGCAGGAGCAAGGGAAATGCTCCCAATGGCACCCACCAAAGTAAATGCAATAGACTCCTACCCTTACGCTTCAAATACCAGATGCCCAGTAGAACTGCCAGTGCTGCCCACAAGCCCAAGAAAACCACGGAAGACATCGCATAGCCAAAGACTGCTAGGTTGTCTGATAAACTGAAAAGAAGGGAAACAAGTTCTCCGATTACTAACGCCCACAGGAAGGCGGCCCCATAACCCAGAACAAGTGTCCAGTTGAGGTGGCTTTCTGTCCACATTACCTCAGGGTCATCTGGCGAAACCCTGCCGAAGTCTGGAAAGGTGTGCCGCATTATGAATGGTGAGATAAGCATTAAGGGAAGATAGGCAGCCATAGTCCAAATTGGCGCAAGCACCCACAGCCAAGACCAGGCTAGTATCCCCCCAAGCTTCAGAATGACAAAGACGATTGTCGCCACGAAAGCGACACCTGAGAGCATGCGAACGAAGGGGGCGATAAATAGGATCAATGACGCAGCAATGAACACAGGCAGGTAAAGAGCAGATGTCAAGTTGCGCCCAATAGTTAGTGCGACGGTCATTATCTACCCATACTTAGTCATCATACACTCAGTGCAGACGGTCTCGAGTCAATCTGCCTTCCTAACGTCAGAACAGAGGTAGATTTTCCCTCTTCCCGTCTGCACCATGTGCCAATCTCTCATCTTCCCTGCATAGCTACCTCTGACAAGAACAGGCCCCTTATGGAAACTCTTTCCTCTTATTGTTACCGCTCTCATTCCTACTACACTTTCGCCTTTTCTTATTCGTCCTAACATTTGCGCCTCCTAGTCGTGCTTATTGCTATCAAGCTTGAGATTCTTTCCACTCTCTTCTTCTGAGATAGATGAACAATATCGGGAGAATCCCAATGAATCCATAGACAACCACCATAAGCGTTAGAAACACCGTAGAGGGGATGTTCGCAGCCAGACACATCTTCCAGTGTTTTCTCCACAGAGTCAGAAGCCCCCCAACAAGAACGAAGATAGCAGCAACATAAGCTGAGGCGAAAATTGCAGGTGACACCCAGTAAGGCAGCCTGCCCACTATCGGAATCCACAAGCTAGCGTTGTATCCACAGATGGTGCTTAACTGTGAATAGTAGAATATCAATATGATTCCACTAATTATCATCAAGATACCTGCTGCTATTCTCACTTTGCTCCCTTATTGACTGCACTCGATATTCTATGTAGCTAGCATAGTCCACACAGCTAGCTCTTCATGACTTTCATATTCTTGAGCCATAAGGGCGAGAACACAGGAGTCAGGAGAATCCACCACAAGCTTCGTTCCTTCTGTTTGATAACCCAGCCCGAGACAAACAATAGGATGATAAGCCCTATTATTTCAATCTCGAGGATATAAGTAGCGTTCAAGAAGAACCACGTCAAGTACGCAAAGAACCACGTCCAGTGCAAATGCCTTTCAAACCAGCTCTTGTGAACCTCTCCCGATTCTGAGGTATACGATGTCCTCGGCGGTTCCTCAGCTCCTGGTTCCTTTGGCCCTTGGTGCATTCTGAATATATGGTCATACTCAGCTCGCTTCAGGGGGTCAGACAATACCCCATAAGCCTCATTAATCTCGGTCATCCTTGCTGATGACAGCATGTCCTGTTGTCGCTTCAACTCCCTCACTAGCTCATCATACTCCTTATGATTAACTGAAGGACTATCTGATATACTGTAGCGGTGTTTGTGGTGGTCGATTTTGGCCTTAAGTTGGCTAATTCGCTGCTGTATTGCATCTGGGTGATAAGTCTGAGCCAATCGTCTGTAAGCAGCGGATATTACAGAAGGCTCTGCGTGAGGACTTACCTGTAGGATTTCGTAGTAGTCTTTCCGACCTCGCCTTCCTTGCTCCATCGAAAACCCTTATTTGGTTACTATTCGGTCAGCCTATAGGACGAACGTTCCGTTTAATTCTGAACCTGTTAAGAAAGCCGACGCACCGCCTCAAGGTAGTTACGTCAGCCTTCAACAAATCACATTCGCGTGTGAGGCCTGAAAGTAGACCAAGCAAATCATCATGAAAAACTTCCAGCGAATCCAGCCTTTGCCTACTGTAGTGAAGTTGCGGATGTTTGAACCAGCCTGAATGTTGTAGTTCGACTTCTCTTAGCTTTTTCTCATTGCTTCTCAAGACAGAGACGAACCTTTCACCATAGTTGAGATTGTGAAGTTCGACAATCCTCGGGACATCCTCTTTTCCAATCTTCTTTGTTGGATTCTTGTCAACGTATTCTATTAGCTTGTTGAATTCGTAAAACATTCCTCTGTACAAATTCAGCTGTTTCTTGTAGGTACTCAATGTCTGGTTGACCCTTGTTCTCATCTTGTTGAGGGCTGTCTCACTGGTGTTCAAGATGCGGTTTACTTGGCTCAGAGCGAATTCAAACTGGTTATCTGTCAGATATCCAAATCTTGTCGTGGTCGTTTGCTCCCACCCCAAACCAATTTGAGTGGTTTCCACAGCGTAACGTCCCATACGCATGATAACAGCAAAACCTAATAGCATAGCTGTAAGGTCTGTGTAGATGTCGTTGTTCTTTTCTTTATGCCATAGCGAGTGCAAGACTACGTGGGAAAGCTCATGTGCCATAGTTGCGACAAAGGTGTGCGGATATCTTCGACAGTCACCACTCACCTCGACTCGAATTGGAAAACCCTGCATTGCTGGGGTGCCGTAGAAAGGCAAGCTGCTAGGGATAGAGACCTGGGCTGTAATCCCTTCCGTACCCTGACCAGCATCGTTTGTTGTAACCAAGTCACGACTTTCAAAGCTCTCGCCTGCGACAACCTTCACTTTTATTGGTAGGCCCAATTGACTGGCAATCTTCTCTATGCACTCCTTTGTG
>CAYSBO010000066.1:0-6151 GCA_964429285.1 uncultured Dehalococcoidales bacterium | reverse complement strand
GGGGCCAGCACAAGAAAGATGCCTATCACCGTGGCTGAACCTCTGCCACCTTTGAAACCTGCGAATACGGGGAAATTGTGTCCTACCAGCACCAGAAAACCGGCGGCAAAAACCCAGGGCTGCGAACCGCTTAGAGCCTCTCCTATGAGTATAGCCAGCGCCCCCTTTGCGATATCAAATAGACCGACCAGAACCCCCTCGTGAGCGCCAATCTGGCGGATAACGTTGGCGGCACCCATGTTTCCCGAACCGATGCTGCGGATATCGATTCCTTTCCTCCTGCGAGACATGATGTAGGCCGTAGGAATGGAGCCCAGAAGATACCCCACTACTAACCCAACAATCCCCAGCAGTATATCCTCACCCCAAAACATACCTTATGCCCTTTCTCAATAGCATCTCAACCCTGCCATGCGCTTTGTGCTTTCACGCCTGCTTATCTGTCTCCAAGGACGCTAACGACAATAAGGCCGGGGCCTGTGTGCGTCCCAATAACAGGGCTGGCACGTGACAGGTAGATAGGTACTTGGGGATACTCCGAGTGAAGCCGCTGAACCAAATTGTTGGCCTCATCCAGGTCAGTGGCATACTCAACAGCTAGCCCTTCAACCTTACTAAAGGTTGTAGGCAGATTACAGAGCTGGTCTAGCGCTTTGGCTCGGGAACGTTCCCTGGCATAAGGATATACTGCGCCTTCTCTGATACTTATGACCGGGTTCACCTTGAGTAACGACCCGACAAAAGCCTGCGCTTTGCCGATGCGCCCGCCGCGTTGTAGGTACTCCAGGGTATCAAAGGCGGCACACATATCCACCCGGTCCATGTTGCCACGTGCTACATCCAGCACTTCATCGATGCTGGCTCCATCTCGAGCCGCCCTGGCAGCAGCAATCGCTATAAAGCCTTGCGGCATAACCGCCCATTGCGAGTCCAGGACTCCCACGCGACATCGCCTCTCCATCAATCCCACGGCTTCCAGCGCTACCTGGTAGGTGGCACTGAGCTTAGAAGTCAAACTGATGACCACGATCTCGTCTGTCTTCTCAGCTAGCCTATCGTAAGCGTCAACGAAAGCCCCTACTGGCGGCACAGAAGTGGCAGGCAGCACCTTGCTGGTCTTCAGCTTTTCGTAAAACTGATCGGGGCTCAGGTCAATGCCATCGCGGTAGATCTCATTCTCGAACCGGACAACCAGCGGGACCACCACGATCCCCAACCCCTCAGCTACCTCGGGTGGTAAATCAGCAACACTATCGGTCACAACAGCTACGTTAGCCACATATGCTCTCCTTCCCTCCACCAGGCAATCAAGACAATATCACTTTGCGGACACGCAGGATTCGTAGAGCCCCCTTCGTCCTAAGGACATGACATTGCTCGCCCATCAATCGCGTAGCAGAATGATAGCACACCACGAGAGGCCACTGAATAGACAGCAGCACCACCTCGGCCAATGTTGCCGCCATTCGGCCAGGCTGGCAGCCACCACCTTGGTTCGATACGCCCATAAGCGCAAGCCGCACCCAGAACCCATTACCTAAGTACGCCATCGTGTTTTAGGAAAGCTGAATAGAGAAGGAGCCGGATAGTGCAACAGCACCACCCGGCTCCCAATAACCCTACCTCACCTCGATCCAGAGAGTCAGCAGGCTTTTTCTAACTATGGATTCATTTGCCGGTTATTTCCTGGCTTTTTCCTCGGTCTTGCCGGTCTTTCCACTACTCGAGCTCGTCTTAGTCCAACGAGCCAGCAACTCACCGGCGACCTGACGGCCACCCAGTCCAAAGGCAATAGCAGCCGCTAGTGCAGCTGCGCCCACAGCCAAGCCAAAGCCCAGCAAGATGAGATCGTCCGCAAAACCCATTGCGCGTATTCCCAGCACCACGCTCAACACGATAATTGCGATCTTCACGACAGAAATCATAGATTCTGACCTGCCACCCGTCCGTAGGATATTCGCCACGAAATTGGCAACGAGAATGCCGATGCCGATAATAACAACGCCAAGAACCACCAGACCCAGAAATTGGGTCAGGACGGCGACCAGCTCATTGACAAGAGTGAAACCAAGTAGGTCCGCTGCCATCATTAGTGCAAAGAGCATAATGAACACCATGATGACGTAGCCAACGATGTTGCTAGGAGACCCAGATCCTTCAATACGCTCTTTTGCCAGACCTAACTTGACCGGCAGGTCGTCAAAGCGAATTCTGGTCAACAATTTGGCAGCCAGCTTGGCCAAGAGACGCCCAACGAAGTAGAAGATGGCGAGGATTAACGCAGCGCCGACTATCTGTGGAATAGCCGCAAAGATTCTTTGGAATATTATGATAATTGAGTCAAAAAGACCCTCTACACCCAGGACTTGCAGTATGGCCAAGATAAACAATATCCATACGATCCAGAAAACGGCAGTGCCTGTGCCCTGAGCCACCGGATACTGACTCGGGTCTTGGGGATCACCCCCCTTCCCCAGTCTCTTATCGATACCACTGGCCCTCATAAGTCTTCGGACGCCTGTCCTCAGGACTTTTGCCAGAATCCACGCTATGAGTAATAGGATCAGTACGGCGATGATATTGGGCAAATAGCCTATCAGAGTTCCGAAGAAATCCTGGAAAGACTGTATTACACCACTCCAGTCCATTCTTAGCATACCTCCTTTCTAGTGATTACAAGTTTGCCTGCGCACTCCCATATGTGCCTGTTTCATTGCCTCCAAAATGTTAGTTCATGGCATATCACCCCCCACCCCGCTATCTACAGCCCACAACGCGGTATCCCCCCAACCAAACCTACACGCAAGTATCACCGTTGAGCTTACCTCCCCACTTTCTCTCTCATCAGAGCCGTCTCTACCTTATCCACTGTTCTACCTTCATCGTCCCCCTACGCTGGACCATTAGGCCTAAGCCCATCCAAACACTAAACACGGCCTTCTTTCCTTCCTGTTCAAGGGAACGAAATTCGCCTCAGCTATGCTCAGCAATCAAATTTCACTCGGAAAGGGACGATGGGGTTTGCCACGACGGGATAAAGCCTGAGTCACACTTCTGAGTATGCTCGGCTTAGCATCGCACGAACCGCCGCAACCCGCTGACGCACACATTTGACCACCAAGGCCACCTTAACCCTGAGCCCCTATTGTATCATCAAGGAAGGAATTGTCAATAGTCCTGTGTGCGACTTCGGGATCGAGCACGGAGTCGGCACAGCTTGCCTAACGTCGGTGGCAGGACCAGCTTCTCCCAACTTATCCAGACTGCTGCAACACCTTTTCGTAAACCTGCAATGTCCGTTTGGCAGCAGTCTCCCAGGTATACTTGCTGGCGGTTTCTATTGCCGTCGCCCTGATGTTCTTTGCTAGCTCTTTGTCTGTGAGCAGGCGAGTTATTGCCTGCGCCATGGCCTCGGTGTTCCCTGGACGATACAGAAGCGCATTGAAACCATCGTGGAATACTTCGGGAGCTCCACCTGCGCTTGAGCACACCACGGGCACGCCAACAGCTGAAGCTTCCAGTAGCGCGAGTCCGAAGGATTCGACTCTGGAAGATGAAACAAAAACATCGGCAGCTGCCATGAGTTGAGCGATTCTCGCTCGCGGTAGCTGTCCCGCCATGAATACTGAACTAGCGATGTTCAAGCTCTCTATCTCATGGCATAGCCTGTTCTTTTCCCGGCCAGACCCGGCGATAATCAGCTTTGCATCTGGAACAACCTCCAACACCCGGGCAAATGCCGATATGAGCAGGGCCGGACTCCTGCGCTTGACCAGACGCGATGCCGTCACCACAAGAGGCTCATCACCTATGCCAAACTCCTTTCGCATCAAGGAACCATCTACATTTTCATTGAAGCAGGATAGGTCGACGCCATTTGGAACAACGGTTATTCTTTCTTCAGGGCAGCCCAATAAATGACTGAAGTGCGCCGCAGCCCGACTTACTGCTATCAGTCGGTCAGCTCTCTTGAGTAGTAAGCCTAGGGGACGCTGCAAACGCAACAGGAAAGGCGAGTCCTCCACTGTGTGGCAGGTTAGAACAGAGGGAATGCCGCATCTATGTGCATATTGAACCGCCATTTGGGCCATAGCCCAGTATATGTCCACTCCATGGACTACATCGAACTTTCCATCGTGGATATACCTGTGGCAGTGGCGAAAGACGACTGGTGAAACGGCACGATGGGCACTACCCAGCGCCGGACCTTTAATTCGCCTTACTTTGAGCCCGTCAATTTCTTCCTCTTCAGGCTCGCCCGTATGCCCGTGCGCGATCAGCGTAGTCTCCACACCTAACTTGACCAGCTGGCGACTTAACTCAAGAGCATAGTGAGAAGCCCCACCTGCATCAAGCTGGTGTTGATCACCGATCAATGCTACACGCATCTTTTGCTCATTCTCAGTTCTCAGTCTTCACTGCCATCCTCAGACCCAGACAAACGAAGACCATAGCCCCCACCAGCGAACTTAAAGCAAATGAGATTCCTCGCTCAATCAATGTCGCCGCCGTTGCTATATTCAGAGAAACGCCAAAAAGGGCGAAAATCGAAATCAACGACCCTTCGACAATGACCAGGCCTCCCGGCAGGAATGGGACAAAACCCAGAATTGTCGGAAGTGAGGCCGCCAGCAGAAGCATCGAAATTCTAGGACTGTAACCCAAAGCTAAGAATACGATATGGAAGCGAGCAACGGTGAGCACCAGCATTAGCGAAGTCAGACTAGCTATAGCTAGCCCTTCCCTTCGCTTGCTCATCATGACGTAGGCACTGGCGTAGAAGGTACTAACGGACTCCGCTATTTGCTGAGCATCGGCGCGTCTTCCAAATACACGGGCAACGCGAGTTACAAGCCTGCTGATGGCACCAACTCCGATCATTTTTCTGACGAAGAAGCGAGGAAATATGACCAGCCCGGACACAACCAGAGCACCTACCACTAAGAGTAATCCGGTGGGTCCAAGCACGTCTTCCCCAAATTGCAGAAAGAGTCCTGCTACCAAGAACGAGATAAGGATTGGGGGAGCAAAAATATGCTCACCGATGGAGGCAACGATAGCTGTCGAGTACTTCACGTTTTCCAGCTTGCGTACCAGGTATACCCTCCCAAACGGGTCACCGCCAGTGTGTAGCAAAGGAGTAACGTTGTTAAGGAAGATAGCGCTGCAGATTATGGAAAACAGAGCAGAAAAGCTTGTTTTGGGATTGTCGCCGTCTATGGAACGAATAGCTATTCGCCACCGGATAGTCCAGAGTACCACACTGAAGAAATACGTTGCTATGGCTAAACCCAGAAACAAACCGTTGGCAGTCCTGACAGCTTCAAACATCTGAGAAAACAGCTCAGGCTTGAGAAGCCAAACAGTAAGTCCGATGAGGGCCACAACGACCGCTATAACGAGTAAGGATCTGCGCAGATCTATCTTTGGCCCGTACTCAGCCATGGTAAGAGCCCGCTGTTGTCACAGATTGCAGCCTACGCTGGATCAATTCCTTCACTGTTAACTGTCGGGCCGGTTAGCACATAGGTAGCACTTGGGGAGTATTGTAGCATGTTCGCTTTCGAGGTGTCCTCTGTGGGCGGAATATCCCGCGGACCGGTTCAGGCGGTTTAGGTGGTAGCCAGCAAGTCTAGTTCACATGTGCCGTCTTGGTGCACAATCAACAATCATTTCACGCTTCACCGGCCAGCTTGCCCCTTCTGAACTGGGGCTGGTCTCCTGAGCCTGCTCTGGATAGCCTCACTCTCCAGTTCTCTGCGAGCATCAGAAGCAACCCAACGAGCAGCTCTTGAGTCAAACCGCTGAATATCCTTCGCTGCCTTTATCGCCGCCCGGTTCAAATTGAGGTTCCTTTTCCCGATGTTTCTAAGAGCCCAGTTTGCTGCTTTCTTGACAAAGTTACGTTCATCCGTAGAACTTCGTATTATCACAGGAAGCAATTCGATGAATTTGTCATCGCTTGCCTTCTTGTCATGCCATGCCAGACACGCCACCAGCGAAAAGGCCGTCCTTCTGACAAACTCCTCGTCCCGTTCGGACCAATCGATGACCTTCTTCCAGGCTAACCCGTTCTTTTCAAAGAGATTCATACACACCTGGTCGCAGACATCCCATGAATTGATGCCTTTCACCCAGTCCTCCATTTGCT
>CAYSBO010000065.1:0-6363 GCA_964429285.1 uncultured Dehalococcoidales bacterium | reverse complement strand
GACGAGGGCACATCTCTCCATGCTCTCGGCTCTGACGTCAGCCTTGTGGTTGAGCCTGACGAAGGCTACCAGTTCGTCAACTGGTCGGGCGATGTGGACGCCATCGCTGACGTCAACGCTTCTTCGACTACCATTACCATGGAGAGCTCCTACTCCGTCAGAGCCAATTTCAATGGGGGCGCGAGGTGCTTTATTGCCACGGCGGCCTATGGCACTCCAATGGCAGACGAAATACAGATTCTGCGTCGGTTCAGAGATAGATACCTGTTGACCAACCCGGCGGGCAGAGCCTTCGTAGACCTCTACTACGGTACCAGTCCCCCGATAGCCAAGTTCATAACCGAGCATCCCGACCTGAAGCCGATAGTGAGAACCGGGCTCGTGCCCGCTGTTGCCGTGAGCACTCTGGTCGTCAGAGGTACCCCGGCGGAGAAGATGGCCACAGCGGGCTTGCTGGCGCTGATCTTAATGGTAGGTATTATATGGGTGACAAGGCGGCGAGGTCGAGATCCATACTGTGCCTGATGGGGCGTTTTGCGGGAGACTTGTTGTGTTCAGCCATTTCCATTGGCCTTTGTTAGCCAGTGGGTTACGGTCCGTCGTAGTTGTGTCCCTGAATTGTGGTGCTGGATACAAGGCTGAGCGGAGATCTAATTTCTCTAGTTCCTGTTTGCTACAATCTCTCAGAAGTGAGGCAAGCGGCTAGTATTTTGACGCTCCTATTTCCTCCATTATACCGGTCACCATATAGACTACCCGTTCACAGATATTGGTCACTCTATCGGCGCTCCGCTCCAGGTTATGGGCCACCCAGATTAGGCGAGTCGCCCGGGTAATAGTCCTTGGATCCTCTACCATGAAGGTGAGCAGCTCACGGAAAACCTGGTCGTATAGATTATCCACGTCGTCGTCTTCTGCAACAATGTTCCTGGCTGCGTCAGCGTCGCGGTTGATGAAGGCATCCAGGCTCCGGTGCAGCATATCGTTGGTCTTATCTGCCATACGGGGCACGTCAATCAACGGCTTAAGTGGCGGCTCATCGCCTATCATGATTACGATCTTCGCTATGCCACCAGCATGGTCGCCAATCCGTTCTATTTCGGTGACTATGTTCAGCACGCAGATAATGGCACGCAGGTCGCTGGCCATAGGTTGTTGCGTAGCAATGAGCTCGATACATTTTTCCTCGATATCAAATCGCTTTCCGTTTATCTTGAGATCATCGTTTATTATCTCGCGAGCCATATCCAGGTCTCTTTTTTTCAGGGCCTCAATCGAACGGCTGGTAGCCTTCTCTACCATGCTCCCCATAGCCAGAACGTCGTCCTGAATTTCCCTCAATTTCTTGTGAAAGGTTGCTCTTATTTCCATCATTGTCACCTTCCTTGTCGCTTTATCCGAACCGCCCGGTGATGTAGTCCTCGGTTCGCTTATCTCTGGGGTTGGTGAATATCTGAGATGTAGCTCCATACTCCACGAGAACACCGGCACGATCTTCTGCCATCAGGAAAAAAGCTGCCATATCCGATACCCTGCCTGCCTGTTGCATGTTATGGGTGACGATGACAATAGTGTAGTTCTTAGCCAGGTTTCTCATCAAGTCCTCTATTTTTAGAGTCGCCACCGGGTCAAGAGCACTGCAGGGCTCATCCATGAGAATGACCTCAGGCTCAACCGCCAGCACCCGGGCGATGCATAGTCGCTGTTGCTGCCCGCCGGACAGAGCAAGGGCGGACTGGTCCAGCTTGTCGTTCACCTCATGCCATAGCGCCGCCTGACGCAAGCTTTTTTCAACAATCTCCCTGAGTTCGCCCCGGTTGTTCCTACCGTGCTGCCTCGGCCCAAAGGCTACATTGTCGAACACCGACATGGGAAAGGGATTGGGCTTCTGAAAGACCATACCCACCCTCTTCCTGAGTTCCACTACATCGACATTCCTATCATAGATAGGCATGCCATCCAGTTCAACGTTGCCTTCTACCCTGGCCCCGTTGATAATATCGTTCATACGGTTAAGAACGCGGATGAACGACGATTTACCGCAGCCGGAGGGGCCGATAATTGCCGTAATCGCGCATGTCGGGATTTCCAGTGAAATATCTCGAAGAGCCTGGAAGTCTCCGTAAAAAAGGTTCAGATTACGGATAGCGAGCTTACCACCTACACAAGCACCGTTGTATACTGTCATTTTATGTTGCACCTCTCATTTTTCTCTGAAAACGGCTAGAAAGCAAGTTGGTGATGCTGTTTATCACAAGTATCGTTATTATTAGTACTGCGGCAGTGGCCAGTGCACCTTCAAAATTATTGGTCTCCGTGGCCAGGTAGTAAACGTGCAGGGAAAGAGTTCTGCCGCAGGATAGAAGTGACGTTGGCATGCCTTTGCAGCCTCCCATTGTAACGAAGAGGCAGGCGGTCTCCTCGATAGCTCTTCCGACGCAGAGAATCATAGCAGTAACGATGCCGGGCAGGGCTGTGGGCAGTAATACTCTCCATATCACCTGCCAGCGTGTAGCGCCCAGTGCCAGAGCGGCTTCCCGGTGAGCATAGGGTACCGATTTTATTGCCTCTTCGGAAGTGCGAATCATGGTCGGTAATAGAAGACAGACAAGTGTTAACGCTCCCGATAAGATCGAGAAATTGAAGTGCAGGGCAGTGACAAAGAGGGCAAAGCCGAAAAGTCCGAAGATGATTGAAGGCACGCCGGCCAGGACTTCTATTCCGTAACGGATAAGCTCGGTAAGCCTGTTGTCCGGCGCGTATTCGGCCAGGTAGATGGCGGCGCCGAGACCGATCGGAACCAGAATAACGACGGTCAATCCGAGAAGGTACAGAGTGGCGACGATGACCGTGGAAATGCCACCTTCTCCTGACATGCCGCCTTCTGGGGGCGTCAACAAGAAGTCAAGGCTAATGCTTGGTATTCCTTGCACCAGGACATAGCCAATAATGACAACAAGAATCAGCACGGTGATTGCACCACCGCCCCAGATAAAGACCCAGGCTATTTTCTGGGAGAGTCTAGGTGAAAGTGTGAGCACGGACTCCTCTCTTCAGCGCAACAACGGCGATGCTGTTTATGATTAGAATGAAGATCAGAAGGACGATGCCGGTGGCAAAAAGGGCGTTCTCGTGTATACCGCTCGCATAATTGATTTCCACAGCGATATTACCGGTAAGGGTACGCGTCATGTCGAGCGGTGTTCTGGCAAATTGAATAGAATTGCCGAGAACCATAATCATCGCCATAGTCTCTCCTATCGCCCGACCCATACCCAGTACGATGCTGGCGCCGATACCGGAACGGGCTGCTGGCAGCAGCACTTGCCTGATTGTCTGCCAGCGCGTGGCACCGAGTGCCAGTGATCCTTCTTTATAAGAGGCCGGCACTGCCCTGATGCTGTCCTCACTGATGCTGATAATGGTGGGTAATACCATAGCCGTCAGAACTATTGACGCAGCCAGCACGCTGAAGCCACGGCCGCCGAAATACTCGCGTATCGCTGGAACCAGGAGCACCATACCTACCAGTCCATAGACAACTGATGGGATTCCCACCAGCAGCTCCACTGCCGGCCGCAGGAGCTGCCGGACCCT
The DNA here is from genome assembly GCA_964429285.1 of uncultured Dehalococcoidales bacterium. Classification (GTDB taxonomy): domain Bacteria; phylum Chloroflexota; class Dehalococcoidia; order GIF9; family AB-539-J10; genus RBG-13-51-36. The sequence continues at coordinate 2,766 of CAYSBO010000065.1, read as the reverse complement.
AGGAGGGGCGACCTCAGCCAGCAGGATGGCACAGGCAATGCCCAGCGGTACTGCCAGAAGTAATGCGCCGGCGGTAACCTGCAGCGACCCCACTGCCATGACGAGAATACCGTATTCGCCTTGCTGGGGCCGCCACGTGCTACCAAAGAGCAAGTCAAAGAAACCGACTTCCTGAAAAGCAGGCAATCCATCTCTGAATACGAACACGACAATCGCCAGCAGTACTATGAAAGATACTGTGGCGCTTATGAATACCGCGTACTTAGCCAGGCGATTGGTGAAGTAGCGTGACAAACCTTTTATTCCCTTCCAGTCAGGTAAGGTATTGGTTCCTTAGAGCCAATCCCCCAGATTATACTAAATCGTACCAGGTTGTTGCGAGAGAAGGGATTGACACTTCAGAGGCGCCAATCCCTTCACCCGCCTCATTAAGCAGTAATGGTCCTATGACGTTGGACCGACCGGGATGTAGTCTTGGGCTACAATCGCCTGCCCATCCACACCCAAGATCCAGGTGATGAACTCGTCCACCTTTCCTGTTGGCTCACCATCGGTAAGCATGTTGAGCGGGCGTACTACCGGGTAATCACCACTGAGAGCGTTCTCCACAGTAGCCTCTACACATCCTCCCCCTTCCTCTGCGTCCAGAGCGAACGCGTCGACGGTCTCATCAAGGTAGCCAAACGAGACGAAGCCGATAGAGTATGGTTCGCCCGCCACAGCGGTTCTTAGTGCACCGTTAGAGGGCCACAGGGCAGCTTCTCCCGTGATGACTTCATCCCCCATCACCATCTCCTCAAAGGCAGCTCTGGTACCGGAACCCTCTTCCCGGGCATGCACGTTAATGGTTTGGTTAGCGCCACCGACGTCGGCCCAGTTGGTTATGTTGCCGGAGAAGATAGCCCTTGTCTCGAGTATGGTGAGGCAGGTAACGTCGACGGAAGTGTCCGAGTCAGTGACTATAGCTATTCCGTCACTGGCAATGTGGTGCACTACCAGGTCGGGGTATTCGTCAAATTCCTCCTGCTTGATTGTGCGGGAAGCCATCCCGATGTCCACCGTGCCCTCACCCGCCGACTCGACGCCTACGCTTGAGCCTCCGCCTGCAACTGTTATAGTAACAGTGGTATCAACGTTGGTCATGTACTCATCGGACAGAGCTTCGGCTAATGGCTGGACGGTAGTGGAACCGGCCATAGAAATAGTAGTCGTACCCCCGTCCCCCGTACAGCCGGTCAGGGCGACAGCTACAGCAAGCGCTGCTGCCGTTACTAGTGTCAATCCTTTACCTAGTTGTTTTTTGTTCAATTGTTTTCCTCCTTATTGTTATTGTCGTTTTTGTTTAGCCCGCAAATGCCATTTCATTGATGAGGTGGGCTGATAATTGATGTTTCCTCAGTGCTTGCGGCTGCTCAGCCATAACGTGCAGGACAGCTTCCGCGGTAGCCAGGTTGGTCGCCAGGGGCACGTTATGGACATCGCAGATCCTCAAGAGTGCAGAAACGTCAGGTTCTTGAGGATGGGCCGTAAGAGGGTCACGCAGGAAAATCACTGCATCCACCACTCCACTGCCTATCAGTGCTCCGATTTGTTGGTCGCCACCAAGGGGTCCACTTTGCAGAAGCCTGACCGGCAATCCGGTTCTTTCCTGGGTGAGTTGCCCGGTACCCCGCGTTGCAAGCAGGTCCACTTCCGCAAGCTCCCCTTTGTGCGACTTCACCAGTTGCACCAATGCATCCTTCTTGGAATCATGGGCAACCAGTGCCAGCGTTTTTCGCATACACATCACCTCCTTTCATCTTATTTCCCTCATCATAATTAGTGGAGATTAAAGTGGATTTAAGGTGATGTTAAAACCACGTAAAACTTTTCAGTCATGAAAGCTTGCCAGCCAACTCAGCGACCCTATCCTGAATCTCGTCCCTTATCTGCCTCACCTTCTCTATAGTTTGACCTTGCGGGTCTTCCAACTGCCAGTCTTCAGTTGGGACAAAGGTAGCTGGACAGGCTTTCTCTATGCTACAGCCCATGGTTATTACTCGATCAGCGTTGTTCAGCATCTCCGCCGTGAGCAGTTTCGGCTTCTTGTCTCCGATTTCGATGCCGATTTCACGCATGGCTGCTACTACCGTGGGGTTAACCTGGGGTGCAGGCTGAGTTCCCGCTGAGATAGCCACTGCCGAATCTTGTGCTATTTGATCGAAGAAGGCTTCTGCCATCTGGCTGCGCCCCGAATTGTGTGTACAAACAAACAGTACTTTCTTCATCGCCAAATAGAAAAAGCCTTAAGCCAGCCTCTTGTTGATACCGTTAATGTAGCAGGCGAACTTTAAGGGCAGTTTAAGGCTATGTTAAAACCAGGTTAAATTTCTGGTTTTTGCCGGGAACCTGGCTGGAGCGGCAGGCTGAAGCTGAAGGTTGACCCTTTGTCCTCCTCGCTCTCTACCCAGATACTGCCGCCGTGGGCCTCGATTACATGCTTGGCGATAGCCAATCCCATGCCGGTACCTTCTCCAGTTCGGGCTTTGTCTCCCTTGTAGAAACGCTCGAAGACTCGGGCCTGCTCTTCCTCGGGGATGCCTATCCCGGTGTCGGTTACATCAAGCTCGACTGCTGCCTCAAGTTTCCTGGTACTGATCGTTACCGTTCCCCCGGTAGGGGTGAATTTGATGGCGTTGTGAATCAGGTTGGCTACCACCTGCCGGATTCTCTGTTTGTCGGCAGGAATGGTGGGCAGCTCACTAGAGAGTTCTTTGGAAATAGAGA
>CAYSBO010000064.1:0-6413 GCA_964429285.1 uncultured Dehalococcoidales bacterium | reverse complement strand
CTAGAGGATGCTCAAGCCCAGAAGAAGGTCCTGAGCTTTCTGAACCAAAGGTTGGATCTCAAAATCGATTTCAATGACCTGGACCAGGAGATTCAAGAACAAAATGGGGAACTGGCCCGGGCAAGGTCACGGTTTCCCGAAATCGACGGTTACATTCACAAGTTGGAGAGCAACCTTACGCTATCTGAGGAAGAGAATGGAGAACTAATGAGAAGGATTGAGGACTCTCTGCGGGAGAGAAGCTGAGCCTCGGTCAGACGAAAGAATACTGTCAAGATGCTAGCCAAGGTAAGAAGTGCTGCTGTGGTCGGCCTGGAGGGAGCCGTAGTGGAAGTAGAGGTAGATATATCACCGGGCCTACCTTCTTTCACCATCGTGGGACTGCCGGACAAGGCAGTCCAGGAATCAAAAGAGAGAGTAAGGTCAGCAATAAGGAACTCCTACTATAAGTTCCCCAACAGGCGTATCACTGTCAACCTGGCTCCGGCAGACCTGAAAAAGGAAGGTCCTGCTTACGATCTATCCATAGCCATAGGCATATTGGTTAGCTCAGAGCAACTGAACGCCGACCTCTCTCACAGTATCTTCCTGGGAGAACTGTCTCTGGATGGTAAGCTGCGCCACACCCACGGAATATTGCCTATGGTGGCTTTGGCCAGGGACAAAGGCCTGTCTAACGTATTTGTGCCATTGGATGATGCTAAAGAGGCCTCTTTGATAGACAACATACATATATTCCCCGCTGAATCGCTGGCACAGCTGGTTGCTCAACTTCAAGGTGGAGCAACCATTCCGGAGTATACGGACAAGGTGAACTGGGAACAGGAGTTTCGTCCCAGTTATGACTTCGACCTGATTCACATCAAGGGCCAGGAACATGCCAAGAGGGCTATGGAGGTAGCGGCATCCGGAAGACACAACATACTGATGTGCGGTCCGCCGGGCAGTGGCAAGACTATGCTGGCTCGCGCCCTGCCGTCAATACTGCCCTTGCTGACCATGGAAGAAGCTATAGAGGTAACCAAGGTTTACAGCGTTAGTGGATTGTTGCCGCAGGACACTCCCATCATGGTAAGCCGTCCGTTTCGCTCACCTCACTATACCGTTTCTCACGCTGGCCTGGTGGGGGGAGGACAGTGGCCACGGCCCGGAGAGATAAGCCTGGGCCACCATGGAGTGCTGTTTCTGGACGAATTCTCCGAGTTCGGGCATGTCACGCTGGAATCCCTCCGTCAGCCAATAGAGGACAGAACAGTCACCGTCAGCCGTGTCCATGGCAGCGTCACCTTCCCGGCCAGTTTCATGCTGGTTGCAGCTATGAACCCGTGCCCTTGTGGCTACTACGGTGACCCGTTCAAGGAATGCAAATGCTCTCCGGGGGAAATCTCCCGGTATCACAGAAGAATAAGTGGACCGCTACTGGACCGGATCGATATCTTTGTTGATGTTCCCCATCTGGATTACGAAAAACTCACCGAAGACAAGCCCACGGAAAGCGCACACGAAGTCAGGGCCAGGGTCAAGGCAGCCCATGAAATACAGCTTGAACGTTTCAAAGGGACGAAGATAAGGTGCAATGCCGATATGACACCTAAGGAGGTCAAAGAATTCTGTACGGTGGAGCCAGCAGCGCAGAGCCTGCTTCGTGCCGCTATGAAGCAGCTCCATCTAACCGCCCGCGCCTTTCACCGTATCCTCAAGCTCTCCCGCACCATCGCCGACCTGGAACACACGGACATCATCAAACCGCATCATATGGCTGAAGCTCTACAGTACCGGCACAAGGAAGTAGTGTGAACATGAGACTTGTACGCTGCCGTGAACTGGGCGCGCTTGCTTCTCGCCCCCAAGGCACAGTGTTAAAATAGTTGTGAACCCTTGTCTTAAGCGGGCGGAAAGGCCAGAAGAATGACACCCGGCAGGAAGATATCTCTAAGTGGGATAAATAGGAAGCTAAGGACCCAGTTCTTCGCCGGAGTGCTGATTGTTGTACCGATCATTGTCGCCATCTACATATTGCGCTGGCTATTTCTCACCATCGACGGTATCCTGCAGCCCACACTACAGACACTACTTGGCTACGCGGTCCCTGGCCTGGGCATTGCCGTAACTTTGGCAGTAATCTACCTCACCGGAGTTGTAGCTACGTGCATTGTGGGGCGAAGGGTTATTAGCTTCATAGAGTCTTTGCTGGCAAGGGTGCCTCTGTTTCGGTATCTGTATACAAGTATCAGGCAAATCATGCAAAGCTTCACCGCTCCGAGTGAAAGCAGGTTCCTGCACGTGGTACTGGTGGAATTCCCCAAAAAAGGTATGCGGGCCATAGGATTTGTAACGACAGAATCACGCACAGACTCTGGTGAGAAGCTGCTGAGTGTCTTCATACCGACGTCCCCCAACCCCACATCTGGCTATCTGGAAATAGTAAAGGAAAGCGATGTTATCCGGACCGACATATCAGTTGATGATGCTCTGAAGGTGGTCTTGTCTGCCGGCAAAGTATCGTTGAAGGAGATCACCTACAGGCTGGGCGTTGAGGGCGCTGACAAGCCTTGAGCCGAGGCAACCCAATGCAGACACAGACGGTCGGCCGCAAAGGGCGACTTTCCGTATCGGTGGTCATACCGGCCTATAATGAGGAAAAGTACCTGCCTTGGTGTTTGGAATCCATAGGGAAGCAGGACTATGCCGCAGTATATGACGTCATTGTAGTTGACAATGCGAGCACCGATAATACCGCCCAGATAGCCCTCGACTGGGGAGCCAGGGTTGTCTATGAAAACAAGCGAAGCCCTGCCTGCGCTCGGCAAAAGGGCACCGAGGTGGCCACGGGAGACATCATTGCCTTTATTGATGCCGATACCCAGGCACCACCTTGCTGGCTTTCCACCATCGTGTCCCGCTTCATTCGAGAGCCCGAGACGGTAGTGATAAGTGGCCCCTATGCCTACTTCGATGCTGGCAACTTTGCCCGGATTGCTTCCTACATCGGTAATTTCATCAGCATTATCATAGACCAGCTCTTCCGGAAAGTGCTCAATAAAGGCAGCGCCGTATGGGGGTCCAACTTCGCCGTGCGCCGGTCAGCCCTCCGACAGGTAGGCGGCTTCGATACCAGCATCAGGTTCTATGGAGAGGAGTACGAACTTTCCTTGAGACTGAAGACAGTCGGTAAGGGGCGAATTGTTCCTCGACTCTTTGTCCTTACCTCAGCTCGTCGCCTCAAAAGGATTGGAGTGGTGACCTTGTACTGGAACTGGGTCGTGGACTACTTCTCTGTACTTTTCTGGTATGAGCCAATATCCGAAAGACTGGAAGACCTGCCGGCCAAGACCTGGCAAACCGTGGTCGCCAGTTTCTCCTCGGGGAAAGTCAGGACATCCTTGTGGTATGTCGCCCTTTCCTTTGGCTTACTCTGGTTGCACGTCAGCCCTGTGATTGAGGCAGTGGGCAGGTTAGTCTACGTCTTTGATATTGGTATTTTGAGTACGCTCTTTGCCTACCATGGGGTTAGTCCTCGCTCCCGGTTGTATGGCAAGGTGTGGTCTAACGGCAACCGGGATCGCCCGAGGGTTTCTCTGACCTTTGATGACGGTCCGAATGAACCATATACCTCCCAGGTTCTCAATATACTGGAACGATATAGAATCAAGGCAACCTTCTTTGTCATTGGGCAAAACGCTCGGCGCCACCCTGATATCTGCCTGCGGATAGTAACAGAGGGAAATGTGATTGGAAACCACTCCTACTATCATCACAAATCTCTATGCCTGAGACGCGGCAGCACAGTTGCGCATGACATCAAGCTGGCTCATCAGGCAATCTATGAGTGTACCGGATTCGAGCCCAGGCTTTTTCGCCCTCCCTACGGGTTCCGCACTCCCTGGCTGATGCGGGCTGTTCGTCACCTCGGCTACACGGTAGTTACCTGGGACAACATGACAGGAGACTGGAAGGCAAACAAGTCCGGCGAGGAGATTGTACACACTATCGTTCAGCGGGTGAGGCCGGGAGGCGTGATTGTCCTGCATGACGGTCGAAACGGTAGACCGAGCTATGACCGTAGCCAGATGCTCCGGGCTTTGCCCTTGCTCATCGAGAACCTCAGCGAGAGGGGTTTTGATTTTGTCACCATACCCGAACTGCTGGAGTTACAGGAAAAGCATTGAGCCTGGCAGGCCCAGATCGGGATACGACCAGACTCAGGGACGTTTCGGACCGTACCTGGCCAGGAGTGCCGTCCTGGACAGCCACACTTCCGTAAGCTCCCGGGTCTTCCGTTTGGACCCGGATGCGTAGCCCGGCCGTAGATGATAGGCTTGCATTAAACCGGTCATATAGAAGCGGACCCCTTTGTTCCGCCAGCTATCGGGTAGTTCATCAACCTGGAATCCCAGTCGTCTGGCTGCTACATCCAACAGGGTGCTGCCGTGGAGCGCTGTAACGTTTCCAAACATTCCCCCGTTCATTTGCTGAGCTAGAAAACGCAGGTCCTGTGCGAAGCAACCGAGGAATTCCTTAGGTGATTGCGAGGCTCCCAGGTTCGGGTTCCGTCTACGTTTGAACCAGGCGTTGTTCAAATGCAGCTCCATTACTGTGTCTCCGTTCTTTACCTGACAGCCGTCAGTTAGTACCCTGGTCGGGCCCTTGTAGCAGTGAAGGTTGAGACAAATGATGCCACTACCATCGGCTCTCAGCGGCTTGATGTGATAGATCAGTCTCAGAAGTCCGTCTATCGCAGGCCACAGAAATAGAACAGCCCGAGGTGGCACCCTGTTTTTCCGCACGGTTGTCTCCGTAAACTCAGTCCGCTGTTATGAGATGTACAGGTCGGAGAGACCGAACAACTCTGCTGACAAGCCCTTCACTCCCCTCGTGCTCAGGACAGGTTCAGGATGCAACGAGCCATAGAATCCCCCCAGCAATGAGCAGCATGATACCAAGGATGAGCGAAATCCTGCCCCCTATCTGCCAGGCAGACAGCCACGGACGCTCTGGGTCGTGAGTCAAAGACTCCTTAATATCCCTTCGGGTCAACAGAATAGAATTGTAGTATCTTTCCTTTTCCCTCTTGTTCCAGACAATGAAAATAATGCCCAGGAGGAGGAAAAAGCCCCCCAACCCCAGGATAGCCAGATGACTGACCGACGACATATTGCTTAACCCCCACTCAGAACTGCCACAACCTCAAGTTGACCCTACTTAATCTCTACAGTTGCTCCAGCGGCCTCTAGCTTCTTCTTTATCGTTTCGGCTTCTTCCTTGGGAACGCCTTCTTTTACCATCTGTGGGGCAGCTTCCACCAGATCCTTAGCTTGTTTCAATCCCAGGGTGGTCACCTCTCGCACTGCCTTGATAACTTCGATCTTCTTCTCGCCAAAGCTTTTTAAGCTGACGCTGAATTCCGTCTTCTCCTCCGCCGGGGGTGCTTCTGCTGCCTCGCTAGGAGCGGCCGCCGGGGCTGCTGTTGCTACGGGAGCAGCACTAACCCCGAATTCTTGCTCCAGGCTCTTGACCAAATCAGCCAGGTCCAGCACCGTCATGCCCTTGATGGCGGTCATAATCTCCTCTTTGGTCAAACCCTTTGCCTGTTTCTTTCCCGTTGAAGCTCCTTGTTCCTCCCCCTGCTCAACTTCTTTCTTCGCCCGTGGAGCTTTCTTTGCTTTCTCTTCCTTAACTTGCTTCTCTGATTCCTCTGGTGGCATGATTTCCTCCTTTGTTATTCCTTAGTGGTTTGTATCTTGTTTTGCAGCACGTTCACAAGCCCACGCAAAGGAAAACTGAGTAGGTTATGTAAAGTTCCTACGGGGGCTTGTAATTGTCCAAGTAGCTTGGAGACGAGGACCTCTCTGGGTGGCAGAGTAGCCAGACTTATCACTTCCTCCGCAGCCAGTACTCGCTCTCCTAACAGTCCTCCTATGATTTGCAGAGACGATGATGCGGATTTGATATATTGATTAAGGAGCTTGGCTGTCCTGACTTCGTCACTGTAGCCGAAAGCGAGGGCCGTGGGACCCTCGATTATGTTCATCAACTGCGGCTTACCTGCCCTGTCAGCGGCACGATAGACCAGGGTGTTCTTCACCACGTGGTATTCGATTCCTGCTTCAGACAGGGTGTTGCGTAGCTCAGCCATTTCTTTTGCCAGCAGACCATGATAGTTGGTAGAGATGATAATAGAGCTTCGCGATAAATCATCGACCAGGCTGCTCACTATCTGCATCTTCTTTTCTCTTAACATATTACCCTCTCTTCAATTCTCGCCTATACCGGAGGAGGAGTCCATAATAAAAATTCCTGTGCCAGTCGACACAGGTATCACTTGTGCCTCGGCAGGCAACTTATTTAAACCCTCCGGGTACCTGCTGTCACTGGCTTCAATCGATTATAACACAAACAATCAGTCAATCAAA
>CAYSBO010000063.1:1293-6477 GCA_964429285.1 uncultured Dehalococcoidales bacterium | reverse complement strand
GCCGATAATTCACACTGTGACGGACTATTGACCGTCGTTTGGGATAACATATGATAGGGCAAAGTCTGAACATGAAGTCGGGGGTTGCCCCGACAGGAATGCAGTGGAGTGTTGTTACATTAACGGCCATACCGTTGGCTTCTCAGACTGAGTTCTGATGCTGTCTGGACACCGGGAATTGGAATCCGAGAAGGAACGTCTATCCGAGACCCTTCGCGCTGCCGGCAGGGTGGCGGATCAAGCCGAGGTGTTTCTGCTTTCTTCTCCCCATTCTGTCGGCATACAGTTTGAAGCTAATGAACTGAGACAAGTGCACAGCAAGGAGAGCAGCAGCATTGCCCTGCGGATTTTCCGGGAAGGAAGAGTCGGCTTTGCTACCGCCAGCGGTGAGGTTGAGTTAGAGAATCTGGTTGATATGGCGGTGGAGAGTTCTCTATTCGGTGGTCCGGCCAATTTTGAGTTTCCTCCTTTCCAGGACTATTCCGAAGTGCCTATCTTCGATTCCAGAGTAGAGGAGATAGATATGGAGGAAATGGTCGGAATGGGGGAAGACCTTATAGGCAAGGTTAGAGGCCATACTTTTGGTGTTCTTTGCGACGTTGAAGTTGCCAGGGGGACAAGCTCCGTCTCCGTAATCAATTCTCAGGGCGGCGAAGGCAGGTATGATAAAAGTTTCTTCAGCCTCAGCCTGGAAGGCATTCTGGTGCAGGATACGGACATGCTCTTCGTGGGCGATAGCGAAAGCTCGTGCTGCCCCGATTCTGTCACCGTTGATGAACTGGCCCAGAGAGTGATAAGGCAACTGGAGATGGCCAGGGCCAAAGCCACCGTGACTGCCAAGACACTGCCGGTGGTTTTTACACCTCTCGGGGTAGCCGGTGTCCTGATGACCCCCATAATACTGGCTTTCAGTGGCAAAACAGTCCTGGAAGGCGCCTCGCCATTGAAGGGCAGACTGGGGGAGCAGGTCTTTGATAAGAGGCTCAGCCTGCGGGACGATGCTACCGTGGCTTACGGATTAGGGAGTTATCCCTTTGATGACGAGGCGGTGCCCGGCCAAAGTCTGCCCCTTATCGCGAACGGAGTGGCGGCGAATTTCCTTTATGATTTGCAGACAGCAGCTTCAGCCGGTGTCCGTAGCACGGGTAACGGCAGGCGGGCGGGCGGGGGTTTTCCCAGGCCAGCCATAAGCTCTCTTGTTTTCAGCGGCGGGGACGTCTCTTTCCAGGCCATGGTGGAGGATATGAAAGAAGGGTTGATCGTAGAGCAAGTTATCGGTGCCGAGCAGGGTAATACGCTGAGCGGTGACTTCGGTGGCAACGTGTTGCTGGGATATAAGGTGGAGAACGGTGAGATAGTAGGGAGGGTGAAGGACACCATGATTGCGGGCAACGTATATCACGTACTGGGTGAGCTTCTGGGCATAGGACGGGAGGTGAGGTGGGTGGGCGGTGCTTTGCAGGCCCCCTGCCTGTATTGTCCTCGCGTATCGGTGACGACAAAGGGGAACTGAGACATAGATGAAAGACGTAATAAAGCTTCACGAGCAGCCGAGCCCCAAGAGCTGTACCATGCTTGCCTCCTGGCCGGGGATCGGCGACGTATCACTTACCGCCGCCAGGTATCTGGTGGAGAAGCTCAACGCCGTCGAAATAGGGGAGATCGAGCCTGTCGACTTCTTTGAACCGGTGGGCGTCACCGTCAAAGACAACGTGATTGAAAAGCCTCGTTTTCCCGAGAGCAAGTTCTATTACTGGCAGTCCGACAAGGAGGACAGGGGTCTGGTGATTTTCATCGGGGAGGAACAGCCTGTTTTCAAGGGACATGAGCTGGCTAACTGTGTTCTGGACGTGGCGCAAAGGCTTAAAGTGGCCAGGGTATATAGCTGTGCCGCTGCGGTAACGCGCGTCCACCATAGCGAGGAAATGAAGGTCTGGGGAGTAGCTACAACTCCTGACCTGATTAATGAGTTGAGCGGTCATAATGTAATCCTTAGAGGTAACCTTCGCATAGCCGGACTGAATGGATTGATACTGGGTATGGCCAAAGAAAGGGGTATGGACGGCATCTGCCTGCTGGGCGAAGTGCCGGCATATGCTACCCAAATAGCAAATCCCAAGGCCTCCCTGGCTGTGCTTGATGTCTTCACCAAGATGCTGGGAGTTGAACTTGACCTGACCGAGCTGGGCCAGCTGGCCGAGCGGGTAGATGAGGAGATGGACAGGATAGCAAAGAGGGTTACGGCCGAGTATATCGACCAGTTCACGGAGCCTATTTGGGAGCAGGATGAGGACGAGGATGAGGAAGGTAACTAGTGAGTTGAGCAGTCCTGATTTGCCAGGGCCCCAAATTGACCGCCCCAGGTAGATATGTTACCATCGGATTAGTAGATGTCAGGTTTAGTCCAACTTTGTCAGGAAATCATAGCCTGCCATGACTGTGAGCTAGCCAAGTATCGCACCAGGGTAGTGCCTGGCGAGGGGCCTGAAGACGCAGACTTACTTTTCATCGGGGAGGCGCCGGGGTGGCACGAAGACCAGCAAGGACGTCCTTTTGTGGGCCCCGCCGGCCAGTTTCTGGAGCAACTGCTGGCCTCGATCGGCCTGCGGCGGGAGGAAGTCTATATTGCCAATGTGATCAAGTGCCGGCCTCCTCAAAACCGCGAGCCGCTGCCGGCGGAAATACAGACCTGCCGCAAATGGCTCGACCGTCAAACAGAGCTAATCCAGCCCCGCATGATTGTTACCCTGGGACGCCACTCTCTTTCCCGTTATTTCCCCAACGAGAGCATAGGCAAGATTCATGGCAAACCTCGAAAGCTGGAGGGTATCGTCTATTACCCCATGTATCATCCGGCCGCGGCTCTCCATCAGGGTTCTCTGCGCCGCACCATTGAAACGGATATGCTGAGGATTCCCCAGATACTGGCTCAAGCCAGGGAACTGACCGAAGACGCAGTCCCTCTTTCATCGGAACAACTGAGCTTGTTCTAGAATTACGTTTGGAGCGAGAAGAAAAAATGATGTCGACACACAAATTGAGACTCGTCCCTCTGGGTGGACTGGGCGAGATCGGTAAGAACATGATGGCGCTGGAATATGGCAAGGACATCGTTATCATCGATGCCGGCCTTATGTTCCCGAGCGAGGGAATGCCGGGGGTGGACTTACTTATTCCCGATATCAGCTATCTTATGGAGAGACAGCAGAACCTGAGAGGGATAGTGATTACCCACGGACACGAGGACCACATCGGGGCCCTGCCCTACATTCTGCCCCGTCTTCCTGTGCCGGTCTATGCTCCCAGGTTCGCTCGAGAGCTAATTTCCGTGGAGCTCAGGCAACGAGGGGTGAGGACCAGCGCCAACCTGAATGTGGTCACCCCCGGGGAAACGATTACACTGGGCAGTTTCACCATAGAGTTCTTCTCTGTTTGCCACAGCATTCCTGATTCCGTAGGCCTGATAATTCGTACCCCGCAGGGCGTCATAGTGCACAGCGGCGACTTCAAGCTGGACCATGCACCCACGGTTGGCGAGCCTACCAATTTCAGCCAGCTGGCTGCGCTGGGGTTGAAGGACGTCCTGCTTCTCCTTTCCGACTCCACCTATGTTGAGCTTTCGGGATACACTCCGTCGGAGAAGCTGGTTGCCGATACTCTGGACCGGATCATCGGTGAGGCCAAGGGGAGAGTCATCGTGACTACCTTTGCCTCCCTCATATCACGTGCTCAGCAGGTGCTTGACGTTGCCGTTAAACGTGACCGCCGGGTGTTCATCACCGGCCGAAGCATGAAAGAGATAGTGAACATGGCGTTGAAGCAGGGTTATCTTGCAGTTCCCGCCGGCGTCCTGTGTAGTCTGGAGGAACTGAGGACCCTGCCTCATCATCGGGTCATCGTGTTGAGCACGGGAAGCCAGGGCGAACCCACCTCTGCCCTGGTGCGTATGGCGAACCGGGACCCCCGCAGTCCGGTCCAGATCATACGCGGAGACACCGTGGTGATTTCAGCAACCCCTATTCCCGGGAATGAGACACTGGTTGCCAGGACTACGGACAGTCTTTTCCGTCAGGGGGCCAGTGTAATCTACGACAAGCTGGCCCAGGTCCATGTCCACGGGCACGGCAGCAGGGAGGAGTTGAAGCTTCTTCTCAGTCTGGTCAAGCCCAAGTTCTTTGTGCCTATCCATGGCGAGTATCGCCATTTGAGCCTCCACGGCGACCTGGCTCAGGGTATGGGTATACCCAGAGACAACATCTTTGTCCTTGAGAACGGGGACGTCCTGGAACTGGGGCCGGATTCAGGAAAGGTTGTTGACAAGGCCCGTGCCGGCGTTTTCTACGTGGACGGCTCGACAACGGGCGAGCTGGACGATGTCCTGCTTCGGGACCGTAAATCGCTTTCGCGAGACGGCGTGGCCGTGGTAACCGTTGCCATTGACACCGAGAATGGTAACCTCGCCGGCAGGCCGCGCATTATGACCCGGGGGGTGGTCGATGCCGGCCATGAAGAGACATTGATTCAGGCCGGGCAGGATGCCGTGGCGGCTGCCTTAAACCATGATAGAAGACGCCTGAGTGAACCAACCTACATCGATACCAGGGTGAAAGATTCCCTGAGCAGATTCTTCCACGAGCGAATTCATCGTCGTCCTATCATAATCCCCGTAGTGGTGGATGTAGGAAAGACCCGGAAAAAGCCGATCAGGTAGGGGCGTAACGCCGTGTCCAAAACCAGAAGCAAGTCTAAACCCAGGCCCAAAGCATCAGAGAGCCGATCAAAACGGAAGGGAGGCTCCGGCTTTGGCGATTCTCCGGTGGTGGGAAGGATTATCCTGGTAGTTGTGGCGGTAGTCCTGCTGTACGTGTTGTGGGAAGGCATATTCGCGGTCTTTGGCTGGGGACTGGTGATTGTGGGGGCCGCTCTGGGCCTGCTCATCTGGGCGGCGTGGCGGAGGCGGTTGTCAGCGGTGAAAGAGACCTGGAACTGGGTGTTGGCGGGCATTAGCCTGGCACTGGCGGTATGGGGGATTCTTGCTTTTTCCGGCCTGGGAGGCATAATCGGACAGAGGCTTATAGGTGCTCCCGATATCCTGGGGGGACTTCGAGTAGCCGGACTTGTTTTCTTAGGGGTTGTTCTTATCATGCCGGGCAAGGTCTGGGACGCGGTCAAATATGCCTGGCG
>CAYSBO010000063.1:0-1193 GCA_964429285.1 uncultured Dehalococcoidales bacterium | reverse complement strand
GACATCGACCAGCGGGCACGATTGATCGAGCAGGCTCTATCCAGCTACGGTGTAGAAGCCAGGGTTGTGCAGGTAAACATGGGTCCCACCGTGACCCAGTTCGGCGTTGAGCCCGGATGGGACAAGAAGTACAAGGAGGTTAAAGAGAAGGGAAGGGACGGCAGCTACCAGATGAGGCTTGAGGAGGTATCGAAGACCAGGGTGAGGGTAGAGCGTATCACTTCTCTGGCCAGCGACCTGGCTCTGGCCCTGGCCGCCCCCAGCATAAGGATTGAAGCTCCCGTGCCCGGGAAACCGGTGGTGGGCATCGAGGTGCCCAACACGGTATTCGGCTCGGTTTCCCTGCGGAGCGTAATAGAGACCGCTTCCTTTCAGAAGATTCAGGCCCGCTCCAAGCTGGCGGTTGCTCTGGGGAAGGGCGCCGGCGGTGAGGCGGTGGCGGGCGACCTGACCAGGATGCCGCATCTGCTGATCGCCGGAGCTACCGGCAGCGGGAAGACCGTCTGCCTGAATTCCATCGTCTGCTGCTTCCTTGTGCATAACAGTCCCGACGATGTCCAGTTCATCATGATCGACCCCAAGAGGGTGGAGCTGGTGACTTTCAATGCGATTCCGCATCTGCTGGCTCCTGTGGTGGTGGACTCTGATAAGGCAGTAAAGGCTCTGAGATGGCTTAACCAGGAGATGGACAGGCGCTATCGCCTGTTTGCCCAGGTAGGAGCACGCAACATAGAGGGTCATAACAAAGACTGCTCACCGGGCGACCAGTTGCCGTATCTGGTCCTTATGATTGATGAGCTGGCCGATTTGATGATGACCGCCTTCGATGAGGTGGAACATACGCTTTGCCGGCTGGCTCAATTGTCCCGCGCCACGGGCATTCACCTTGTGGTGGCTACACAGCGACCTTCGGTGGACGTGGTTACCGGGCTTATCAAGGCCAACTTTCCCACCCGCATCAGTTTCGCCGTCACCTCTCAGGTAGATTCCAGGACTATCCTCGACCTGGTAGGTGCTGAGAAACTGCTGGGCAGGGGAGATATGCTCTACATGCCGACCGAGACCGGCAAGCCCAAGCGCCTGCAGGGAAGCCTGGTCTCCGATGCCGAAATCGAACGGCTGGTATATTTCTGGGGGAACCAGAGAACGCGACCGGCCGGGGAAGTGGGTTTCGTCGACTTCGACGAGGTGCC
>CAYSBO010000062.1:0-6492 GCA_964429285.1 uncultured Dehalococcoidales bacterium | reverse complement strand
GAGCGAGTTAACCGATGCCCGCGAAATCAGGCAATTCTTCCAGGGTATCCCCAGATTGTACTTCGAGAAAGCGAAGGTCTATTGCCCCGACGAACTCAAGGAATCAGTTATGGCCCGGGCAAAGGAGAAGGCTCACCTTTTTGAACCTCAGGAAGTCAATTCTCTTGACGGCCTCAGGCTGGAGTTTCCTGATTCGTGGATGCTTATCAGAGCCAGTGGCACTGAGCCGCTCATCCGGGTAATCTCCGAGTCAAAGTCGCAGATGCAAGCGGATGAACTGATAAGCAAAGGCAAGGAGCTTGTTGAGAGTTTAGTGGAGGCTAAGAGATGAAAGCAGTATTCCTTTGTGGCGGCAGCGGCAAGAGGATGTTCCCTATAGCTGAAGACAAGTTTCTCCTTGATTTCCTTGGCAAGCCGTTGCTGGAACACCAGATAACTACAGCTCGCAACGCAGGTTTGACTCATTTCGTTATCATCGGCAATCCAGACAATATGGCAAAGATTGAGCAAATGACAAGGACTATTCCCGGGATAAAAATCGACCTTGCTCTGCAAAAGGAATCACTGGGCATCGCTGATGCCCTGAAAAGCGCTGTACAATTTCTGAACGGGCAGCTTCTGGTAATAAATCCCAATGACGTCTTCTCTAGCTCTGCGTGCACAGAAATCATAGCCGAAGCTGAAAGAGGCACTGCCTCCTCCTATATGCTGGGTTATGAGGTAGACAAATACTTTCCGGGCGGTTATCTCCAGATCAACTCCCAGGGCGAATTACTACGCATCGTGGAGAAACCCAGTCCCGGGGAGGAACCGAGCAACCTGGTGAACATCCTCATTCACTGCCACAATAACCCGGAGGAACTCCTGCACTATATTGAGACTGTACGGAGCACCAGGGATGACGTCTATGAATGCGCGCTGGATAACATGGTGAAGGCAGGGCATAAGATCAAGGTGATTCCCTACGGCGACTTCTGGGCGCCAATAAAATACCCCTGGCATATCTTCAAGGTCATAGAGTATTTCCTGGACAATGCTCAGCCCTACACAGCACCATCAGCCCGCATCTCCGAGAAAGCGACCATTGAGGGAAAGGTCATCGTCAGCGACAATGTCCGGGTGCTGGAGAACGCTGTGATTCGGGGTCCTGCTTATATCGGGGCAAACTCGGTCATCGGCAATAACGTCCTGGTGCGAGACTACAGCGACATTGGTTCTAACTCCGTCATCGGCTATTCCACCGAGGTGAAGCACTCCTACATCGGCGATAATTGCTGGTTTCACTCCAATTATGTCGGCGATTCCATAATAGACAACGATTGCTCTTTGGGCGCCGGCACCGTGCTGGCCAACTTCCGGCTGGACGAAGCGAATATCCGGATAAAAGTCGGCGACAGCCTGGTAGATACCGGATATGACAAACTGGGTGCAATTGTGGGTCGAGGCTGCCGCGTCGGAGTAAATGCCAGCCTTGTGCCCGGGGTCCGGGTGGGACCCGATTGTTTCGTGGGGCCCCACGTATATTTGCGGCAGGACCTGGCGGCGCGGCAGATGGCTCTGCTTGAGCCCCGATATCAGGTAAAGGAAAACAAAACGACACTCGACGAAGACAAAAGAAAAGAACTGCTAAGAAAGCTAGAACACCAGAAATGACCGTTCAACACAACCCGGGTCAGCGTGCCATTTCGGAAACTTCGCCCTTGAGGACAAAGCTTCGGCCAGGGAACAAGAAATTCGGTTCACCACGCTGTGGCCCAAGCAGAAGCGGTGTGAGATGGTATGCCTGCACCGCCTGAAGAACCGGGGTTTTTCACTCAGAGAATCGGCAAATACCTCTTTAGTTCGTAGTCCGTTACCTGGCTCCTGTACTGGTCCCATTCAATCATTTTGTTCTTGATAAAAGCACTGAACACGTGGGCACCAAGGGCTTTCTGGACCAGTTCACTCTTTTCCGCGAGCTGGATTGCCTCCCAAAGACTGCCGGGCAGAGTGTCGATCCCCCGCCTCTTTCTCTCTTCATCGCCCATTTCATATACGTTTTCCTCCACCGGTTCTGGCACCTCATATTGCTTCTCGATTCCCTCCAGTCCGGCAGCTAACATCACAGCGAAAGCAAGATAAGGATTGCAGGCAGCGTCGGGAGACCTGAACTCTATCCTGGTAGACTTCTCCTTGCCCGGCATATATTCCGGAACCCTGACCAAGTCCGCCCGGTTTCGCCGTGCCCAGGAAACATATACCGGTGCTTCGTATCCAGGAATCAACCGCTTGTAGGAATTGACCCACTGATTATTGACCACAGTAATTTCAGGGGCATGCCTGAGCAGACCTGCGATGTAGTGTTTGGCCAACTGAGAGAGGTGGTATTTGTCATTCCTATCAAAGAAGGCATTGGCATCACCCTTGAATAATGATTGGTGGACATGCATGCCGCTACCATTGATGCCGAAAACCGGCTTGGGCATGAAGGTAGCGTAAACTCCCTGCTGGAGAGCTATTTGCTTGACCACCAGGCGGTAGGTCATCACATTATCAGCCATAGTCAAAGCATCGGTATATCTCATGTCTATCTCATGCTGACTGGCAGCGACCTCGTGGTGGGAATACTCCACAGCTACGCCCATCTCCTCCAAAGTGAGGACGGTTTCTCGTCTCAGGTCGGTGGCGACATCCAGAGGTGTCATGTCAAAGTAGCCACCTGCATCCAATCCCTGAGTTCCCTTTGAATCCTGGAAATAGAAGTACTCCAGCTCGGGGCCTACATAAAAGGTGTATCCCATGTCAGCCGCCCGTTTCAAGTTCCTTCTCAGTACATATCTCGGGTCACCCTCAAAGAGCTCGCCACCGGGTCTCTGGATATCGCAGAACATCCTCGCTACCGCATGGTGCACTCTGGGTCGCCAGGGAAGCAACTGAAAGGTATCCGGATCGGGCATAGCCACCATATCGCTCTCGTCAATCCGAGCAAATCCTTCGATGGAGGAGCCATCAAAGCCCATCCCCTGCTCCAAAGCACCCTCCAGTTCCTCCACGGTAATAGCAAAGCTCTTCAAGACTCCCAGGATATCGGTGAACCACAACCTGATAAATTTGACGTCGTGCTCCTTAGCTAACTTGAGAACATATTCCCTGGCTTCTTCTCTGCTTCTGTGTTCCATTCTTGACCTCCTTTTTTCGTTCTTAAGCGTTCTTCATATAGCATTATCGCCGTCCTCGCCGGTCCGGATGCGTACCGCATTATCAACCGGGAGCACGAATATCTTTCCATCTCCCATCTCGCCAGTTCTGGCACAGCTGGCAATAGCATGCAGGACTCTGGACAGGTCTTCATCAAGGACAACAACCTCGACCTTGAGCTTGGGAAGAAAGTCCACCCGGTATTCTCCTGCTCGCCACTGCAGCGTTAGTCCCTTTTGACGGCCCCTGCCGCTTACCTCACTGACTGTCATGCCGAAATAACCGTTGTACTCGAGACCCATCTTGACACTTTGGAGCTTTTCCTCCCTGATAATGGCTTCTATCTTTTTCATCTCAGCAACCCTCCATATGCCCTTTCCCCATGTTGTGAAATATCCAGACCTACTGCTTCTTCTGTCCCTGTAACTCGCAGCCCCATGGTGATGTGGATTACCTTCCCCAGAATCCAGGTAGCTAAGAAGGCATAAGCCCAGACTGCAGCAACTCCCACGAGCTGCTTGGCAAGCTGCAAGGCATTGCCCAGAAGCAAACCGTCGGCGCCGGCCGCATTAACCGCTGTGCTGGCAAAAATGCCGGTAGCCAGAGCACCCCAGGTGCCCCCCATACCATGCACTGCCCATACATCCAGGGACTCATCGATACCGTGCCTCATCCTTAAGAGCATGCAGTAGTAGCAGACCACTGCGGCTACAATACCTATCGGTATCCCGGCCAGGGGTGCCACGAAGCCGGCCGCCGGAGTAATCGCCACGAGGCCAGCAACTGCCCCAGTAGCCGTGCCGAGCAGACTGGGACGCCGTTGACGCCAGCTAAGCATCATCCAGGCGAAAGCACCGGCAGCTGCTGAAATGTTGGTGGTGACAAATGCGCTGGTAGCCAACCCTCCAGAGGTCAGAGCACTGCCAGCATTGAATCCAAACCAGCCAAACCAGAGCAGCCCAGCCCCAATCGCTACCATAGGAATGTTGTGAGGTTCCATGGGCTCCTTTCCCAGGAACCCCTTGCGCGCACCGAGTAACCTGGCTAGAGCCAGGGCTGAGACGCCAGCAGCAATATGGACGACGGTCCCACCAGCAAAGTCCAGAGCCCCCAACTCTGCCAGCCAGCCACCGTCACCCCAAACCCAGTGTGCCACCGGACAATACACGACGGTCAGCCACAAGACGGAAAAGACCAGGATGGCACTGAATTTCACCCGTTCGACTACTGCCCCGGTAATTAAAGCTACGGTGATAATGGCAAACATGGCCTGGAATATCATGAAGGCTAGATGGGGAACAGTGCCAGCATATATAGCGGACGGCATTTGTCCAACCTGTCTGAGGCCTACCCAATCAAGCCCACCGATAATGCCTACTTGGTCGGGAGCGAAGCTCAGGCTATAGCCATACAGCACCCAGATTAGACCGACGACGGCCAGAGCGGCGAAGCTCATCATCATTGTAGAGAGGACGCTCTTTCTTCTCACCATACCGCCGTAGAAGAGCGCCACGCCCGGTGTCATCAACATAACCAGTGCCGATGAAACCAGGAGCCAGACCGTATCAGCGGAGTCGACGGACATTTGGAACCCTCCTACATTTCATGTCTACAATTTAACCCGCTATTGTTTCCGGAATATTACGGCAGGGTTAAATCTATGTTACGGGGAAGAAAGGAGAGAATTGACGTACTGAATAGGGAAAGGGAAATGGCTAGAGATCGTCTCGTAGTCTGTAGCCGATATTTCTAACTGTCTCGATAAACGTATGGGTTGGGTCTTCGATCTTGCTTCTCAACCTCCTGACGTGAACATCTACTGTTCTGTCACCGCCATAGTAGTCCCATCCCCAAACCTTGTTCAACAAAGCCTCCCGGCTGAAAACCTTGCCCTGGTTACTCGCCAGGAACTTGAGCAGCTGGTACTCCCTGAAGGTCAGCGTTATTGGCTTGCCGCCGAGAGATACTCTGTACCTGGCAGGGTCTATGACTAAATCGCCACACTTGATCGTATGTTTGCTGTCTGTGCTCTCTTTCTGGCTCAGAAGTCGCCTTATTCTGGCTGCAATCTCATTCGCCTCCCCCGGTTTGACCACAAAATCGTCGACGCTGGAATCCATTCCGTTGAGTTTGTCTCCGGCGACGAGGGCGATGAGGGATATATGGCTCTGTTGCCTCATCATTTGAGCGTTTTCCCATGCTTCTGAACCATTTCTGGCTTCGTCCATGTCTAGCAATATCACCCCGGGGGATTGTCCGGCGATTTCGCCGATTGCGCTATCAACAAGGGGCGCAATCAGGCAGTCGAAGCCTGCCCGTGCAAGTATCGATTTGAGTTCCCTTGTTTGCTCGCTCTCCTTAGCTATTATGAACACTGTAGGCAAAGCTGGCTTCCTCACACCGGTTTAGTAAGCATAAAGTCGGCCATAGGGGCGAAGGTAGAGAGGGAAGAGCTTGGTAAACTTGTGCTTCAGTATGGCCTCCGCGTCGTAGCCGAAGTGCTGGGCAAATTCACTCAGGAGCTTCGTCAAAACTGAATAGTCATTTTCATCTAGTTCAGCGACACCTATTTCCTTGCCCAGCTGAAAATCCTCAACCTCACCTCGAATATAGATGGTGCCGCCATGCATGCCTGTTCCGATGAAATTGGCCCTGTGCCGCACTCCTTCCCTGAGCATTAGCCCCAAAAGGACCAGCACCCCGCCGGCCATATACTCGCCCACGAAATCCTGTGCTGTGCCACCTATAACCACCATTGGTTTCTTGTCTTCGTATTCCTTCATGTGTATGCCTGCCCGATAACCAACATCCTCTCTAACGAAGATCTTCCCTCCCCTGGCCGACAATCCAAGAATATCCCCGGCATGGCCATGAATGACGATCTCCCCATTGTTCATGGTGTTGCCGCATCCGTCCTGGGCATTGCCGTGAACGATAATCCTGGGGCTGTTCATGAAGGCCCCCAAATCATTTCCCGGGGTACCGAATATCTCGATTTCAACCGGCTTATCCAGGTCTGTGCCGATGTACCTCTGTCCGTAGACATTCCGCAACTCAATCTTCTGAGTTCCGTTCGATACGGCCTGCCTCAACCTCGCATTAAGCTCACGGTAGAAGATGCCCCGGGCATCTATTGTTACGACTTTCTTCATCTCAGCTTCCCGCCATCCTTACTCCAAGGATCTCTAATTCGGTGTCCGTTAGCCCCACCCCCCTCCGAGGAAGGCGGTTCCCCCGCAGGCTTTCCAGGGCAGTAATGCCCATGCCCCCCACGAGGGCGTTGGGCGCGAGACTCCCGCCCCGGAGCGGAGAGGC
>CAYSBO010000061.1:3296-6548 GCA_964429285.1 uncultured Dehalococcoidales bacterium | reverse complement strand
AAATGACCACCAGAATTGGCATTAACGGCTTTGGCCGTATAGGCAGGTTGACTCTCAGGGCCATAAATCAGTACCACAAAGGAGAATTGGAGGTCACTGCAGTCAACGACCTCACCGATACCAGGACGAATGCCCACTTGCTCAAGTGGGACAGTTCCTATGGCAAATATCCCGGCAAGGTAGAGGCAAAAGAGGGCTCCATCCTGGTCGATGGAGCGGACGTAAGAGTCTTTTCAGAGCGGGAGCCGGGAAAGATTCCCTGGCGGGACCGCGGGGTGGACATTGTAGTTGAGTCAACGGGAGTGTTCACCGATGCTGACAAAGCCGCGGCTCACCGCCAGGCGGGAGCCAGGAAAGTGCTCATATCTGCTCCGGCCAAGAATGAAGACATCACCGTCGTTCTGGGCGTGAACGAAGACCAGTACAAGCCCAAAGACCATCACATCGTATCGAATGCGTCCTGTACTACCAACTGCATCGCCCCGGTAGTCAAAGTGCTACACGAGAACTTCGGTGTGGCAAAGGGCCTTATGACCACCGTACACGCTTATACTAATGACCAGAGGTTGCTCGATATGTATCATAAGGACCTGCGTCGAGCACGATCGGCGGCGGATAACGTCGTCCCCACGACCACCGGGGCCGCCAAATTAGTCGGACGCCTCATCTCCGGACTTGAAGGTAAGGTTGATGGCATAGCCCTTCGAGTACCTGTGACGGTAGGTTCCATAGTTGACTTCGTGGCCAACCTGGAGAAACCGGTCTCCGTCGATCAGGTCAATGCGGCTTTTCGCCAGGCGGCCGACGGAAAACTAAAAGGACTGCTCCAATACAGCGAAGAGGAGTTGGTCAGTAGTGACTGCGTAGGCAGCACGGCCAGTGCTATTTTCGATGCACCCAGCACCATGGTGATGGGTGACGGGATGGTGAAGGTCCTTGCCTGGTATGACAACGAATGGGCCTACAGTTGCCGGCTGGCTGACCTGGCAAAATTCATTGCGGATAAGGGATTATAGACGATGTTTCTTGTGGAGTCCAGAACAGTTGGTATCAATGGAAAGGGGGTCAACAATGTTTGAACGGATTCTGGTTTGTCTCGATGGCTCCAAGCTTGCTGAGCAGATTCTGCCCTATGCTGTAGAGGAGGCAGTACGGTTCCAGGGCAAGCTTGTTCTGTTTCAAGCAGTTCCCGAGCCGGTAGCGTATAGTCCGGGCATACCTGGCGCAGAACCCGGAGCTATACAGACTGATACGATGCTCGAGGAGGCAAAAAAAGCGTTGAATGAGGCCCGAGACTACCTTGACGCACTTGCAGCACCGTTACGCAAACAGGACATATCGGTAGAGGTGGTGACAGTGTTGGGTGGGGCTGGGGAAGCAATTGTGACTTACGCCCATGACAACAAGATCAAACTCATTACGATAGCCACCCATGGGCGGAGTGGGGTAAGACGGGGAGTATTCGGAAGCGTAGCTGATTATGTGTTGAGAGAGTCAAGGTTACCGATGCTGGTGATACGGCCGCAGGAAGAAAAAGGCAAGGCCTGACCACAAGAGTCAACCGGGGGTAAAGCGACATGAAAAGCTCTTTGCGTCTATTCAAGATCGCAGGTATTGATATCGGCATTCACTATACCTGGATATTGATCTTCATACTACTCAGCTGGTCTTTGGCCCAGGCATTCTTCCCGCAGATCTATCCGGGATGGGACACATTGACGTATTGGCTAACAGGAGTGGCAGCAGCTCTGTTGCTTTTCGTATCCGTGCTTCTACACGAGCTGGCCCACTCTCTTGTAGCTCAAGCTCGTGGCATGACTGTGAGCAGCATCACCCTGTTCATTTTTGGCGGTGTAAGCAACCTGGAGGATGAGCCAGAGAAACCAAAGGTGGAGTTTGCCATGTCGATAGTTGGCCCTCTCACCAGCCTTGCCCTCGCGGGTATATTCTGGGGACTGGTGCAGCTTGTGCCAAACCAGCAGAGCCCCCTGGCTGCGATGCTTACCTATCTGGCGCTGGTTAACGGGATCGTCGCCGCCTTCAATCTGCTGCCGGGTTTTCCCTTAGACGGAGGCCGCGTCCTGCGGTCCATAATATGGCACAGGACTGGCAGCCTTGTCCGAGCAACCAACATTGCCGCCACCGTGGGACGATTTATGGGCTGGGCCCTTATAGGGTTCGGGTTGTTCCAGGTATTTGCCGGTAATCTGATAGGGGGCATATGGTTCGCCTTCATAGGCTGGTTCTTGAGTAGCTCAGCAGATGCCAGCCGCCGTGAAGTCACTGTCCGAGAGCAGCTCAGCGGCGTGCAGGTCAAAGACGTGATGGAAGCGGACCCGGCGACCATGAGCCCCGATACTACCGTAGCCGAACTGGTCAGCAACGTTTTCCGAAAGCAACATGGCCGGGCGGTGCCGGTCTGCCAGGATGACCGCGTCCTGGGCATCGTAACTGTCACTGATGTTAAGGAGTTGCCGCGGGAAAAATGGGAAAGCACTCCTGTTAAGGAGATAATGACACATGGGCCGCTTCACAGTGTGACTCCTGATGATGATTTGAACAAGGCTCTCAGGCTGATTGCCCGACGTGACGTCAACCAGGTACTTGTTCTGCAGGACGGCAAGTGTGCCGGGCTGGTAAGTAGGTCCGACATACTGTCTCACCTTCAGCTGAGCGAGGAACTCGGTCCAAAGTAGAAAAACAGTAAGCCACAGTATAGGTGCCAAAAGGAGGCAAAATGTTTGAAAGAATCTTGGTCTGCCTGGATGGGTCCAAACTGGCCGAACAGATCATACCCTATGCCACAGAGGAGGCACTTAAGTTCGAGAGCAAAGTGACACTTCTTCAGGTTATGACTGTACCGAGCAGCGTCTCCGCGGCAGCGGGTGCGGCAGCTCAAACGGGCGATATTATGAAGGAGGAAAGCCGAAGGCAAGAGGCTGATACAAGGGCCTACCTGGACAGTGTGGGCCAGGGCCTCTTGAAGAAGGGAGTAAACACCGACTGTGTCGTCTTGCAGCCGTCGCCCCCGGGTGAAGCCATCGTGGAGTATGCCCGGGGCAATTCAATCGACTTGATTTGCATTGCTACGCATGGCAGGAGCGGGTTGGGGCGAGCAGTGTTCGGCAGTGTAGCCGATCACATTCTCAGAGAGTCGGGTCTGCCGATCCTACTTGTCAGACCGAAGGAGGCGAGCACTTAGTCATCGATTCAAAGGGGTGAGGAACAATTGTGAAGAGGGGTAGTCATGCC
>CAYSBO010000061.1:0-3196 GCA_964429285.1 uncultured Dehalococcoidales bacterium | reverse complement strand
GAGGAACTGAAGAAGGAGCTGCCCGCAGAGTTGATTGATATCAGTAAACTGGAAGGATTGGGTCCCAAGCGCACCGGCGTACTCTACCAGAAGCTGGGAATCACCGGTATTGAGGAACTGGAGGAGGCGGCCAAAACAAAGGAGGTCAGAGAGCTTCCCGGCTTCGCCGCCAAGACAGAGCAGAAAATCCTGGACGAAATAGGACGTAAAGGCGAAGCAGGCGAGGGCAAGAAGCGATACAAGCTCTCAGTTATTGAAGAACTGGCCGGTCCTCTCCTGGATTATTTGCGGAATCTGGATGGTGTGAAACGTGTGGAGGCAGCCGGCAGCTACCGTCGCAGGAAAGAGACGGTTGGTGACCTGGATATACTGGTGACCCATAAAAAGAAAGCCGATGTCATGAAGCGGTTTGTGGAATATGAAGACGTAGAGCGCGTTGTTTCTAAAGGAGATACTCGCTCTACGGTAGTGCTCCGCTTCGGGGTTCAGGTGGACCTGCGGGCTGTTGCTGAGGCAAGTTACGGAGCAGCATTACACTACTTCACGGGCTCTAAACCCCACAATATTGCCATCCGAAAGATGGGAGTCAAGCGAGGGCTCAAAATTAACGAATACGGCGTTTTCCGGGGTAACGACAGAATTGCGGGAAGGACCGAAGACGAGGTTTATAGCCAGGTTGATCTTCCCTACATCCAGCCTGAGCTCCGGGAAAACAATGGGGAAATCGAGACAGCTCAGAAAGGGAAACTGCCTGAACTCGTTAGGCTGGATGCGGTTCGTGGCGATCTCCATAGCCATACCAGGGCAACTGACGGCCGCTCGAGCCTCGAAGAGATGGCCCGGGCCGCCAGGGAAAGAGGATATGAATATCTGGCTATAACTGACCACTCCAAGCACGTAACTGTAGCCAGGGGTCTTGACGCCAGGCGTCTTGGAGAACAGATAGAAGAAATAGACCGTCTCAATGAGAAGCTAGATGATATTGTCCTGCTCAAGGGCATTGAGGTAGATATCTTGGAGGATGGCTCGCTTGATTTGCCCGAGGACATTCTGAAGAAGCTGGACCTGGTTGTCTGTGCTGTCCACTACAAATTCAATCTCTCGGCTGAGAAGCAGACCGACCGCATTATTAAGGGTATGGATAACCCTTATTTCACCATCCTGGCTCACCCTACAGGCCGAATGATCGGCCAGCGTGAGCCTTATCAACTGGATATGGAACGCCTTATGAAAGCGGCAAAGGAAACGAATTGTTTTCTGGAAATAAATGCTCAGCCCGACCGCCTCGACCTTACGGAGGTGTATGCCAAGATGGCCAAGGAGATGGGCATCATGATCGCCATCTCCACGGATGCTCACAGTGTGAACGAACTTGACTTCATGCGCTTTGGAGTATACCAGGCCCGGCGTGGCTGGCTTGAGTCAGAGGATGTTGTGAATACGAGAAACTGGAGGGGGCTCAAGAAACTGATTGGGAAGAAATAAGGGAGATCGCCATGGATTTCAAGAAGGACCCTAATACCGATTTCAAAGCCATTGACCGGATGAGCAAGGACGAGGCCGGGAAAGAAATCGAAGCTCTCAAGGAAGGAATTGAGTATCACAACTATTTGTATTACGTAAAAAACAAACCCGAAATCTCCGACGCTACCTATGATAGGTTGTTCAAGCGACTTCAGGAGCTGGAAAAGGCCTTCCCCGAATTTGAGTCACCCGACTCACCCACTCACCGCGTGGGAACAGAGCCGGTGAGTAAGCTAAAAAAGGTAAGCCACGCGGCTCCCATGCTCAGCCTCCATGCAGCCCTGGAGGAGAAAGAGGTGGTTGACTTTGTTAACTTCGTACACAGGAACACAGATGGGAAGGAGGCCAGTTTAATACTGGAACCAAAATTTGATGGCGCCTCGGTAGAGGTATTCTATGAAAACGGAAGCTTCAGGTATGGCGCCACCCGGGGCGACGGGGAAACCGGCGAAGATATCTCAGAGAATCTAAAAACGATTCACTCCATTCCCTTACACCTCCAAGAAGGGGACGGCATGCCATCTTCTTTGGCGTTACGGGCGGAAGTATTCATGCTAAAGAAGGGATTCCATGAGCTCAACAAAGAGCGGGTGGAGAAGGGAGAGGAACCCTTTGCCAATCCGCGTAACGCGACTGCCGGATTGCTGCGACAGCTGGATTCCAGGATGGTGGCAGGACGGCCACTGGATGCCCGCTTTTATGATGTCCTGGCTGTCGAAGGACAGGAGTTAACCACACACTGGGAGATGCTGAACCAATTTTCGAAGTGGGGGCTCAAGACCGACCCTCACAATCAGAAGTGTTCTTCACTTACGGAAATAAAGGAAAGATACCAGGAATTATTGGACAATCGCGATGAGTTGGAATACGAAATAGATGGTCTGGTGATAAAACTTGATGATCTGGACCTTAGAGAAAAGGTGGGGACGCGGCAGCGTAGTCCTCGCTGGGCGATAGCCTGGAAGTTTCCTCCAAAACAGGAAGTCTCCCGGATACAGGATATCGTGGTGCAGGTGGGCAGAACAGGCAAACTTACGCCCGTGGCCCTCCTTGAACCGGTCGATGTTGGCGGCGTTACCATTAGCCGTGCCACACTGCATAACGAGGGTGAGGTGCATAGAAAAGACGTCCGCGTCGGTGATAAGGTTCGGGTAGCCAGAGCAGGGGACGTTATACCGGAGGTGGTGGAAAGGGTTGAGGAACCGGGTAAGAAAAGAGGAAAAGAGTTCACCATGCCCGAGGAATGTCCGGCGTGTGGCAGCGAGGTCGCCCGAGAAGGAGCCTATCACTTCTGTCCCGCCGGCCTTTCCTGTTCACCTCAGCTAATAGGTCGCGTTGTCCACTACGCCTCCCGCCAGGCCCTCAACATTGAAGGCCTAAGCGAGAAGACAGCCAAACAACTGGTGGATACAGGTCTGGTGTCGGACATCGCCGATCTTTACAGACTTTCTGTGGACGATATTCTGAGGTTGGAGGGATTTGCCCAGAGATCAGCTACTCAGCTGCATGATGCGATCCAGGCAACCAAGAAAGTCAGACTGGATCGCTTCCTCTATGCTCTTGGTATACGCCATGTCGGCGAGCATATGGCCCAGGTGTTGGCCAGAAATTTTCGTACTTTGGACGCACTCAAGCAGGCCAATCGAGAACAGATACAGAAGATACGTGAGGT
>CAYSBO010000060.1:4635-6704 GCA_964429285.1 uncultured Dehalococcoidales bacterium | reverse complement strand
GCCAACGTCTACGTGGTGTATGCGGTGGACAAGGAGACCCCGGTAATGGATATTTTCAGGGGGGTATGGCCTTACCTTATTGCTATCTGGGTTTGTGTTGTCTTGCTTCTAGTTGCACCCCAGATTGCCACTTTCCTGCCCGGTCTGATGAAGTAACGCTCGGTGAGCTCAATAAGAAAATCATCACGAGCCGACTGAGAAGTCGGCTCGTGTTTCATTTGAGTGTTCGTGAGCGATACGGAGGATTCCTGGTGTGTTCTGTCTGGAAGGGGGTTCGATGCTTTGAGGCGTGTGTTTTTGAAGGGATCAGATTCTTCGCTACGCTCAGAATGACAATATGAAGGGCTCAGAATGACAACGGAGGGGGGTCAGAATGACGGCGTGGAGAACTCAGAATGACAATGAGGAAAGGCCTTGATTAAGGAGTAATGTTCTGGTACATTAGGTGAGAAAAAGTGTGGGTCTCTTCAGCGGGCCAACAAGCTACCGCCTGGCGAAGAGACGAGCGATCAATAATAAGGAGGAAGGACAATGAATTTTGCTTCCTATGGCATTATCAACGCGAAGAAGTATCCGGAGAAGGAATTCCTGATTGAATGGAGGCCTTCCAAGAATATGCGGCGGGTGCTTACCTGGAAGGAGTTCAACGAGCAGACCAACCGGGTGGCTAACTACCTCGAAAAGAAGCTGGGTGTGAAAAAAGGCGATTTCGTGGTACATCTGCAGATGAACAGCCTGGAATGGGTGGTTACCTACCATGCCATCCTGAGGGTTGGGGCGGCGGCGCTGCCGCTCAATTTCCGGTTCGCCAGCGCCGACATCAAGTATGCCTGCGATGCTGTTAACCCCAAGGCTTTTATTATGGGCGACGGGTTTGTGCCCAAAGTGGCGCCCATACAGAAGGAGCTGGAATCGGTCAAAGCATATATCTGTATCGGTGAAAATGTCCCTGAAGGCATGATCCCGTACACGGAGGTGCTGGCCAACTCCAGCCCGGAAGATATCGTGGTGGAAATGGATGGCGATGACCCGGCTGAGTTGATGTTCACCTCGGGAACTACCGGGGCTCCGAAGCCCGTATGCCAGGCCCACAAGACCCTGTACAACATCGCCATCGGCAATGCCCTGAGCTACTCGGAGGGTATTGACACGGTATACCTTGCGCCACATCCTTTCTACCACAGCGGGAGTTTCTTCCTGGCCTTCCCCTCTTATCTGGCCGGCGGCAAGATAGTGATGCCGCTGGAACTTGATAAGCCTCAGTATCTACTCGATACCGTGTGCAATGAAAAAGTGAACAACGGTTGGGTTACGGTGCCTACCATGTCCGATTCAATCAACGCCATCAAAAGAGGGGAAATCGATATCAGCAAGTATGATTTTTCTCACGTCACAGGCAGCATCGTAATCGGCGCGCAGCCGGTCCCTGCGGCCTTATTTGAGGATATGAAGAAGCTACTACCTTTCAAGACGGGGAATATCTATGGCATCACTGAAGGTGGTGGCGGGGGAACGGTTAACCTTTACGATGACGATGTTCTGGATCGGCCGGGTTCGATCGGCAAGCCGACCTTCAATGTTGAGGCGCGCGTAGTGGACGAGGAAGGAAGGGATGTGCCCGTCGGCGAGGTGGGTGAACTACTGTTGAAGGGCCCCCGAAACATGAAAGAGTACTTCAGGAACCCGGAGATGACCGCCAAGACTATCAAAGATGGCTGGCTGTATACCGGAGACCTGGTGCGGCAGGACGAGGACGGATATATATATATTGCCGACCGGAAGAAGGACCTGATCATCAGGGGCGGTGAGAATATCTTCCCGGTCGAGATTGAAGATACATTGCGCCGCTCTCCCAAGATTGCCGATGCGGCAGTGATTGGTTATCCCCACGAGCGCCTTGTGGAGATAGCGATGGCCGTCGTTCAGCTTCACCCGGGAGAGACCATGACCGAGGAGGAAGTGGTTGGTTTCTGCAAGGACCAGGGACTGGCCAAGTACAAATGGCCGGAGAAAATAGTGTTTGCGCCGGTTCCGCGCAACCCTTCGGGCAAGATCGAGAAGCCCAAGCT
>CAYSBO010000060.1:0-4535 GCA_964429285.1 uncultured Dehalococcoidales bacterium | reverse complement strand
GCCAGAAACGCCAGGATGTATCCCAATGACAGTGCACTCATTGAACTAAGGCCGAGCCAGGGACTGAGGAAAGAAGTCACCTGGAAGGAGTTCGACCAGAGGGTGAACCAGGTTGCCAACGCCCTTCTTGAGCGAGGTATCAGGAAAGGTGATAAGGTAATACACTGGATGATGAACTCCATTAACTGGCTGGAGGCATATTTCGGCATCATCAGGACAGGGGCATGGGCAGTGCCCCTCAATTTCAGGTTCACCAGTGAAGACTTCAAATACTGTGCTGATATTGCTGAAGCCAAGGCGATGATTCTGGGCGAACAATTCATCGACCGCGTAGAGGCAGTCCGGCCTCAGTTGGCCTCAATCAAGCACTATATTGCGGTCGGGCAATCCATACCTGAAGGGATGGAAGACTTTGAGCAGATGGTGAACGCGTCCCCCGCCCAGCCGGTGGAGGTGGAACTGAACGACGCAGATGAGTGCGGGCTGTATTTCACCTCGGGCACCACCGGTGCGCCCAAGGCAATACTAATTACCCACAAGAATGCGGAGTGTGCCGTTATCACCGAGAACCGTCACCATTATCAGACTCACCAGGATAACTTCATCCTTATTCCCCCGCTGTACCATACCGGAGCCAAAATGCACTGGTTTGGCAGTCTGGTTGTTGGTGGTCGGGCGGTATTGCTAACTGAATTTAACCCCAAGAACCTGTTTGAGGCCGTGCACAAGGAGAGAGGGACCATAGTGTGGTTGCTGGTGCCCTGGGTGCAGGACATCCTCTTTGCTCTGGATAAGGGAGAACTGAAGAAAGAGGACTACGACCTTAGCTGCTGGCGGCTTATGCACACAGGGGCACAGCCTATACCGCCGAGCCTGATCAGACACTGGAAGGAATACTTCCCGGAGATGCAGTATGCGTCGAGCTACGGGCTGAGCGAAAGCACCGGGCCGGGATGTGTCCACCTGCACATAGAGGACAGTCATAACTTGCAGGCTACGGGAAAGCCCGGCTTCAACTGGGAGGCTCGCATCGTCAGTGATAAGGGTGAGGGTGTTGTTCGGGGGGAGGTCGGCGAGCTGGTGGTGAGGGGTAACGGGGTGATGAAGGAATACTACAAGAACCCGGAGAAAACGGCGGAAACGCTGAGGGGCGGCTGGCTATATACGGGTGATATGGCGAAGCAGGATGACGAGGGGTTCATCTATATTGTAGATAGGAAGAAAGACCTGATAATATCAGGCGGGGAAAACATCTTTCCTGTGGAGGTGGAGGAAGTTCTGCGGCGACATGATAAGATTTACGACGCCGGGGTAATCGGGATTCCCCATGAGAGGCTGGGGGAGATGGCTGTAGCTGTGATCGATCCCAAGCCTGGGGAGACGCTGACTGAGGAGGAAGTGAAGGAATTCTGTGAACAAAATCTGCCCCGGTACAAGAGACCGCGGGGCATCATATTTGATAAGGTACCGCGCAATCCGACCGGTAAGATAGAAAAGCCAAAAATGAGGGAAAAATACGGTAAGTCAAGCAGTTAAGGACGTTTGAGTCGAACCCTAAAAGATTGGCCGTGACATTCCTGACCATTTTGAAGTGCGTATCAACGCGGAAAAGGAGGTTAGCTTGAAAGAATTAACCATTAGTTCCGATGCGCCCGGAGAAAGAATCTTTGTCCTGGGCAATGAAGCGATAGCCAGGGGAGCAGTAGAGGCCGGGGTTCAGGTTGCCGCTGCCTATCCCGGTACGCCGTCAAGCGAAATACTGGAGCACCTGGCGGAAGTAGCCAAGGAGGTCGACATGTATGTTGAGTGGTCGACCAATGAGAAGACAGCCTTTGAAGTTGCCCTGGGTGCTTCAATCTGCGGGGTGAGGGCTATGGCATCGATGAAACATGTAGGGCTCAATGTAGCCCATGACCCATTGATGACCGCCAGCCATATCCGTGCCAAGGGAGGATTCGTTGTAGTGGTGGCTGATGACCCGTGGGCCTGGAGCTCGCAGAATGAACAGGACAGCCGTTGGGTTGCCCAGCAGGGCTTCATACCGGTTCTGGAGCCATCCTCGGTACAGGAAGCGAAAGACATGATGGCGGACGCTATTAGATTGTCCGAAGAGTTCGGGCAGCTTTTCATGCTCAGATCAGTGACCAGGATAGGCCATGGGCGGGGTGATATTAAGCTGGGAGAAATAAATCGGGAAAGAAGGAAAGGCTCCTTCAAAAAAGATCCCAGCCTGTATGTCTATGTTCCTCGTACAGCCAGAATAAACAAACCGCTAATGCTGGAAAGGTTTGAGAAGATAAAGAAGGCGGCAAATACCATGCCCTATAACAAACTCCAAACGGCAGATAAGGCCGGGCTCGGTGTTATCGCCTGCGGATTATCATACAGCTATACCATGGAAGCAGTGAAATGGCTGGGGCTTGAGGACAAGGTCTCCGTACTGAAGATTGGGACACCCAACCCACTCCCCGAGGAACTGATAATCAAACTACTGAAGTCAGTGAAGGAGGTACTGGTAGTAGAAGAACTCGACCCGTTTGTTGAGCTTCATGTGAAAGCCATAGCCGGAGAACACAACATCGCGGTTAAGGTTCACGGCAAGGACCTGGTGTCCCGGATAGGAGAGCTATCCACGAGAAAGGTCACCGAGGCTATCGCCCAGTTGACTAAAGCCAAGTTGCCCGTCGATTTCTCTGAGCTGGATAGATTAGAAAAGGAGGCAGCTCCGCTCTTGCCTTTGAGGCCGCCGGCCTTATGTCCTGGCTGTCCCCACCGGGCTTCTTTCCGTGCCATCAATACAGCAGCCCAGAGAGTAGCCAGAGATTATGGTAAAGATGTAGAGCCCATATATCCCAGTGATATCGGCTGCTACACTTTGGGCTTGAACCCGCCACTACAGGCTGTTGACACTACTGTCTGTATGGGGGGAAGCTTTGGGATTGCCAACGGTATGGCCCATGTAGTGGAAGCCCCGGTAATAGCTCACCTGGGTGACTCGACCTTTTTCCATGCCGGCATACCGCCGCTGATAGACGCCGTCTATAACAAGGCAAATATCACCATGGTTGTGCTTGACAACTCAGCTACGGCTATGACCGGTTTTCAGCCTCACCCCGGCACCGGCCGCACTGCTACGGGAGATGAGGCTGTAGCGCTGAAGCCGGAGGATGTGGCTAGAGCCTGCGGAGTGAAATCCGTAGAGGTCATCGACCCGTTCGACCTGAAAGCAGCAACCGAGGCCGCAGAAAAGGCAATCAGATTCGAAGGACCGGCTGTCCTCGTTTTCCGAAGGCCCTGCGCCATGATTGAGTTGAGGGATAAGAGGAAAGCGGGAGAGAAGGTCGTTCCCTACCGCGTAGACCAGGACAAGTGCAATCCCAAGTGTGACGCCTGCATCAAACTCCTGGGTTGTCCAGCGATAGTAAAGCAGGGGGATAAGGTGGTGATTGATGCCTCGATGTGCACCGGTTGCAGCGTCTGTGCCCAGGTTTGCCCCTACAATGCTATAGTACAGGAGTGAGAGAGATGGTAAAAGAATTCAACATACTAATCACCGGTGTCGGCGGACAGGGAGTAATCCTTATGTCGGAGCTGCTGGGAAAGGCAGCGATTGACGATGGATTGACGGTCAGGGGATCCGAAATACTGGGGATGGCGGTCAGGGGTGGGTCGGTAACCAGCATCATTAGAGTTGGAGAGGATGTGTACGGTCCTCTCATCCCGACAGGAAAGTGCGACATCATCATAGGAATGGAGCCTTCCGAGGCCCTGAGGACCGCGGGCTTTCTGTCGAAGTCAGGCATGGTCATACTCAACACAGTGCCGATAGTTCCTTTCACTGTCTCGCTGGGTCAGAGTGGTTATCCCAGTCTAGAGCAGGTACTGGAGAAGTTGAACACCATCACCAGCAAGATAATCCAGCTGGATGCCAATCAAATTGCCCGGGAGGCCGGCAGCCTGCTGGCTGCCAACGTTGTGATGCTGGGGGCGTTGTTTGGTACTGAACTGTTGCCCCTGAAGATACCGACGATAAAGGAAGGTATCGAGGCGCGTTTCCCGGCCAAAGTAGCCCCTGTTAATCTCAAAGCCTTTGACCTTGGTTACGAAGTATGCCGACAGGCCGTGAAGTAGGCTTTGCGTCAGGACGTCGGTAAGAGACGTCAGGCCTTTCCGGGCCTTTGACGTGACGGGACTAGCATCTTACCATGCCGAATCGGACCGGAAAAGACGTAACCAGTACGCAAGACAGCGTTGTGGAAATCAGCGCAGTGCCTGTCGCTTTTCTCCTTACTTTTCCCAACAGGGACCGCTTGCCGGTCGGGTTTCCTCAGATCCAAATTGATGGAGAAGTCATTAGCATACCTCTAGTTATCGGGGTTCGCAATGGCAGGTGAGATTGCGCCGGGGTTCTGTGGTCATAGTGTGGTAGTGGGTGGGGTAACGGTCACTAGGGGTAAAATGCAAAGGAGGGTGCACAAATGAAGGAAAAGAAGAAGCTTGTCTGCAGCCTGTTTGCGGCTGTAGTAATCTTGAGC
>CAYSBO010000059.1:0-6755 GCA_964429285.1 uncultured Dehalococcoidales bacterium | reverse complement strand
ATGCCACCCTGTCACGGTGGAGATCAGGGGTTCGAATCCCCTCGGGGTCGCTTCTGCAATACCTGCTTCGATAGTCCTTTACACAGGAACAATGCATACCGATAATCCACACACTCTTTCCTTTCTTGTCTATTGGGAACAGACACACGCCTGTCCCTCCTCTGCCACACCACACAAATGCGCCGCAGTCCGTCCGGACGGCAATGTGGTACCTCTCACGGTGCGTTGAGAGGCGCCGGTAAGAAGGGGCACACCATTGTTCGGCGACACAGTTAGTTGACGATAATCGAATAAAGGCGTATTATTAACGTACAATGTTTTGCATTTGTTACAACGACGAAACAAAGAGGGAAAATGGAGCAATATCTATACGTAATAGTTGCCCTTGCTCTCGTCTTGGGTATGCTCGTTGGGTACTTTGTCAAGCAACTGGTAGCCAACCGGGAAATTCAGAAGACAAAAAACGAAGCACAGAAATTACTAGATGAAGCACTAACCAAGCATAATGAGCTGCTCCGTGCAGCTAGAGAAGAAGCTATCAAGGTCGGCAATGCTGCCGAGGCCGAAAGCAAGGAACGGCGCCTCGAAATACAACGAATAGAAAAACGTGTTAGCCAGAAAGAAGAGGCACTGGAGCATAAGGCAGAGGCGGTAGATCGGCGTGAGCGGGACCTAGAGGGCCACAAGAAAGAACTTGACCAGGCAAAGGCCGAGCTTCAATCGATAAGAGAGAAGCAGCTGGCCAAGTTAGAATCAATCTCCGGCACATCCAGTGAAGAGGCAAAAGAACTTCTGTTTCAGATGCTGAAGCAAGAAGTCGAAGAAGAGGCCTCTAAACAGGTCAGGGTGTGGGAAGGCAGAGTAAAGGAAGAGGCTGGCGAAAGAGTCCAGAACATCCTGGCCGCGGCTATTCAAAGATGCGCTACTGATGTTGTCTCAGAGACCACGATATCGGCTGTTCCCTTGCCCAGTGACGAGATGAAGGGGCGGCTTATCGGGCGTGAGGGACGCAATATCCGAGCCCTTGAACAGGCCACCGGCGTCGATCTCATCATCGATGATACCCCGGAGACAGTCACCATCTCCAGTTTCGACCCCATCAGGCGGGAGGTAGCTCGTCTTGCCCTGGGCAAGCTTATTCTTGACGGGCGCATTCATCCCGCCCGTATCAAGGAAATAGTGGACAAGACCAAGACGGAGGTTGAAGCTACTGTCCGCAGCGAGGGTGAGAGAGCTGCCTACGAGGCAGGGGTGGCGGGGCTACATCCTGAACTGATCAAACTGCTGGGACAGCTTAAGTTCCGTAGTAGTTATGGCCAGAATGTTCTCGTTCACAGCCTGGAGGTCTCTCACGTGGCAGGGATGCTTGCCAGTGAGATCGGTGTCAATCCCGCAGTTGCCAGGAAAGCCGGTCTCCTGCACGATATTGGCAAGGCGGTAGACCATCAAATAGAAGGCCCTCACGCATTGATAGGTGCCGACTTGGTCAAGCAGTGGGATAGAAAGCAGGATGTAGTTCAAGCCGTTGCTGAACATCATGGTGAGGCATCGACCAGCAGTGTGTTGGGCTTTATTGTTGCCGCTGCCGATGCCATAAGTGGTTCACGGCCCGGCGCCAGACGCGAATCTCTGGAACAATATCTGAAGCGCGTTAAGGACCTGGAGGATATAGCAAACGATTTTGCCGGCGTGGAGAAGTCCTTTGCTATTCAGGCCGGGCGTGAGGTTCGTGTCATGGTGAAACCGGACAAGGTCGACGATTTGACAGCAGTGAGGCTGGCCAGGGATATTTCTAAGAAGATAGAGGAGAGCTTGACCTATCCCGGCCAGATAAGAGTAGTAGTAATACGAGAGACTACGGCGATAGATTACGCTAAGTAGAATTGAGAATACTGGCAATAGGCGATATCGTCGGCAAACCCGGTAGAACGGCTGTGAGAGAACTGCTACCGGGATTATGTCATGAATACGGTGTTGACCTGGTCATAGGCAACGGAGAGAACGCTGCCGGCGGGTTAGGCCTCACTCTGAGTACAGCACGGGAGCTTTTCGATGCTGGAGTTGACGTCATAACATCAGGCAATCATATCTGGGCCCACAAGGAAATCATTGCCTACCTGGATAGTGAACTTGCTCTGCTCCGCCCCCTGAATTACCCACCGACGAACCCCGGCCGCGGCTACTTGTTCTGGAACAATGTTCTCATAGTTAACCTTCTTGGTCGTGTCTTTATGGGTCATTTTGATTGCCCGTTTCGTGCCATGGATGAGCTAATGGCTGAGCTTGAGGAGAAATCAATCCCCATCATAGTTGACTTCCACGCCGAGGCAACCTCGGAAAAAGTGGCAATGGGCAAGTACCTCGATGGTCGAGTGAGTGCCGTATTGGGCACCCATACCCATGTGGGCACTATTGATGCTCAAATATTGCCGGGTGGCACTGCTTATGTCTCTGACATAGGCATGGTTGGACCCGTTAATTCGGTCATCGGAGTTGACCCGGATTCTTCAATCAGCGGCTTCCTCACCCAGGTACCGCGGCGCTTGTCAGTAGGGAGGGGAAAGGTCAGTTTCGATGCGATCCTGGTCGAGTTGGACGAAAACACCGGTAGGGCCACAGATATCAGCCGTATCAAGAAAATAGTCAACTAGTCCCAGGCAAGCTGCACTAACGGTCGTTCAGCATTGAGTCCGGCTGGAACCCCATGATTACAGAACCCTCACCCTTTCCATCACCTCAGACATGATTTCGCCAGCCTTGCCCTGAACGGCCACTGTGGCCTGGTGGTCAAGAGGGGTGGGAGTCAAATTAACGATAGCTAATCTGGCCCCAGCATTTATGGCGTAAGTCGGCATATAGGCAGCGGGGTAAACGATAAGGGTGGAGCCAATAACGATGAAAAGATCGCAGCTTTGCGAGCGGCGAATGGCTTCGGTTAACGTGTCCTGTGGCAGCGCCTCGCCGAAGAATATTACATCCGGTTTCAGGATACTTCCACAGTCAGGGCAATCGGGGACCTCTGTCCCTTCTTCTACTCTCTGCAATACTTCAGGCAGGGGAAAGCGTCTGCCGCAACCCAGGCACACCACCCATCGCATACTACCGTGAAGCTCGAACACCTTGTCTTCAGGGACTCCCGCCTTTTGATGCAGGTTGTCGATGTTTTGAGTAATCACGCAATCTAGCTTCCCCATCTGGTGGAGCTCGGCGGCAGCGTAGTGAGCAGCATTCGGTTCGGACCTGGTGAAGAGTCCGGTTTCGGTGTACATCTTCCAATGTATTGCGCGAGTCTCATGGCTGCTGAGAAACTTATGAATGGTGAAATCCTCGGGGTCATACCTGGTCCAGATCCCTCCCGGACTGCGGAAATCGGGTATGCCTGACTCAGTGCTAACCCCGGCCCCCGTAAACACAATAATCCTCTCGGACCCCGTGATAAGCTGAGCCAGCTTCTCCGTCTCTTCACTCATCGGATTGATCCTCGTTCCGCTTCCGTTAGGGCGACCTTTATCACCCGATCGATGCCGCCCAGGTCGGGAATCAGTTCGACGCCGGCCTGTGGGAAATAAGCGTCTATCAAAGAAGTCGCCGCCCCACCCTGCCCCTGGCCTATTTCCAACAGGAAACAACCTCCGCGATTGAGCTTCCCTGGCACCTGTTCCAGCATCTGTTGTATTCTGTCCAGGCCGTTCTCGCCACCGGCCAAGGCTATCGGTGGCTCGAAATCAAGTATTTCTCGACTCAAATATTCAAACTCACGGTCTCTAACATAGGGAAGGTTGGCCACTATCATATCCACGGGACCAGGCAGTGGCTCAAGCAAATCCCCCAGCAAGAGTTCGACCCGGTCGCAGACCGCGTGGCGCTGGCAATTCTTCTCGGCTACCCGAAGAGCAGAGTCCGAAATATCCGTGGCGTAGATCCTGGCCTGGGGTAATGCCAGGGCAAGGCTGACGGCGATAGCTCCACACCCCGTGCCGATGTCGGCTATGGTAATCTGCCTTTCACTGCGAGAGACACTATGGGCAAGTTCCACAGCTTTCTCCACGAGGAGCTCCGTTTCCGGTCGGGGAATGAAGGTACGACGATCAATATACAGGTCAATGCCATAGAATTGCCAGTGTCCCAGAATATAGGCAGCTGGCTCACGGTCAAGACGGCGCCGAACAAGGCCCCACAGGCGCTTTGTCTCTGCCGGTGTTAAGTCCCTCTCTGGCTCTGTGTGAAGCTGTGTCTTAGACATTCTCAGGACGTGGCCCAGCAGAAGCTCAGCCTCAACAGTAGCGTCGGTAACGTTGGCCCCGAGCAATGTTTGGGTAGTTGATCGCAAAGCTTCGCGCAGAATCATGCAAAAGCGGCTTCTAATTGTTCGATCTGCTCTTTGCTGGACACTGCTTCAATGATTTCGTCCAGTTCGCCGTCCAAAACCTGGTGAAGGTTGTGAAAACTTGAGCCAATGCGGTGGTCGGTAATCCGGTTCTGGGGAAAATTGTAGGTGCGAATCTTCTCCGCTCGCTGGCCCCCGCCCACCTGTGTCCGCCGTTCCTTGTCTATGCTTTCGAATTGCTTCTGTTGTTCTATGTTAAGCAGCCTGGCTCGAAGCACCGCCATGGCCTTCATTCTGTTTCTTATTTGAGACCTTTCATCCTGGCAGACGGCTACAATACCTGTGGGTAAGTGGGTGATGCGGACCGCTGTGGTCACTTTGTTTACATTCTGTCCACCGGCACCCCCGCTATGGAAGAATTCCATTTTCAGATCATCAGGATTGATCTTCAGCTCAACCTCATCCGCCTCGGGCAGGACTGCCACCGTAGCCGTCGAGGTATGAATTCGTCCCGAAGCCTCAGTGGTTGGCACTCTTTGCACGCGATGAACACCGCGCTCGTGCTTGAAATGGCTGAAGGCGCCTTTACCTTTGATTTCAAATATCAACTCCTTGAAGCCCCCAATTTCACTTTGATTGCTGTCAATGATATCCACCTGCCACCCCTTGGCCTGGGCATACCGGCTATACATGCGAAACAGGTCGGCGGCAA
Source organism: uncultured Dehalococcoidales bacterium (assembly GCA_964429285.1). Lineage (GTDB taxonomy): Bacteria > Chloroflexota > Dehalococcoidia > GIF9 > AB-539-J10 > RBG-13-51-36. Next base: position 1,716 of record CAYSBO010000059.1, on the reverse strand, counting down.
AAAGACCTGCCTCGCCACCCCCGGCCCCGGCTCTTATCTCCACAATGACATCCCTATCATCGTTGGGGTCTTTGGGCATCAGGGAAAGCTTGAGCTGCTTGAGGAGCTTATCTTGCCGTTGTCTGAGCCCGTTCACTTCCTCCTTGATCATGGCCGCCATTTCCGCCTCGGCGTTAGAATCAAGCAAAGCCTCCAGCTCAGCCAGTTCTTTACCGTTGGCCTTGTATTCCCGGTACTTGCTGACAACGCCTTCAAGCTCAGCCTTCTCCTTGCTCAGCTCTTGCAGGCGCTTGTGGTCGGTAGCTATCTCCTCCTGGGCCAGGAGTTCGCCTAGCTCATCGTAGCGCTTTTCTATCAACTCCAGTTTCTCAAACATAGCCAATACCATTATAATACAGCGGCATAGCTTGCTCAAACTGGAGCTGAGAGAACCACTATGAAACTGGCGCCGGATTGCTATCAGTGCCTGCAAAGACTGGTTCACCAGGCAGTGGACCTGGCCACCGGTGATGTTTCACTGAGGCAAAAGGCAATAGAAGAAGCAATGAAGATACTGGATAGCGAGTTCTCCTATAGCCAATTATCTATTGTGATTGCCACCCAGATCCACAGGGTGGTAAAAGAAGTGACCGGAAATCCCAACCCTTACAGGACGATGAAGGAAAAGGAGATGACGCTTGGCAGAGAATTATTCTCCGAGCTGTCATTGCAGCGCGAAGCCGCTGGTGGAAGGCAGGGCGAGAAGGGGAGCCGCAGTGATGAGGATGAGTTTCGTAACTGCCTTGAGCTGGCGGCAGCAGCGAACGCTATTGACTTCTTCAGGCAGCCCGATTCCATCAAGGAGGATATCAGGAACCCTGTGAGCTTCGCCCTGGATGACTCCGAGCAGCTTCAGAGGAAACTAATGGGAGCAGGCAAGGTGCTGTACCTGGCCGACAACGCCGGGGAGGTTTGCTTCGATCTGCCTCTGGTCAGGTGGATGAAGAAGTCCGCCCGGGTGGTCTATGTAGTTAAACCGGAGCCTGTTCAAAACGATCTGACATTGGAGGATATCAGGGGGACCGGGCTGGAGAGGGAATTTGGGCAGGTCATAAGCACCGGCACAGCTTCACCGGGAGTAGTTCTGTCTCTGGCTTCAGCCGGGTTCAACCGTGAGTTCGAGTCGGCAGACCTGATATTCGCCAAAGGCATGGGGCATTATGAGGCCTTGTCCGAGCTTCCGGGCCAGGGGAAGTTCTTCTACTGCCTCAGGGCCAAGTGCAAACCGGTAGCGGAGTCCCTCGGCGTGTCCCTCAACAGCTACGTGGCCATGCTGCAGTGATTCAGGCCGCGCGGCCACCGTAAGAGACCGCCTCAAGGGGCACTAAGAGGCCCCGGAACGACCATCCTTCTCATATTCGTCTAGCTTTACTCTTAGCCGGTAAGCGACCAAACTCAAAAAACTAGCCCCTCTTCGCCTGTTTTTCCTGTATAATTGGCAGCCAGATGAAGAGAAGACCGACGAAGCGGGAGGCTTTGCTGGGCGGCATATCTATAACGGTCACCGTCGTTCTTTGCGTTCTTATCATTCAGCATCGGGAGTTCATCGATGAAATAGCTAGCTGGGGCTACACCGGTTGCTTTCTGATCAACGTGTTGACCAGTGGCACTGTGGTCTTGCCCGGGTTTGGCTCTGTTCTTACGTTCACCCTGGGCAGCGTGCTACATCCCGCCATA
>CAYSBO010000058.1:0-7019 GCA_964429285.1 uncultured Dehalococcoidales bacterium | reverse complement strand
AACACGAACCCGAAATGGGGTATCGTGAGCTGCCGGGGATTCCCTGTCCCAGGTCGGTTAGTGGACATATACCACCGTTAGTCGGTCCCGTATACATGTCCGGGTAGCCCATCCTGTCATAATAGCCAAAAAGCATCCCTGCTGAGGTGGCCGTGCACCCGTAGGTCCACTCCGACGTCGGAACATCGCTCAGGATAACTGCGGATGCAGTCAGATGATCGACATTTGCTACAGTGTGCCTCATATCTACCGGTGGTGTTGGAGGACTATTTATGAGCATCATTTCGATCTGTTTGTTGCCGGGACGACTTTCGTAATGTGAGAATACAGATGTCGCATAGTCAGAATCCCATTGGTTTGCTGTAGTGTCTGTGCTATGAGTAGTTAGCTCGTGAGCAGGCTGACCGCAGCCCACTATCCCGGCAATCAAGGTCAGAATGATTAATAGGATACCGATTCTCTTCATGAATATGCCCGTCGAGTGTTATTCTATCACGAGCGAAGGAAGTATCAAATAGGTAATCTTCGGGCGGACCCATCGCCCTATCCAAAGGACGTTCCTGGTATTGAGATACCTGCGGCTGACCTATTCGGACTTCAAGAAGGTATCACCAATCATATTGGACATAGGATTGACCAGGGGCTAAAATTCACCCTGTGCGCCTATAGCTCAGCGGACAAGAGCACCGGTCTTCGGAACCGGGGGTCGTGGGTTCGAATCCCTCTAGGCGCGCTATCTGAATCCCCCTCATTTGCTAACATTTTGCTAACATCTTCCGTTTGTTCCGCTTCTGAGTTGATCAGCGCGTCAAACCGCAACGCCGCCGCTTCCTGCAGTCCCGGCACTACGTGGCTGTAGGTGTCGAGCGTTATCCCTATATTGGCGTGCCCCAGTCTCTCCGACACTATCTTGGGATGCACCCCGCCCTTGAGCATCAGAGTGGCGTGGGTATGCCTGAGGTCATGAAACCGTATATGCGGCAATCCAGCCGTCTTAATGAGCTTCCCAAACGCATGGGTCACTGTGCTCGGGTCCAGCGGACTGCCATCCAGATAAGAAAACACCAGGTCCTCTCCGGCCAACGCCTTGCCGAGTAGAATCTTCTGCGTCTCCCGCTCCGTGTGATGACGACGCAGCAGCTCTGTCAGAGAAGGCGACAATGCTACCGAACGCCGGCTGTGAGGACTCTTAGGCTCTTTGAGCAGAAACCTCCCGCCGCTCAGCCTGTGCAGGGTCTGGACGACGGAGATCGAGCCCTTTCCCAGGTCTATGTCGCACCACCTCAGCCCCAGCAGCTCCCCCCGCCGCATCCCCGTATACAGGGCGGCGTAGAACAAAACGTAGTAGGGCGTCTTTCGGGCAGCCTCAAGGAATCGAGGCACATCGGCGGAAGACAGAGTCGCCATCTGGCTCCGAGCAGGCCGGGGAGGCACGACGGCTTCAGCCACGTTCCTCATTAGCAGACCCTGCTTTACTGCATGGCTCAACGCCTGCGACAGGAGCCGGTGCTGATGCAGCACGGTGCGCGTGGAAAGGCCTCCCTTGCCGTCGATCCGCCCGTGCGACAGAGCATCGCCGTAGTATTTCTCCAGGTGCTGCGGTTGCAGCTCACATAATGGGATTCCGCCAAGCGCAGGAACAAGGTAGCGCTCGACAATGGACTGGTACCCCTCAACCGTCCTGGGCGACGTGTGCATCACAGCGTAGCTCTGAACCCAGTGCTTCAGGTACTCTCCCAGGCTCGTTCTCTGAGGCTTGACATACGCCCCCGTCTCTAACGCTCGTAACCTCTCCCTTAGCTCCCTCTCCGCATCCTTCTTGGTGCCCCTCACCGTGTACCACTGCTGGCGTCTTTTCCCTGTCCTGGGATCCCTCCCCACGTCGATAACGATGCTCCATGACCCTGCGCTCCTCTGTGTGATATGTCCTCTCATGCTGATACTCCCCCGTTTCTTATTGTATCACGCGTCACCCCGAATACCAGGCGGTGTGACACAACCCCATTGATGTACTAGAACATTTGTGCTAGTATATCGTTCTCACCAAGTCCTGTCAAGACCACCGATAACACAATGCAATTGGAAAGACTGACCTTCACCGTTGAGGAAGCTGGAGAACTCCTGGGCATCAGCCGTGCCCTCGCTTATGAAATGGCTCGCACCGGCCGGCTGCCGACCCTCCGCTTCGGCAAGAGGATCGTCGTCCCCAAGAAAGCGATCGAGAATCTGCTCGAACGTTCCCCATCTACCAGCGCCCGCGAGCAGGCCTGACAGCAAGAGAAGCTGAATTGGAGACACGCACTTCTGCCGGGTGGGATCTGCCTCTAGGGGTTTTCTGTGAATGATTGCTAATGGACGATAGCTATACCGAACTATCAGACGCCACCCGGCGGCACAAGGATTACCAGTCCCCGCCCGCCTCCCAACCCCTGGCCAGGGGCAGACCTAAGCCCGCCGCTCAGCAATTACCTCTCCCTTCCCTTCCCACCCTATCCCTGTCTCAGCTATTGACCCGCCCCCTCCCTCAGCAGCTATGGCTGGTCGAACCCCTCTTATCCCGAGGCGGCGTCATGGGCCTGGCCGGCGACCCCGGCACTGCCAAGACCTGGCTCCTCCTGGAGCTGGCGCGATCAGTGGCCACCGGGCAGCCCTTCCTCCACAGGTTCACCACCCAGCAGGGTCCGGTTCTCATAATCGATGAAGAAAACGGCGAGGCCCGGCTGCACCGAAGGCTTGCCCGGATCACGGGCCAGAGTTCCGATGACTGCCCCATCCACATCGCCTCCATGTGCGGTGTCAATCTCTCACACGACCGCTGGATAGACTCCCTTCATAGCAAGGTCGCTGAAATCGAGCCGAGTCTCATCCTCTTCGATAGCCTGATAAGAGTCCACCGCGGAGGCGAAAACTCGGCCGAAGATATGGCCACGCTCTTCTCCGTCTTCACTGCCCTTCGACATGACTCCGGCTGCGCCATTGTATTCACCCATCACCTGCGCAAAATGGGTTTCATCCGCGACCTGGGCCAGAGAATTAGGGGCTCCAGCGATATCCTGGCCTACGTCGATTCCATGGTGGGCTTGACCAAGGTCGACACCGCCTACACCTTGTGGCATCTGAAGAACCGGGACGGCGACCTGATAAAGCCCCTTTCGTTATCCGTCCAGGACACGGATACAAACACCACCGTGATCAGAGTCACCGGCGAGGTGGATGAGGAAAACACCAAGAGAGAGCAGGCCAGGGACCTCATCATGGACGCCCTCTCCGACGGAGACAAGTTCAGGGAAGAGCTTACAGCTTTCACCAGGGAGGCCGGCATCAGCGACAGGACCTTCGCCTCAGCCCTGAAAGAGCTTGAAACCGCAAAACTGATCGTCGGCACGTTGGAGGGCAGAAAGAAGAAATACTCCACTTTTGGACCTTTGCAAACTTTGCACCCTATATATAATGCATTTCAAGAGTTGCAAGGGTCCCACCCGGGCAACGGCGAGCTCACTCCGGAGGAGAAGGAGCTCCTTGTCGAGCAGTGGAATGATAGAGGCCAGCCCGCCGTCTCCCTGGGCCAGTCTCAGTGGTTCAACCTGAAAGCCCTGCTCTATTCCAGCGATACGTACGTGGCCCAGCAGCGCCACGATCATACTCCGGCGCTCCGGCAGATTCTTGCCCGCTGGAACAATAATCATATGGAGGTACCGAATGAAACTACTGAAGTACGCTCTGGAGAATCGAAAGTATACCCTGGCCGCCCATGCCCTGGTCTACGGATTGGTGAAGGCCAAAGTTGAGGAAAATGGCAAAAAGAGGCGCCCCAAAGGGCAATCAAAACGCTCGTAAGCACGGGTTCTACAGCCGCGCCCTGACCGAGGCCGAAAAGGTCGAGCTGGAAGAAGCATCCCTTATTGAAGGCATCGATCAGGAGATTGCCTTCCTGCGGATGAAGCTCATGGAGCTGGCTGAGCGCGAGCCGGACAGGATCGATCTTCACCTGGAAGCAGCCAATATCATCGCCCGGCTTGTCAGGACCCGCTATCAGATATCCAAAGAGCAGAAGAAATCGCTCAAGGAGGCTGTCCACAAGGTTTTGACCGACGTCGCAGTTCCCTTGGGTATAGGCATAGGAATTGGAGCCGCCCGACAATGAAGCTGAGGCCGTATCAACAGGACGTGGTCAGGGCAGTTATTGACAGCATCCAGCTGAGCAGGGGCTTGACCATTTCCGTCGAGATCGCCCGCCAGGGAGGCAAGAATGAGCTGTCGGCCCATCTTGAAGTGCTCCTGATGACGCTGTTTATGTCGCAGGGAGGCAGCCTCATAAAGTGCTCCCCCACCTTCAAGCCGCAGACCGTCATCTCCATGCAGCGCCTCAAGGAAAGGTTAGACGAGTTCGGCTTTGATGGCATCTACCATACCGAGATGGGATATATCATCGTGCTGGCCGCCACCCGGGCCGTCTTTCTTTCGGCTGAGGAGTCGTCCTCGGTAGTCGGCCATACCGCCGATATCCTCCTGGAGATAGACGAGTCCCAGGACGTCAGCAAGGAGAAGTACACCAAGGAGTTCCGCCCCATGGGCAGCGCCACCAACGTTACCACGGTTCATTACGGCACCACCTGGGATGATTCCACGCTGCTGGAGGAAATCAAGCAGACCAACCTCGAGCTTGAGAGAGGAGATGGAATCAAGCGCCATTTCAGATTCGACTGGCGCGAGGTGGCCAGGCACAACCCCGACTACAAGAAGTACGTAGAAGCCGAGAAAGCCAGGCTGGGCGAAGACCATCCCCTTTTCAGAACTCAGTACCTTCTGCTTCCCATCAAAGGAGGCGGAGGCTTCCTAACCCGCCAGCAGATCGTCGGCATGCTCGGCACCCATTCAAGACTGAGACAGCCGGAGGACGGCAGGGCATACATCGCCGGCATCGACCTCGCCGGGGAGAGAGAGGAGACCAAAGAGGCAGCCCTGACGGCCGCCAAACCAAAGCTGGATTCCACCGTAATCACAATTGCCGAGGTGGACACCGCCCGGCACCCCATATTCTCCCCGGCCGAGCCCCGCCTGCACGTCGTCGAGCACTACCACTGGACCGGCACCGCCCACAGCCAGCTATATCCCCAGCTCGTGGATATCCTCAAGAGGTGGAAATGCCACAGGGTCCTGGTCGACGCGACAGGCATCGGTCAGCCCGTAGCCAGCTTTCTGAGGAAAGAGGTCGGCTCCCGGGTCGTCCCCTTCACATTTACCCAGAAAAGCAAGAGCGACATGGGATTCGAGCTATTGTCGTTCGTTAACAGCGGCCGGTTGAAACTTTACAAGCAGGACGGCTCGAACGAATACGAGCAGACCATGTATCAGCTTGAGAAAGCCCGCGCCCAGTACCGGCCCAACCAGACCATGAATTTCTACGTCGATCCCTCCGAGGGACACGACGATTTCTTGATGAGCCTGGCCCTGGCAGCCGAAGCGGCCAGGGATTTCAGCCCCAGGGCAGCAAAAGGAGGCGTGAGAGATGACTGATTTCAACCCATCTCACCTGGCCCGCATGGACTCCAACCGGTTGGCCGCCTACCGCTCCAACCTCGATTTCTACCAGGGAACCCACTGGCCGACCACCTCACGACACCGTCAGCTGGTCTTCAACTACGCCAAGGTCGCCATCGACAAGGTCACCAGCTTTCTCATGCAGGGCCTCAACTTCGCCTGCTACCCCAACTCACCAAACCCAACAAACACAACCAACCCAACAAACTCAATGAACTCAACAAACTCAAGCAACTCAATAAACTCCACAAACTCCCTCAACTCCCGCGTCAACAACGCTGAGCGGCTCCTTCGCCAGGTCTACGAGGACAACAACCTCCAGCAGCTCGATTACGAGACCGAGATAGACGCCGCCGTCCTGGGCGACGGCTGCTACAAGGTAATATGGGATACCGACGAGAAGCGGGTCCGCATTACCGCCCCCGATGTGTCGGGCATCTACGCCTGGTGGCTGGGAGACGATACCTCCAGGGTGTGGAGAGTCGCTTCACAATACACACTCACCCAGGACGAGGTCCAGCTCCTCTACGGCCGGCCCATCGAGAAGAAGACCGCCACCATAACGGAGCTGTGGACCGCCAGGGACTTTGAGCTCTACCTGGACAGCGACCTCATGGAGTCCAGGTCCAATCCCTACGGCTTCATTCCCTTCGTTATCTTCCCCAACCTCCGGGAGCCCAAGAAGTTTTGGGGTACCTCCGACATCCCATCGCTGGTCCAGCCGCAGCGGGAGCTAAACCGTGCCTTGAGCCAGCTATCCCGCATCCTGGAGCTCTCCGGAAACCCCATCGCTGTGCTGGAGAACATCGCCTCGGCCGAGGACATCAAGGTCCAGCCCGGGGCGCTGTGGACCATACCGGAGGACGCTAAGGCTTATCTCTTGGACTTATTGCAAGGAGGAGGCGTTAGGCTGCACGTCGAGTACATCGACCTGCTATACCGGGCCCTGCACGACATCTCCGAGACGCCCCGTGCTGCCTGGGGAGGCGTCGAGAAAGAGCTCTCAGGTGCAGCGCTCCAGATCGAGCTGGGCAGCCTTATCCAGAGAGTCACCAGGAAGCGCACCATCCGCACCAACGCCTACCACCACCGCAACGAGCTTATACTCAGGCTCGCCACCAAATACATGAAGGAAAGCTTTGAGGGAATAACTCACCGCGTAGTCTGGGGGCCCATACTCCCCACCGACACAGCCCGCCAGGCCCAGAACGAACAGCTACTTGTCCAGGCCGGAGTCCACAGCAGAAGGACCGCCATGGACGAAATGGGGATCCAGGACCCCGACGGGGAGTTCAACAGGTGGTTGCAGGAGAGAAAGCAGATCCTGGAAATGAATCAGGAGTTCAGGGCACAGTCCACGCGCGGCGGAGCGAGAGAGAGAGCCACGGCCGCAGAAATGGAAGTGCCTGAGTAACAACTCATCCCCCTGTCATTGCGAGGCGAAGCCGAAGCAATCTCAAGGGGAACAGGAGAAATGT
>CAYSBO010000057.1:0-7194 GCA_964429285.1 uncultured Dehalococcoidales bacterium | reverse complement strand
CGTCTTGACTGTGCCGAGCTAGGAGCAGTATATTGTGATGGTGAGGCGGTCTTAGAAGCCCGCCACGAGCAACGGTTACCCAGAGGCGAAGCAAGATTACAGCTAATCCATTATCCAAGCGCAGAGTAACCAGAAGCCAGCGCAAGCGCCTTTATCATACTCTGGTAATCATAGGTGTGGGATGCCTCTTTACCCTGATGGCTGTGCTGGTTCAACCGTTCCACACCATCAACCTGTGGTTTTCTGACCAGCTCTTTGCCTCTGAGCCTCCTTCTCCTAATATCGTGATCGCTGGTATCGATGACGATACCCTTGAAACTTATGGCCGGTGGGCGGAGTGGCCACGCAGTCTCCATGCCCAGGCTATTGATAACCTGAGACAAGCTGGCGCCCAGGTAATAGGCTTTGATGTCGTCTTCACCGATAGCTCCTCCCGCGATGAAATGCTGGCGACAGCAATGTCCGAAGCGGACAATGTTGTCCTGGCTACCGTTGGCACCCAATTAGCCACTGGCGGGGGAACCAAGATTACCTATGACAATTTCCTGTTGCCGGTAGCTTCTCTGGAACAGGCTGCCAGTAGTATTGGACATGCGAACGTGGTTCCTGATGGCGATGGCACGGTGAGGCGACTACCACTGATTGTTGAGTCAAGCTCAGGACGGGTCTATCCCTCATTGACGCTGGCTGTACTCTACAGACATTTCTCAAGGACGCTACCGCAAGAATATCCACTGGAGAATGGCAAGATTAGCTTGTTGGCCCGTGACGTTCCGGTTGATGCCTCATACTGTCTCCACATCAACTTTGCCGCCGATAGTGAAAGGCGGCCGTACGTCTCCTACGGTGATGTCATCAGCGGTGCCTTTGACCCGTCGGTGGTCAATAACAAGATAGTGTTGATTGGGATGACTGCTACCGGCGAGCCTGACACCTGGGCAATCCCTACCTCGGCCAGCAAGATTCCCGGAGTTTTCATACACGCTGCTGTCATGGATACCATTCTCACCGAGCGCTTCCTCATAGAGACCGGCAACGTCGTCACCCTGTTGGTTATGCTGCTATTGATTGGCATCACTGCCTTTGCCTTGCCCCGGTGTGGGACCTGGTACTGGACGGACGTAGCAAAGGGAGCAGGAATAACTGGAGGGTTATTCATTGGTTGCCTGTTGGCTGGCTTCTTTGCTTTCGACAGAGGGTATATCCTAGACCTATTCTATCCCCTGTTGCTACTTCCAGTAGTCTATGTCGGTAATGTTGTTTACATGGTGGTCAGCGAGCAGGCGGATAAACGGTTTGTCAAGGAGCTTTTTGGCCGTTATGTTTCGCCCCAAATAGCCAGGGAGATAGTAAGCCGAGCGGACGCTGGCAAGCTTGGTCTCGGAGGCGAGCAGAGAGAGGTGAGCGCGCTTTTTGCTGATATCCGTAACTTTACCCAAATGAGTGAGCAATTGTCTCCCGAAGCTACGGTGCAGATGCTTAATTCTTACTTGTCGGTCGTCGCAGACGCCGTAGTACAGCATGATGGTATAGTTCACAAGTTCGGTGGCGATAGCCTCGTAGCGGTATGGAATGCGCCGCACGATCAGCCGGAGCACGCATTGCTGGCGGTGAAGGCAGCGTGGGAAGCGCAGCACAAGGTCGCTGAATTACAGCAAAGCGATAACCGTCTTGTTCCGGTGCACTTTGGCATCGGTGTCAACACCGGTGCAGCCTTAGCTGGCAATGTAGGCTCGGTTGGACGCACTGAATATACCGTCATTGGAGATTCGATCAACACGGCCTCCCGCATTTGTAGCAATACCCCTGGAGGGGAAGTCTGGATTGGTCCTGAAACGTATAATCAGACAAAGGACTATTTAGAGACCGAGGAACTGGGGTCACAGAGTCTTAAAGGGAAAGCGGCACCCATTGCGGTATATCGCGTAACTGGATTGCGCCCCGCAACGCACCCTGTAGAGAAGTAGCCCGCTCGTCCTGTTAGCATCCGTGAAGAAGAGGCAATGGTGGGTGTCTTCGTCGGTGGCTCGTCGCGCCCGTCGGGTCAACCCTGGACCATCATGTTTGTCAATTCTGGTCTCCCTCACGCTTTGGGGCATCCTTCCTTCAATGCTATAATAGTTACTGAACCTTCATGGATATCCTAGCCGCACTTAATCCCGCCCAGAGAGAAGCCGTGGAAGCCATCGCAGGGCCTGTGCTTATCCTGGCTGGGCCAGGCAGTGGCAAGACCAGAGTGATTACCCACCGGGTTGCCTATCTGGTGAGAGTGTGCGGTGTTAGCCCCCACAACATAATGGCGGTTACCTTTACCAACAAGGCCGCCCGCGAAATGAGAGATAGACTGGAGCAACTCCTGGGGCAGGGTGCACAACCCTTGACTTTGGGCACCTTTCACGCGATTTGTGCCCGGATCCTCCGTCGTGAGGGTGAATTCACAGGGCTTGGCTCAAGCTTCGCTATCTATGACGAGGATGACCAGTCAAGCTTGATAAAACAGACTCTAGAAGAACTGAACCTCGATCCGAAGCAGTACGCTCCTCGGGCTCTGCGGTCGGCTATCGGGGCTGCCAAGAGCCGCCTTATTGGTCCGGGAGAGTATGCCCGATGGGTTAGTAGCTACTATGAGGAGATAGTTCACAGAGTATATCAACGGTATCAACAGTTGCTGAGCCGGAGCCGGGCGGTAGATTTCGATGACTTGCTTATGAAGACGGTCCATTTGTTCCAGAATCACCCTCAAATCCTCAAGAAGTACCAGTCAAAGTACGTTCACATTCTGGTTGACGAATTCCAGGACACTAACGTTGTCCAGTATATGTTGATGAAGCAGCTGGCAGAAAAATACCGAAATCTGTGCGTGGTCGGCGACCCTGACCAGTCTATCTATTCCTGGAGATTTGCTGATTTGCGTAATATCTTGAGTTTTGAAAAGGACTACCCCGAAGCCAAGGTGGTGTTCCTGGAGCAGAACTATCGCTCCACCAGGACGATTCTGGAGGTAGCTTCAGGCATGATCTCTGCAAACATACAGCGCAAACCTAAGAAACTATGGACAGGGAACGAAGATGGAGACTCGGTGACCGTTATCGAAAGCTATGATGCCGAGGAAGAAGCCCAGTCTGTGGTCAGCGAGATTGAGAAGCTGGTTGACCAAGGGCAGATATCCCTCAGAGATTGTGCGATTATGTATCGGGTTAATGCCCAATCGCGAGCATTAGAGGAGGCTTTTCTGAGGTATGGTGTGCCTTACAGGCTTGTTGGTGGCACGCGTTTCTACCAACGCAGAGAGGTTAAGGACATTGTCGCCTACCTCAAGGTTATCCATAATCCGCAGGACAATGTCAGCTTGACTCGAATCATAAATACACCCGCCAGGGGTATCGGGTCTCGCACCCTCAGCGAGCTTCAATCTTGGGCAAAGGCTCAAGACATTTCCCTTTTCCAGGCTCTGAAACAGATAAGTGATAATGACAACGCCCGCGAAGTGAAGCAATCTCTGTCTCCTCGCGTTGTCCAGGCTCTGGCTGGATTCGAAGCCCTTATGGCTAGACTCACCGCACGGAGCCGTGAGTCAAGCCTTTCTGGTCTGATGGACAAGATACTGGAGCAAACTAGATACCGGGAACATATTCTGGACAAAGAAGGTGGAGAGGAGAAATGGGAGAACATAATGGAGCTTCGCAATGTTGCTGGTGGATATGATGAACTCGATCCAGAAGAGGCTTTGACCGCGTTTCTGGAAAAAGTGAGCCTGGTGTCGGATATAGATGAACTGGATGAGAAAGCCGATGCTGTGACTCTCATCACCCTGCACCAGGCCAAAGGATTGGAGTTTCCGGTGGTTTTTATCGTGGGCCTGGAGGAAGGCATTCTCCCACACAGGAAATCGTTCGACGATCCTGAACAAATGGAGGAAGAGCGCCGTCTTTGCTATGTGGGAATAACTAGGGCAAAGAAGCGATTATATCTTCTACGCAGCTATCGTCGGAACTTGTTTGGCGGCAGCGCAGCAAACCCGGCGTCGCGTTTTCTGCAGGACATCTCACCCCACCTGATAAGCCCTGGGAGACTGTGGCAGGGAAGTCCAACTGTTGCAGCTAGTGCCTATTCTCGGCCTTCGGCGTCTCTTGGTGCTCCGGGACTAAACGTCGGCGATCATGTCCACCACAGCAAATTTGGCCCGGGCATAGTGATGAATTGCAGCCCTACAACTGAAGACCAGGAACTGACTGTAGTCTTTGAGGAGGTGGGAGTCAAGAAACTACTGGCCAGTCTGGCACCCCTGGAAAAAATCGAGAAGGACTTCGATTCTTCATCATAAACTGTTGACGCAATACACGGTAACGTGTATGATTGAGTTGCATGGCTATTAAGGTTTTGGAATCGGAGCTTGTGGCCAAGATCGCTGCCGGGGAGGTGGTGGAGAGATCGGCTTCAGTGGTGAAGGAGCTGGTAGAAAATTCGCTGGATGCGGGAGCCACCGAGATTGTAGTAGAAGCTGAAGGAGGGGGAGCAGAAGTAATCAGGGTGGGAGACAACGGGGACGGTATACCGGCGTCGGAATTAGAGCTTGCCTTTGACAGATATGCCACCAGCAAGATTGGCAGCTTAGACGACCTGGAGAGAATCTCCAGCCTGGGCTTTCGGGGTGAGGCTTTGCCCAGTATCGCCGCTGTCGCCGAGGTCGAGATCGCCACCCAATCGCCTTCGGAGGTCGTTGGCAGCTACATGTATTTGAAGAAGGGTGAGGTAGTCCGGAAAGAGAGCCGAGCTCGACCTCAAGGCACCACTCTAACCGTGCGCCGCTTGTTTCGCTATTTCCCGGCCCGCCTGAAGTTTCTGAAATCAGCCAATACCGAAAATAACCATATCGCCAATCTGGTGAGTCAGTACGCCCTGGCTTTTCCCGAGGTGAAGTTCAGCCTCGTTCTTGACGGACGCCCTAGCCTGCGCACCACGGGTAGCAATGATCTCCGTGAGGCTGTGAGCCAGATATATGGTTCAGAGCTGGGTGAAAGGATGCTCAAGGTGGAGCATACTGACGGACCAATCAAAATCAGCGGCCTAACAAGCCCGCCTTCCCTCGGGCGCGCTAGTCGTAACTATCTGAGCTTCTTCGTCAATCGGAGATGGGTGCGAAGTCCACTGCTAACCCGAGCGACCGAGGAAGCATATCGTGGCTTGCTTATGGAGGGTCAGCATCCTATTGTGGTGATCAATGTCTCACTGCCGGCTCAAGAGCTTGATGTCAACATCCACCCTGCTAAAGCGCAAATAAGGTTTTGCCATGAGCAAGCAGCGTTCAGCAGCGTAAAGAAAGCGGTAGAAGAGGGACTAGCGAGGACGCCTATTGCCACGTCCAGGACCGTGCCCTTCTCAGTCCACTCAGAGGAGTGGCAGAAGCCCCGCATGGTGATGGATAATGAGCCAGCTTTTGTTGTCGCCCAGTTGCCAACCATGGAATTGCCAGTTTTGAGGGTGCTGGGGCAACTGGCGAACACCTTCCTTATCGCTGAGGGACCCGATGGGCTCTATCTCATCGACCAGCACGCTGCCCATGAGCGCATACTCTATGACCGAATTTCGGCGCAGTGGGCACAAAAGGAAGTTGAAGTCCAGGGATTACTGCAGCCGATAACTATAGAGCTCAGTCCCAGAGAGGACGCGACGCTGAAGGCTAGCAAAGAATTCCTGGCCGAGCTTGGCTTCGGCATTGAGCCTTTCGGCAATCGAAGCTACTTGATACGCACGATACCGGCATTGATGGGTACGGCGAATGTTATTGAGATAATAAGTGCCCTGCTTGATGACCTCCGCAGCAAAGAAGGCCTAATTCCCTGGAAGGAAAAGATAGCTGAATCTCTTGCTTGCCACGGTGCCATCAGAGCCGGACAGCAGTTAAGCAACGAAGAGATGCGGGAGCTGGTCAAGCAGCTCGAGCAAACCAGACAGCCACGGAGCTGTCCCCACGGTCGGCCAACTATGATTCATCTGAGTTCGCATCAATTGGAAAAGGAATTCGGCAGAATAGGCTAGTCCTCTTGCCTATCTGAGGGATGTTGAACCTAAGCTTCATTTTGGTCTAGTTCTCTTAAGTGTAGTGACTACCGAGGGGTACCGCAAGGCTGTCTTGGCAGATTCTCTGCGAATCAGGTTGGCATGAAAACCGTGCGAGACCGTTCAGACGAGTCGAAGCAATGCCGAAAAGGCAATGGGATTGCCATCGGCGGTTGAAACTGCTGGCAACTACGGGTAAGAATGTATCAAGATTTATGTGGTTGACCGTATATGTTAGAATAGGCGACATCCTTTAGTTGTGGTGTATCGCATCTACAGGATTTTCACCGGGAGGTGTACATGATCTACTGGGCGCAATTGTTGCATTTCTATCAGCCACCTACCCAGGTGCCGTCGGTGCTAAGGAAGATATGCGACGAATCATACCGTCCACTGCTTCAGGTGTTCGAGGAGTATCCCAATGCTCGGGTAACCATAAACGTCAACGGTGTCCTGACTGATATGCTGATAGACTGCGGCCATCGAGATGTCATTGACGGCTTCAAGAGTCTTGCTGAGAAAGGCCAGCTTGAATTCACCGGGACGGGCAAATATCACCCCATCTTGCCTCTGATACCCAAAGAAGAGGTCAAGAGGCAAATAGACCTGAACACACAGACCAATCGGCGTGCCTTTGGAAAGGCATATGCGCCCCAGGGATTCTTTCCCCCGGAGATGTGCTATAGCCGGGACATTCTACAGCCTATTATCAAGTCAGGGTATCGCTGGATTATTATGAGCGGTATTGCCTGTCCCGCCGAGTGGCCTATGGACGTCATATACAAAGTGGAGCACGAAGGCCAGAACCTGATGCTATTCTTCCGCGATGATGTGCTCAGCAACAGGATAAGTTTCCAGGACCTGGAGGCCAAGGAATTCCTCGCTCATTTGGAGGAGTGGCAGGGTGAACGAGAGAATATCTACGTGGTCACAGCTATGGATGCTGAGACTTATGGCCACCACATCCAGGATTGGGAGAGGACATTCCTGGCCAAGGTTTATGAAGAGCTAGAATTGCCCGCGGAGCATCTTGGAGAGGTCAAGCAGGCCAAGGCACTGGCTGGACAGCATACCGCCCTTCTGACCAATAGCGAAGCTGCCGGCAAGATTCAGATGGTGACCGTTAGCGAGCTT
>CAYSBO010000056.1:0-7499 GCA_964429285.1 uncultured Dehalococcoidales bacterium | reverse complement strand
TGCAACAACACTCCACTGCATTCCTGTCGGGGCAACCCCGACTTCATGTTCAGACTTTGCCCTGTCATATGTTATCCCAAACGACGGTCAATAGTCCGTCACAGTGTGAATTATCGGCCCGGAGACCTCCCAGAGTGACCATTTTAGACTCTCACTACCCCTTTTTCAAGTTACCCGGCAACCGTCCATGAGACCGGTTAGATTTGAATTACTTCTGCTGTTGCAGTATCATGAATTTAATGGAAGTCACTGCACTTATAGAGAAGGGCAGCGGCTATCTGCCCGAAGACAAGGTGGCCCTGGTTAAGGCAGCTTACGAATTCGCCGCCCGGGCTCATCATGGACAGCTGCGCAAAACCGGGGAACCCTATCTGGAACACCCCCTGAGTACAGCCATGTTTTTGGCCGAGTTTCATCTCGATGCCGAGACTATAGCTGCTGCCCTGCTGCACGATGTACCCGAAGATTGCGGTGTCTCATTAGACGAAATCGAGGCCAATTTTGGTCCGCAGGTAGGGAAGCTTGTGGACGGAGTTACCAAACTCAACAAGCTCACAAGTCGAAGTCAAACGGGAGAAGCAAAGTCGAAAGCTCAGGCGGAAAACCTGCGCAAAATGCTCCTGGCCACGGCTGAAGACCTGCGGGTGCTTCTTATCAAACTGGCAGACAGGTTACACAACATGCGTACGCTGGGGGCGCTACCCGCGGAGAGACGGCGCGCCATCGCTCGGGAGACCCTGGAGATATATGCGCCGCTGGCCCACCGCCTGGGCGTGAGGAAAGCCAAATGGCAACTGGAGGACCTGGCTTTTCGCTACCTGGAGCCGCGCTTGTACCATCGCATTGCCCGTTTGGTAGCCAGCAAGCGGACCGAGCGGGAAGGTTTCGTGGCCGAAATGAGTGAGACGTTGCGCCAGGAACTGGCTAAGGCCGGCATAGAGGCTAAGGTTTCCGGCCGGCCAAAACATATTTACAGCATATATCAGAAGATGGGCAAGTATGATGCCCAGGGCAAGAATTTCGGCGATATACACGATCTCTTTGCCGTGCGAGTGTTAGTAGATTCAGTTTCAGACTGCTATAAGGCGTTGGGGGTGATTCATAATCTGTGGCGTCCTGTGCCTGAAGAGTTCGACGATTTCGTTGCCAACCCCAAGGACAACGGCTACCAGGCTTTGCATACTACGGTAATATGTCAGGGCACGACGCCCCTGGAAACCCAGATCCGGACCCATGACATGCACCAGGTCAACGAATACGGGGTGGCTGCTCACTGGCTCTACAAAGAAGGAAAAGGCGAGCATCCCGACGAGGAAGTAAAGTGGCTGCAACAACTCGCTGCCTGGAGAGAGGATCTCGATGGCGAGGAGTTTCTGGAATCTATCAAGACCGACGTCCTGGTGGACCGGGTGTTTGTCTATACGCCTAAGGGAGAGATAAAGGAGTTGCCCAGAGGGGCCACGCCTCTAGATTTTGCCTTCCGGATCCATACGAACCTGGGCTACAGATGTATCGGGGCCAAAGTGAATGGAAAACTGGAACCCCTGCATCGTGCCCTTAAGAACGGTGACGTAGTGGAGATTGTGTCCAGCAAAGTAGATAAAGGTCCCAGTCTGGACTGGCTTAATCCCGAGCTGGGCTACGTTAAGACGTCTCACGCACGAAACAAGATCCGCCAATGGTTTAACAAGCAAGAACGAAGCCAGTCCGTTGAAACCGGCAGGCAGATCTGGGATAAGGAACTTAAGAAGCTGGTGGTCGGCCTGCCCGGAGTGGACAAGGTAGCCCGACTACTCGACTACGAGGACGCGGATGACCTTTATGCTGCCCTGGGCAGCGGCAGCATCAGCCCTTCCCGAATAGCGCTCAGATTCAGTGGAGACCTGGAACCCACTGCGGAAGAGGTCGGAGTCCTGCCCCGGAGCAAGGTCAGCCCGCTGAGCATCAACGTCCTCGGTGTCGGTGACTTGCTGACGCGTCTGGCTAACTGCTGTCATCCATTGCCCGGGGACAAGATTGTTGGTTACATTACTCAGGGCCGGGGCATCACGGTACACCGCACCGACTGTCTGAACATAATCAATGAAGAGGATAAAGAACGGCTAATCAAGGTAGAATGGGGTGAAGTGGCACAGGTCCATCCGGTTATGATTCAAGTTGATGCCTGGGATAGGGTTGGTCTCATCAGGGATATCAGTGCTATCATAGCTGCGGAAGGGGTGAACCTTGCCGAAATGAGCATGAGCGATCACCGCGATGACAGCACCTCGTTGTTTCTCACCCTGGAGGTGAAAAACGCCATTCAGTTAAGTAGAATAATGTCCAGGATCAATTCTGTATGGAACGTGGTAAGTGTGACCAGAAAGGGGGAATAAGTGTCGAGCAAGAAATCGGGTAATAAGGTGGCCAGGGCAGCAGAGAGAAAGCGGTTACGGAACCGTTTGGTACGCCGTAGTTTTAAGACCCACGTAGTCAAGGCCAGAAGCGCGGTCAGTGCCGGGAAAGAATCGGCACAGGACCAGACCATGACGGCCATAAGTAGCGTAGATAGAGCGGTGAGCAAAGGGATTATTCACAAGAACAAAGGCGCCAGACTCAAGTCGCGATTGACCAACAAGCTGGATAAAGGGCAGAAAGCAACCGGCTGACAACCGATAGCTATGAAGTCGCTTTCCGTGAAGCAGGAACGGATTATCAGCTTTGTCAGCGGCTTTCTGCAATATAGTACTAATGGGCTATGCGAACAGCGCCGAAAGCGGCGATAAATACAATAATGACAGAAGAAGTCATCAGCAGACGGTCCGGCTCTTCTCACGTTTGATTTTTGGTTCAATGTGATGTTATCCCAATTCCAGGTAGTAGGGCAGGCTCTCTTCACCCAGGGGCTGGTTTCGCCCCAGGGAGGCAACCTCAGCGTCAAACTGGGAGAGCAGCTGGTTATTACCCATCGGGGGAGCCTGCTGGGCTCCATACAGGAAGCGGATTTGGTGGAGACGGGGATAAGCAAAAACAACCGGGCTACACCCCTGGCTTCCAAAGAGCTGGAAGTTCATCGTTGCATCTACAGAAACACCCCGGCCCTGGCAGTGGTCCATGCACACCCGCCTTACGCCGTTGCTTTGTCGTTCACGGAAGAAGAGATCGTGCCACCCGACCTGGAAGGGAAGGTCTTGTTGTCCAGGGTGCCTGTCCTGAGCAAAGAACCGACGGCAAAACCTGAAGAGCTTGCCGCGGAGATAGCCGGGCTGTTGAACGAGCATAGCGTGGTCCTGGTGCGGGGTCATGGGACCTTTGCCGTCAGCCAGTTGCTGGAGGAGGCGTACTACTATACGGCTACCCTGGAGCACAGTTGCCGCCTTCTTTACCTGCTCAAGGCCCTGAGAGTAGCCCCGGGGTGACTCCCGGCATAAAGAATGCGGCTATGTCCTGGCTGGTTTAGGGGAAACCAGGTAATACCAATCAGAGTATTTGGGATTTCTCCCCAGTATCACTTCAGCAAACAGGCTCTGTAACCTGGCCGTTGTGTTGCCAATCTTGCCCGTGCCTATGGGCCGACGGTCGATCTCCAGGATGGGAGCTATGTTGGCTGCTGTCCCGGTGAAGAAGCACTCCTCAGCCACATACAGTTCGCTTCTATCGACTTGCCTCTCAATGGTTTCGATGCCCAGCTCGTTTTCAGCCAGTTTCATGACCGTGTCCCTGGTGATGCCCACCAGGATGTTATCGGAAGGGGAAGGAGTTATCAGCTTACCTCCCAGAACGAGAAAGATGTTCTCACCGCTGCCTTCAGAAACGTGTCCATCCTGATTCAGCAGTATGGCTTCATCAAAGCCGTTTTCCCTGGCCTCGGTCTTGGCCAGAGCGCTGTTTACGTAGATGCCGCAAATCTTGCCCCGGGGTGGAATCATGGTATCGTCCACGCGACGCCATGACGATGTGCAGCAGCGGACGCCATTCTCTATATCGAGGTAAGGAGGAAGTGTAGTCACGATAATGCATAGATCATCCTCCAGGTCATGGAGACGGACTCCTATAGCCTCGGAGCTTTTGTAGGCCAGGGGACGGATGTATACGTCTTCCCGGTAGCCGCTCCTTTCCAGAAGCTCACCTGTCAACTCACACAGCTCCTCCACGGAGTGCGGCACACTCATTTTCAGGATGCGGCAGCCCTCGAGCATGCGCTTATAGTGGTCCTGGACTCTGAATATGCAGAAGGTCTCCCGCTCACTGTCCCAGTTTCCGCGAATGCCCTCGAAGCAAGCGGTGCCGTAGTGGAGCGCGTGGGTCAGAATCCCGACTTTGGCTTCGGACAGTGGCACGAATTGTTTCCGGAAAAAAACATAAGCCGGCATCGTTCCTCTCTTTCTAGGCTATGTACGGCTGAATTAAGTCAGAATTATACTTTGGCCTTAACCCTAAAACAAGTGCAGCCCCCTGAGCATCAGCGCAGAAGACTATAGTACTAATTTCTACCTCCAACCAGGACTAATGGGTGATTCCACAAAAGGTGCGTGGCTGGTATGTTAATAACACTGGGGCGGAACAATCCAACAAGAAAGAGGCAACATGAAAGTAGCTACTCCTACCCCTGAAAGTCGTGAAGCCAGACTGGTCGAGAAGCTGCGCTCGGGCGACGGCTCGGCTGTAGAGCAA
Source organism: uncultured Dehalococcoidales bacterium (assembly GCA_964429285.1). Classification (GTDB taxonomy): domain Bacteria; phylum Chloroflexota; class Dehalococcoidia; order GIF9; family AB-539-J10; genus RBG-13-51-36. The sequence continues at coordinate 2,846 of CAYSBO010000056.1, read as the reverse complement.
TTCTACAACGCCTACAGGAAGAAGCTTTACTATCTGGTATTAGAACAGGTAGACCGAAACCAGGCCGTAGCCGAGGACCTGGTCCAGGAAGTATTCCTTGCTGCCCTGAGTTCGCTGGACAAATTCCGAGGTGAAAGCCGGCTCTATACCTGGCTGCGTAGTATTGCATTCCACAAGATAAATGACTTCTATCGCCGGCAGGCGCGAGAACCCAGAGCTGAAGAACCGCCTCCCGGCATTGAGGGCGTGAAGCTGGAGCCAGCTGCGGAGGATGAACCGACAATCTTCAGCGCCATGGAGTCCGAAGAGACACGCCAGGAAGTCCAGCAGGCTCTGGTGGACTTGCCTCAGGACTATCAGGAAGTACTCGTACTGAAATATCTCGAAGATCTGCCCGTGATGGAGATAAGTCAGGTCATGGGTCGCTCCCCGAAGTCAGTCGAGGGCTTGCTATCGCGGGCCCGCAAGGCTATGAGGGATAACCTGGCGGAAAACAACCACGAGTCTTGATTGTAGCCCCCGCACAATCCGGGAACCCGCAATACCATCCAGTCTCCAGGTTTATTCAAGTCTTCCAATTCCTTTTAGCTTCGGATCCAGACTTGCATTGAGTATCCTGGGAAATCTTCACCCCTGAATTCTGTAGCGCGACCCTTCAGGGTCGTGCAGCATGAGTCCGAAACCTAAAGATGTGATTCCGGGCACCCCAAACCTGCAGTCCCCGCCGGACCTGCGGAAGCCCCCAAAAGGGGGCTCCCGCTTCCAAAGGAGGTCAGAGTGAAGGTGAAGAAGTTATCTCTATCACGGCCTGGAAGGCATTGACCAGGCCCTGCCCCACACCATCGTCAGCGATGGTAGTACAACTATTTTCAATAGCCCACCGCACTTCGTCATTAACTGCGCCGTTGCCGTCGTCGTCTTCAGCAACGCTTAGAACTAAAGCAGCCACGCCCGACACGTGGGCGCCGGCCGACGAGGTGCCCGTCTTATAGCCATATTGATTCCCGGGCAATTCAGAGTAAATGTTAAAGCCGGGAGCAGCCACATCCACCCAGTCGCCATAGCTGGATAACAGAGCCAAGGAATTGTGTTCATTGGTGCCGGCCACCGCAAGGCAATTGACATAATAGGCCGGGTAGGAGGGCTCCGACCCGCCTCTATTGCCCGCCGCCGTTACAAGTATGGCTCCCTGGCTCCAGGCATAGCTCACCGCTTCTTCCAGATCCGTCGACGCTTCCATGGCCAGGCTTATGTTGATAACTTCTGCCCCATGGTCCACCGCCCAGACGATGCCGTCGGCTACCACCGACGGCTCGCACCTTCCAGTGTCATCCGCCACCTTCACATTCATCAGGCGACATTCCGGGGCAACGGCGACGATGGTGCCTGCCATGTGAGTCCCATGGCCATAAAGGTCGTCGCACGTAGGACTATTGGTGAAATTGACCTCGGCCACCACTCTGTCAGCCAGGTCCCGGTTATCCTTGTCAATGCCCGTATCCAGCACAGCCACTACTATGGACTGATCCCCCCTGGTTATTTGCCAGGCCTGGGGTGCTTCGATCCTGGTTACCCCCCATCGCTCAGCCAGATAGCTGTCATCGAGAGAATACGTCGCCTGGGGAGAAAGATCATAGGTCGACGAATCGCTATTATCTGCAGGCGCTACGTGATAAACAGGCCAGTAACTATAGGCTGCCGCGCTTTCTCGGGCAAGCAAAACGCCATGTACTAACCCGGCAACGAGTATTACTGCCACCAGCGTCAGGCCTACGAATAAATATGTTAGTTTCCTCAATTCATATTATATATAGCAGCCCCCTACTCGTGTGAGAATCACCCGTCGGTACCGATTCAGCCCCGTTTTGCCTAGAATTTAGTAAGGTGACTTCTTACCCAGGACTCACCGCTGGGCGAGGCCGCACGTCATTGCGAGGAGCGAGGCGACGAAGCAATCTAGATGGGGGTTGCTATTCGGCGCATGAAGGATTCCCCTCCTGCTACATGTCATTCTGAGCGCAGCGAAGAATCTCTCGAGGGGCGGGGTTGGCCCTGGTACTTTTCGACCAGTACATCTTGACTGGCCAAAGGGGCCGTGCTAGCATTAAACATAATACGTGAACAAAGAGGTGGCAGGGCAAAGAAAGTAGAACATCTAGTACCTTTCGTATCTACTATTCGGTTGGCAAGTTCAATAAACCCCCCAAAAGTACCACAAAAAGTGAGGGATTTGACTTTTTTTTACGACTATATATATACCTAATGTAACATGACAAAGGTAATAGGTACTTAGTTCCGCGAGGAGGACAACTATGAAAAGGGCAGTAATTTCTTTGATGGGAGTGGTCGTGCTGGTCATGATGATGCTACCCGCGGTCAGTTCCCCACTAGTGCAGGCTGACGTGGGAACCAATGCCAAATTCCAGGTCGAGTTGGTGGATGGATATCCTCTGAACAATTATGATGATAACGAACAGACCTGGTGCTACGAAGTCACAGTCCTGGCTGATCGAGGAGCCCTGAGCCACTGGGACCTGGATCTGTGTGACGACCCAGCACACAACGTTGTATGGTCTAGTCCAAATACAAATGAGTTCAACGATCCAAGATGGGATGGGGGTGCTCACGGCAATCTCATCAAATGGGATTACAGCCTCGAACCAGAGGAAAGCGAAATTTTCTGCTTTACCCTGGATGATATTTATGAGCCAACCACAGTGGAATGGTATGCCAAGAACGGAGTACATTGGGAGGATACTGGTACGGTCATTGGCCCGAGTTGTCAAGCACCAAATCCGGACATAAACGTGGTCAAAACTGCCGATCCGTCCTCTGTCTCAGAGGCC
>CAYSBO010000055.1:0-7703 GCA_964429285.1 uncultured Dehalococcoidales bacterium | reverse complement strand
TGGTGCCGAAGGAGGGATTTGAACCCTCACGCCCGTAAGGACACTACGCCCTGAACGTAGCGCGTCTGCCATTCCGCCACTTCGGCATTTGATACCTCGTCTAGAATTCCCTCTTGCCCAGGGAGACAAAAATGATTGCCAGCAGCCCCAGAATGCCGGATGGAAGGGCACAGATAGCCCCAGCCAACGACAGGCCAAAGCTTCCCCGCTTTGTGGCCGACACACCACCTGCTATGGCCACTACACCCAGAACAATTAGAATCCCTCCTATGACGATCAACCACACTGGCGGAACAAACCTGACAAAGGGATCTCCCGGCCCCGGAAGCAACAAGATATGCCACAGCCTCGGCAGTACCCCCCTTCCTATTAAACCCACCATTAGCCCACCTCCGATCACCTCCAATACCCCTCCTATTACGCTTAAGACTCCACCAGCGCTGAGCAAGCCGCCTCTGCCTTCGTCCATTTGTTGACCTCCTTTTGCTAGACCTTACAATGGGCAGTACTGGACTTGAACCAGTGACCTCTTGCGTGTGAAGCAAGCGCTCTAACCACTGAGCTAACCGCCCAACGTCATACTTATTTTAGCCTCAAAAAACAGCTTTGTAAACACAGTGTGCCCGCTGATACCACCTGCGCATCAGTTCGGCTGGCAAACCGTATGCGCTTCGCGTTCCCGCAAAACGACATCCTTTTTTGGCTCTACCACGGCGCTGCGGTTCGCCCGTCAGCTTATCAACCAATGATATAATTTGAACAGTTCATGGTTTGGTCGGCAGGGCTGATGTGATGGGTCAGAAGCCCGGCCGGAAATCGAAGTCTATTGTGACGATGTGTTCTTCCTACACGAACAAGGAGGAGCGACCTTGCAGGGAGACCTTTTATATCCCCTCCATAGATGAAAGGCCGCCAATCAAACTCGCTTGAAGGCAAGCTCAGGGTGAAAAAAGCTTGACACCACGTTTCATTTCCATACTGCTGGCCGGGGGCGCCGCTGCCGGCTTTGGTAGTGGATTGCTGGGCATTGGCGGCGGTTCTATTATCGTCCCTCTCAGCTACTGGATTATACTGGCTACGGGTGTCCCTTCAGACGTCGCAATAAGAATAGCCTTCGGGACAAGCTTGCTCGTGATTCTACCGACAGCCATTAGTGGCGCCCTGGGACATAATAAAAGGAAGGCAATCCACTGGAAGATCGCCCTGGCTTTCGGCACCTCCGGTCTCGTTGGGGCTTTGGCTGGAGCCACTCTGGCTGCTCACCTGCCGGGTGAAATATTGGAAATGGGCTTCGGAGCACTGGTTCTGGCCATCGCCGCCTGGATGGGTCTCGGCCTAATGCCCAGGTTGACAAAGAAAGGCAGAGAGCCACGGGAAAATCTCACACTTGCGGCAGCTTGCGGCTTCCCTGTAGGAGTGGTGACAGGGCTGACGGGGCTTGGTGGAGGAGTACTGATGGTACCGACGCTCGTGTTAGCGCTCAATTTTTCCATGCACATTGCAGTAGGCACATCCGTGGCATCCATAATATTCACCAGCCTGGGTGGCATCGTCGGCTACATTGTAAATGGACTGGGAGTACCAGGCCTGCCGCCTTATTCCGTAGGCTATTTGAATCTGCCAGTATGGTTATGTTTAGCGGTTACCAGCATTCCCCTTGCCCCACTCGGAGCCCGAGCAGCACATATTTTGCCGGCAAAGCCATTAAGGTACATCTTCATCGCTTATATGGTGTACGTGGGGCTGAGGATGACTGAGGTATTCTGACGTGGGCCTATTCCTCGACATCTGAAGGCACCGGAGTCGGTGACACCCCGGTATCTACCGGCCTACCACAGTACGCCGCATACCGGTGCCAGAATCTCGAATCGCCCGGAGTAAAGGCAGCCTAAAAGCAGTACTCCCAGGAGTATTAGTATCGCCGCACCCACCGGTCTGAAATACTTCGCATATCGCTCTCCCAGGCTTGAAGTCATGGCAAAAGCAGCTGAGCCAAAGATAATGAGGTCATCAATCATGAAAAAGAGGACATACAGCAGGATGTAGCCATAGTATTGGAGGGTGGTGAGGCTGGCCAAAGACAAAACTCGAGTGAAAACCGCGGGGATTCCAGCCGAACAGGCGAATTCGACAAGATTAACCGAAAAGGCCAGAACCACGATCCCAGCTATCGTCCCCAGAGTTATCGGGGAAGACACAATCGTCTCTATTCTGGTCATCGTCTTTTTTCGAGACTCCGCGTCCGTGACCTCACAGACAATGGCGCCCTTTGTCTCTACGAATTCCCTCAATTGCCATATCCCCCCACCCAGAGCTACTAGTCCAATCACGATCGTCACCGGTTTGAGGTAACCGATGAGCAGGAAGGCATTGAGCCATGCGGTCATGAACAGAAAATACAGAATTCCCGAAGCCAGGACAAACGAACCGACAATCAGCCATACTTTCTTTCTATCCCTCAGGAGCGCTATCAGGGATATCAGATAAACAAGTACCCACATAGCACAGGGGTTAAAGCCATCCACAACTCCCAGGATTACAGCCAGGGCTGGAAGCGAATAGTCAGCAGGTACGATTTCACCTATGATGGGTAACACGATTCCATCCTGGGGCTCTTCCCCCGTCGGCGGTGGGCAGTCCCCCGCCAGACATTGCTCCAGCGCCTTCTCAATGGCTCTGCCGGTGGTTTCTTCGGACTCCCAGCCTCCAAATACCTGATTTTCGAAGATTGTGATAGGGAACTCCGGCTCGTCTTTTATGCCCAGCTCTTCAAGTTTCTCGGACAACAGGGCATTTCCTGCAGGCGTGCCGGCATCGTGTTCAATGATTTGAATTTGAGGATATTCTTCGGCCAACTTCTCGTTAAACGGCCTTTGTTCCTCACAGTGTGGACAGCCGCTAAGATAGAAGAAATGGACCTCAAACCCTTCACCGTCACTCGACCTTCCCTGACTGGTGAAGCCAACAACTATCCCCAAGATTACTAGGCACAGAATCAAGTACCTCCTGAACGGGTCCCGAAAAACGCTTTTCAAGAAATCGATGGTCTTCTTGTTAACCGACGAATACCAACTCAAGATAGGTTCTCCTGTCCGGGGTTTTCCGCAGCAAAGGGACCTGATGTGCAGGTCCCTATAGGGAAAACTATGCCCTTAGGTATAACTGCTATTCTTCTCCTGACATCACCAATCCACGCATGCTGCGCAACGCACCACATCCATAACTATGCTCCTACTGACCCAATTACCCACATCATCAAACACTTTAGCTGTGACCGTAACATCCCCTCGCTCATCCGGGGCAGTCCAGGTAACCAGATAACCTTCCCCGGAAATCTCGCCTCCATCGCATGACCATTCGTAAACCAGTTCACCACTCGTGTTTGAAGCAATGCACTCAATAGAGTACTCGTATGTCTTCGCGACCTTATACTCGATGGTAGTCTCTTTCAAGTATTCGTGCTCGGCAGTAACAACCAGGTCTTCAATAATCGGTGGAGGACCATTCGATGCAACTAGAGCTATTGACGCTGTGTCTTTCCCGCCCTCGCTGTCGGTAACCACAACTGTTACGTCATACATGCCAACTTCTCCGGGAGCGGTCCACGTCACTTCAGGCCCCGTGCCGGTGATATTGCCTCCCGTGGTTGACCATTCGTAGCTCATCTCGCCGTCAGCACTTGAAGTAGTGCACGTCACCTGGAGACTGGTCAAAGGAGCCGTCCAATCTGCCTCCGCTTCCAGACTGGTGATGATTGACGGTCCGCAAGATGAACCCAGGAGCAGTACTGCTACCGCCATGATTGGCAGACATATTTTCTTATTCATTAATTTCCCTTCTTGGAGCCTCTCTTGTCAAATGCTCTATCCAAGCCTCCTACACAGTACATTACCACTCTTATTTCTCGTACCTCAAACTAGCTTTCCTGTTGACGACTCTCCAGGCAAAATACAGGCGACGCGCCATTCACCACTTAAGAATCCGTATCCTTAGCCAGAACCGCCATTTATCCCGGGCAGTAACCAAATTTGCATCGTGAGCAATCCACCACACTCAGTACTAAGTTCTTGCTGGCCATATTTTCAGCGATATCAGACACTATGACTCTAATCGTGACTTTTCCGGAGACATTCGGGGCTTTCCACGAAATCATAGAACCCTCCCCGGATATCTCGCCACCTGTGCTTGACCATTGGTAAGACACTTCAATGCCTGCGCCTGCAACAAAGCACTCAATATCATACATTTGTTCTTTTCCGACGTAGTATCCGCTTGAGTATGGCTTCAGGTAACAATGTCCGTAACGCTCCTTCGTGATCTCCAGCTTTTCGATAATCGGCGGTTGCCCCGTTACTACGCTAACAGGCACTGTTTCCCTTTCCGAGGCACCATAAGCGTCCGTAACCAGAACTGTAATGTCGTATATGCTCACTTCTTCGGGAGCAGTCCAATTTACAACTCTGCCTGTGCCGCAAATACTTCCTCCGTCCGTTGACCACACGTAGCTCAACTCATCATCGTCAGGGTCCGAAGCGGTACATATCACCTGAATAGTACCTGGGGGAATAATCCAGTGTGCATCAGTTACCAAGCTGGTAATGGTTGGCGCTCTATTGACTCTCACGGTGATAATTACATGCCCCATCACCTCGCCGCCGCGGCCGTCGGTCACCGCGACCGTAACATTGTAGGAGCCTACAGAGCCGGGGGCGCTCCAGGTGACTTCAGTTCCTTCCCCACTTATTTCCCCTCCGCTAGCCGACCAGTTATAGCTCAGTACGTCGCCATCAGCATCTGAAGCATTACAAGCTATCTGGCAGCTTCCCCAGGGAATAACTCTCTCTGGCTGAGCCTCCAGACTGGCGATCGCTGGCCTATGGTTGGCCAGCAGCGTGTCCAACAGGATTGTAGTTGCCACTACTGCCACCACAATTACTATGATTACTAGAAGTCTTCTCTTGTTCATTGGTTTCTCTCCTGAAGCTTCGTCCATTCAAGTTTGTATCTACGGCACCAGATATGTTAACACTGTTATGGGTATCACAAAGACTGCGTGCCGTATTCTCTGCACAGGCTGCTTCTCCATTGTATCCACATCTCCAGCGCTACTGCAAATGCTTGGGAAAGGTCTTTCTAGTCATAAGTGAAATCCATACCAAAAACAGCATTATAGGGACTTCGGTTAGTACACCCACAACGGTAGCCAGGGCTGCACCTGACGCTACTCCAAAGAGGGTCGTCGCCACGGCAATGGCGACCTCAAAATGATTGCTGCCGGCAATGATGGCCGCCGGTATAGCATCAGCATACCTGAGTTTCATAATGCGGGCAACCAGATAAGTAATACCAAAAACCACCAGGATGTTTACCAGTATAGCCAGAGTTATCATGCCCACTATGGCCGGCAACTCAACGATAATATGACCTTGGTAGGTGAACAGTACGACTAACGTGATCAGCAGGGCAATCACTGAGACCTTCCCTAATTTAGGCTCAAACTTGCTTTCGAACCATTCCAGCCCTTGCTTCTGTATCATCCACCTGCGGGTAAGATAACCGGCTATCAGGGGCGTTACGATATAGATGGTCACAGAAAGGGCAATAGTATCCCAGGGAACGAGGATTCCCGAAATACCCAGCAGCAACACGGCCACAGGAGCATAGAGCACGACCATGGTGAGTGAATTGATCGCGGTCATCACCAGGGTATGCCCCATGTTGCCTCTGGCCAAGTAGCTCCAGACCAGCACCATGGCAGTGCACGGGGCAACACCGAGCAGTATTGTCCCCGCCCGGTATTGTTCAATCTGCTCGGGGGTCAGGAACCTGCCGAAAACAAGGCTCAGGAACACCCAGGCGAACAAAGCCATTGTAAAGGGTTTTATTGCCCAGTTGGCAAACAGGGTGAGCCCGATAGGCCTGGGCGAACGGATTGCCTTCGTAATCTCTTCCCAGCTTATCTGGACCATGATGGGATAAATCATGGCAAAAAGCAGTATGGCAATCGGTACAGAGATGCCTCCCACCTCCAGTCTGGACAACATATCGGAAAGCTGCGGGAAAAGCCGTCCCAGCCCGATTCCCACCCCGATACACAAAGCCACCCATAGGGTCAGAAACTTCCCCCAGATTCCCAGTTTTCGTCTCTTCTCAGGCATCTTCACCCTTTCGAAGCAATTGTTTGAAGCAACCCGGTCAGCACTTCATTAACTCCTACGGCATACAGCAACACGTACCAATCATGGTTATTAAGAGACTTCAGATACTTAGACTATTCGGCACCTATTTGAGTTCTGATAGCCAGTCCACGATTTCTTTGACTTCGGGGATTCTCCCCATAGCCTTCACATTGCCGTCAATAGCCAGTGCCGGAGTCGAGACGATGCCCTTCTTTATTATTTCCACCTGGTCCTTTACTAACTCGACCTCCCCTTCTAAGCCCAATTGGCGCAACGCCTCGGAGGCATTCTTCTCTGTCGCATGACATCTCGGACACCCGATACCGAAAACCTCCAATTTGGTCATTTCGCACCTCCTTATACTATTTCCTCAAAGTGTTACTATGAACCTCTGGTAAACCAGACCAGCAATAAATGCGACTACTACCGCCAGCGCCGCATAGTTAATGACTACTTTCCAACCGATAATGCGGGAAACACCCAACATGGAGGGTATTGAAGCCATAGGGGCACCTATCAGGAAGGCCAGGGCTGCTGCGGCTGACATACCTTTAGCAATTAAGCCTCTGACCAGAAAAACCTCAACCAGCGTCGGTGTATATGTGGGAACGCCAATCACAGCCCCCAGCGCGACTCCGCTAGTGCCGGAAAGGTAATTGACCACTAGCTCGGTGGGAAGGTACCTCTCGATGAAGCTCACTACAAGAATCCCGGCACCCAAGTACGGTAGCACCAGTCTCGCCAAAATACCGGCTTCCTTCATAGCGTTCCAGCTTTTCTCGCTGAAAGTAACCTTCACTTCTTCCACCGATACGGCGGTAATGCCCGCATATTTCATTTCCTGTTCCTTACCCCATCTCGTACGGCTGACCAGGTAACCGATAGCTATAGCACCGGCCAGGCTAAATACTAGCCTGAACAGCATTATCTTCGGGGATATAATCGTTGCCGTAAAGATTAGCGCCATGACATTGCCTGCCGGAGCCATCAACAGGAAGGTCAATGCCGGCCCTATTCCTGCACCGGACATCAGAAGTCCGCCGAAGATTGGTATCATGGCGCAGGAGCACACGGTTAACACCGGCGAGAACAGTCCGGCCAGAACAAACGAAGAAAAGCGGGCGCTGCTCAGGTATTTCTTCATTCTTTCTCTGGGTGCAAAGGCCGATAGGACACCACCCAGAACAAAAGCAAGGGCAAGCGGTCCCCATGCCCGGGTGATATAACTGAAGATATAGACGAATGGCACCTGCCAGAAGGCATAATTCATCAGCTCGTTATAATCAGGTGTAGCCGGGTCGTCATAGTAGAATACCGGAAATAAAGGCGCCCCCGTCACGCGGGGATAGATAATGGTCGCCAGACCCACCACGATTATGAGCCACGGCAAAATCGTTTTTAGCCACCTAGTAATATTCATCCGTCACTCTTTTCAATGACCATGCCTCAATCGGAAAAAGGCGCCACCAGCTTTGTCACCAGCACCTGCAAATCTTTCACTTCAACATTTCCTCGCCGCTTTTT
>CAYSBO010000054.1:6390-7749 GCA_964429285.1 uncultured Dehalococcoidales bacterium | reverse complement strand
ACCTGGTCGCAGACATCCCATGAATTGATGCCTTTCACCCAGTCCTCCATTTGCTCTTCAGTCAGCTTGCCTGGCTCATCCACCATGGAAGCCAGGATCCTTGCTTCGGCTATTCCCGTTTCCCACAAGTCCAGCGCCAGTTTGTGGTCTCTGCCTATCTGTTTGGCCAGTTGCCTGATGTCCGGAACCGAGACACCTAGTCTTTGCTCCACTGTCATCCCGTACTTGGCCATCCCTTTCAACTGCTCAGGCCGAGCCTTACTCTTAAGCCTATCCAGCACATCTTGTACACGCTCCATAATTTCCTCCTGTTCGGTTACAACGGTCACGCAGTCACGATGTTGAATTATAAGGGCGCTCCAGGCCGTTATCAATACTCCGTTTACCAAAGGCGAGACTGTTCTCCCTGGACCCCACATTAATAGACAAGAGACCGCGGCAAACCATAGTGTATAATGGGCAGCGTCTGTTTCCGCCTTCGCGAGAACGGGGCAGCCATGCCGAGGCAATTCGATTCAAAGTTTCTCGGTTACTTCTACGTAGCTGCAGCCGCCATAATCTGGGGCTCCAACGGCGTAATTGTCAACTGGGTCCCTTATAACGCACACACTATTGCTTTCTTCAGGGTATTATTTGCCAGCCTCACCCTCCTGCCTGTTGTACTTCTGACTCGAAAACGTGAGGTAATGAGCGCTGCCAGGTCCTGGAGAACCATGCTGGGCTTGGGATTCCTACTCGCCTCGGGTTGGGCTTTGCTCTTTAATTCCATGAAGCTCATCGCGATCGCCAATGCAGTCCTGATAAACTATACAGCACCTATCTTTGTGGCTTTGCTTGCCCCCCTGCTTCTCAACGAGAGGCTGGAGAAATCTACCCTAATTGCACTAGCCATATCCATAGCAGGAATAGTTCTGATTTCACATCAGCAGAACCTTCAGACCGGCACCGCTGATGATCTTAGCCTATTAGGAGTAGTTCTCGGACTGCTTGCCGGCCTCGCCTATGCAGGATTCATCATTATGTCAAAGAGGGCTCTGTCCACTTTCTCAAGCCAGGTCGTAGCATTCTACTCTTACTCTATAGCTTCAATTTTCCTGCTTCCCTTCGTGATAGGCGCTGATCTTTCTCCAGATCTAACCCCGTGGCTACTTCTACTGGTTTTGGGCGTCTTCAACACGGCTTTCGCCGTTACGCTTTACCTGAAAGGCCTCGGAATGGTCAAGGCTCAGAAGGCTGTGGTCTTCACTTATTTGGAGCCCACCAGCGCTGCGGTTTTCGGCCTTTTCTTTCTAGCCCAGCAACTCACCCCACTGATGCTTGTCGGTGGTCTTCTGATCCTCGCCGCTGGATATGTGGTAG
>CAYSBO010000054.1:0-6290 GCA_964429285.1 uncultured Dehalococcoidales bacterium | reverse complement strand
TCCCCTATCACTGAGAGCGTAACAGGTGCATGTATAATCTCGCCTGCCGTAATTACTGCCATTGCTACAAGTGCCCATTCGAATTGTGTGATCCAAGCTAAGGACAAATAGCCGAACCCGTAAAGCAAACTCCCCAATATGAGAGCTCGGAATTTCGCTAGTCGCCGTAGGGCAAGAGTCATCGGATATTGAAAGAAGATCACTATCAATCCATTGAGAGTGAGCAGTAGACCGTATTGCGCGGTAGAAAACCCGACCATATCCACGGCAAAGATGGATAGAGTACTGATAAGTTGTCCCATGACTATGAATAAAAGCAGGCTCAATACTGCAAAGACCAGGAAGGCCCGATCGTGAACAGCGGTAAGCATGTTACGAAAACCTGTCCCTCCACTCAGTTCACGTGAAGATTCACGGACGAAGAAAAAAACGATAAGGAAAATGACGCCACAGGCTAAGGCCGCAATGCCAAACAGTCGGCCGTAGGGCAAGAAAGTCGCCAAGTACCCCCCTATAGCTGGGCCAGCGGCCCAGCCAATGTTAGCTCCTATGCGGAGGATTCCATACGCTTCGGTCAGCTTCTTCTTCGTGGTGAAGTCCGCCACCATCGCTGAGATAACGGGACGCGTTATAGTGAGCATTGACCGACCAGCGATGTAGGCAACTGCGATGGCCCACACCGGAGCTGAAATTCCGATAAGAACGGCTAGCCCTGAATATAGGAATATGCTGACTGAAGTGGCCAGAAGTAGGACTGGGCGCCGCCCAAACTTGTCTGAAAGCACCCCTCCCAACGCCTGACTAATTGCTGAGCAGAGCCCCCCAGCCAAGATGATCATCCCGACCACAGTCATAGAAAGACCTCTGTCTTGATACAGGTACAAGGACAGGAAGGGTATGCAAATGGAGAACCCGATAGCTGTGAAGAAATGAATGACAGTCATGACCCATATCTGCGGCTCAAATCCATGATAAAGATTTCGGAATGGGCTCTTGGCTCTTTCCAGCGATTCTTTCATTATCCTGGCGAGACCCCCTATTATAACCGTTCTGGATCCCTCCGCCTTCTAATTTGCCTCCGATTCGGCATCAAAAGCGGTTGATACACAAGTTATGCAAAATACAATCTTGTTACGCCTACGAAGGCGAGACCACAAGGGTAGGCACCCACAGTAGCTCGGAATGCTTCATATGCAACAGAGCGGTGCTTCTGGTCAACAACAGCAATCCCTCATCGTAACCAAAGGCAAGCATATTGCTGAGAGAAGTCACACTCAGCGTGTCCTCCGTATGCGCGCCACCAGCATCACAAGGCAGTTCGATGCGCTCCAGCAGCACCGTCTGAGCGGTCCTGACAACCGGAACATCATCAGCAGTCCCAAACAAGAACGTCTGATACAGCTTACCTGGTTCCCTGAAACATCCAGCCATGTCAAGCGGGGCAGGTTAACAAGAGGTGAGATGTCGCTTATTTGGTTATCCGCAAGGCGGAGATCCTCCAGGCCGGTCAGGCTGGCCAGAGGCGAGATATTGCTTATCTGGTTGTTGTCGAGGCAGAGAACTACCAGGCTGGTGACAGTGGCCAGAGGCGATATGTCGCCTATATGGTTACTTGCGAGGTTGAGCCAGCGCAGGTTGTTGATGTAGACAAGAGGTGATACATCGCTTATCTGGTTACTCGAAAGGTCGAGGTTCATCAGGTTCGTGAGGTTTCGCAGAGGAGTCAGGTCGCTTATCTGATTGCCCTCCAGATATAGGTTTCTCAAGCTGGTGAGGTTAGCCAGAGGTGACACATTGCTTATTCGGTTTCTCCGAAGGTAGAGCCCCGTCAGGCTCGTGAGGTTGGCAAGAGGCGAGATATCCGCTATCCGGTTTTTGTCCAGGTTGAGATATGTCAGGTTGGTGAGGTCGGTGAGGAACGAGATGTCACTTACCCAGTTGCCCTCGAGGTCGATTGTCGTCAGCCTGGTCAGATTGGCAACCTGTGAGATGTCACTCACCTGGTTATTGAACAGCAGAAGTTCTGTCAGTTCGGTGAGGTCGGCAAGAAGCCCGATACGGCTTATCTGGTTATCATGAAGGGCGAGCCTTGTCAGATTGGTGAGGTTAGCCAGAGATGAGATGTCGCTTATCTGGTTTCTACCAAGGAACAGCGTTTGCAGGCTGATGAGATTGGCAAGAGGCGAGATATCGCTAATCTGGTTATTATCAAGGAACAGCATTTGCAGGCGCTTGCAGCTGGCCAGAGGCGAAATATCGTCTATCTGATTACCATCAAGGTGGAGCGTTGTTAGATTGGCAAGGTGAGCCAGAGGTGCGATGTCGCTTATCCGATGGCTGTCGAGGAATAGCGTTTGCAGGCTGGTGCAATTGGCAAGTGGCGAGATATCGCTTATCTGCTTATCAGGAAGCCCGAGGGCCCAGAGCCTTGTCAGTTTGGTTAGGTCCGAAGGGTAAACCTGACCCCTGGCTTTGCCGATCGCTGCCCTGACCGCCGACTCAAGGTTGGAGTCGGCGAAGGTTATTGCATAGTCACTATCGAACCTCCCCTTGTCAAAGGGCTCCCTCAACGGATGACCCTCATCACCTTACGTACCAATTCCGATCTAGATCCGCCGATCGTCGCAGAAAAAACCACACTGAAGCCCCGCAAAAACGCAGTAAAGCCTGGAAGAGCATCCTCCGGGATCCATCTGCATTAGCATCACAATTGATTGAAGATGTCGAAAGCAGCAATATGCTCTTCAAAACAAGACCACCCACCTCACTCGCAACAGCCGGGTTCACCTGGATGCCCGCAACAGTTTTGTCTCTTGACTATCTTTATTCCATTGTTGCGCAGGACCAGATAGATCTTCTTGTGAAGCGGCATCTTGACCGACATATTAGTGAAGAATCGTCTTATGGTTGGCATAGGTCCTCCTCAAAGCCGGACTCGCCCTATTCAATCCCGATCATTACGTTGGTGGCCTTTATGATCGCATATGCTTCTTTTCCCACCCCCAGACCAAGTCTGTCCGCAGATTCTTTGGTGATTATGGAAACAATCTCAGAACCCCCGGGTAACTCGACCACCACTTCTGTATTCACCATGCCAGGTTTGACCTGCTTGACTTTGCCCTTGAGCATATTGCGAGCACTCGTTTTCATGACTGGTCCTCCTTCCTGTCCATGCAACAAATTTGGTGATCGGACATTTGCCCTTTCCTAGATTGTACCATGCGACCGCCCAAAAAGCCCACGACATTCGGGTCGACTCGACCGTCAGGCTCGGCAGGAGATTTTCTACTATAGTACTTCGCTGCGGTGGCACCTCCGACGATTCTTAACCCCTGTTCAGATAGCGGTGCTTCCCAGGTAGAAAAGTACGATGACGATGACCAGCAGAATCCAGTATAGAGCAGGGACTGGCCCCCACCACTGCTTGTGCCACCAGATGCTTCCTTTGCGGAAGTTCTTGATTCCATAATGTGGGTTCAAAACAAACCAGAGGAAATCTTCCAGGAAAACCATACCCACATAGAAGCCAAGCAGCAGGCTCTCCAACCGCCAGCTCCACCGAGTGAAGAATAACGGTAGGTGCACCATGGCCATCAGGAACAGCGTCATGAAAAAGTGGTAGCCAGTTATCGGGCGTCCACCGGTCAACCTGACAAGCCATCCTTTTTCCATACGCCAGCCAGGTAGCTTCGATGCCCAACCATCCTTGCCCTCGATCTGGATTTCCCAGGAGGCGAGCAGAAAGGCTAACACGACCATAAATCCAACTAACCCTATGATCATCAGCATCTTCTTCCTTATGTTGTGACTAGTTTACCATTTCTCTAATCCGCTTCTATGAAACGAGTTATTAGACAGAATTACTCGGTACCGGGTCGCATCATCTCTATGACGGTCTTGCTTGCTAACCTAAGTA
The DNA here is from genome assembly GCA_964429285.1 of uncultured Dehalococcoidales bacterium. Taxonomy (GTDB): domain Bacteria; phylum Chloroflexota; class Dehalococcoidia; order GIF9; family AB-539-J10; genus RBG-13-51-36. The sequence goes on along the minus strand of CAYSBO010000054.1, from coordinate 2,374 downwards.
TGGCGCCTGCAGTGATTGCTACCTGCATCAAGCAATTCGCCGTTTCACCAACGGGGCGCGACGCCTTCTAGCAAGGATGTCATACTATAGCCAGCAAACAGTCCTTGGCAGCAGCGTTTCTCGTATGGTTGAAGCGAGGCAAATCAGTATTTTGATGCACCTAGGTCAACCTTCTCCCCGGTTATACCGAAGGCAACATACTCACAGATATTTGTTGCCCTATCGGCAAAGCGCTCCAGATTATGTGCTACCCATATCAGTCGAGTAGCCCGCGTAATGGTCTTTGGGTCCTCGACCATAAACAGGAGGAGCTCGCGAAATATTTGGTCATACAAGGCGTCTATTTCGTCGTCAATCTGACAGATGTGCTTCGCCTTTTCCGCATCTCTTTTCGACATGGACTCCAGGCCTCCTCGAAGCATCTCTGTTCCTTTCTCTGCCATTCGGGGAATGTCCACAAGCGGCTTCAATGGCGGCTGATCGCCTATCATCAACGTGATGTTGGCTATGCCCTCAGCATAATCGCCCATGCGCTCCAGTTCCGTAATGATCCCCAGCACCGCGACTATCATGGGCAGGTCGCTACCCCAGGAGTAATCGGCAGCCAGGAGGCCCATACAGTCTCGCCGGATGACAAACTCCCTCCGGTCCAGCTCTTCGTCATGCTGGATAATCTCGGTGGCAAGGTCGACATCCCTTGTCTTCAGACTTTCTACCGAACTCTTGAGGGCACTCTCCACCATATTGCCGAACGATAATACGTCTTGTTCAAGCTGGCTGAACCGCTGTGCAAACCGAACATCTTTAACTTCGTTGGCCTTCACTTGCTGCTCATCTGATTTGTACTCACCTCTGACCGCTTCGTGAACCCGTGTACTGGCTTTCTCGAGCTCGCCACTCACCGCCTTAATCCTTAGCTTTAGATGGACTCGGTCAACTATGTTGAAGATTACCCACTTGAGTATTACGCTTCCTATCAGGAGATAGAACCACATGAAGGTTATGAAGGATGGTTGTTGCCAGACCAGATACATGACCCGAGCCCAAACCAAGGAAAAAGCGACACCAACAACGACCTTGTAGAAGTTTACGTCTAGCCTGGGCAGTTTCATAGTAGTACGTTTCATCGCCAATCATCGACATTTGCGCGATGCATAGCCTCACGTCGCCGTTTCTATTTCATCATTTGGCCAGTTCTTGGTCCATCCTGTACCCGTAATCCGGCATTTGCCTGCCGTCTACGTACACCGTTCTGTCAATTACCCGTACGCGGCCACGTGCTACCAGAGCATGCACGGCAAACGGATAGACCTCCCAGTCCCCTGCTTTCTTGAGCGCACTCTGAAGGCTGGTACACAGTCTTTTCATGATTGCTTTCTTCTCTGCATCAGCCAACTTCTCAAAATCATCATAGCTGGTTATATTCTGTTTCTTGGAGTAACCGATCACTGTGTTGAATTCATCGACTAGGCCCTCTATCCCTTCTGCTTCCAACACTCTAAGTGTCGGGACTATTTCAAGAGGTCTGGATTGAGCCAACACTGGTCCTGTGTCTTCTCCCTTATCCACAATGAACAAAGTTGACCTAATCTCTTTATCGCCACATAGGATAGCTTTGGCAGTGGGTATCCAGTGTAATCCCGAGTAACCTTTTGTGGTGTCCCCCGGGTGCACATTCAGGATTCTTGGGTAGTACCTGTCTACCGTCCAATCGGTTAACCATTGGTCGTAGCCGGCCAGGCAAATCAAGTCGGGTGCTTTGCCAATCTTGTCCTCGATAAGCCGCCACACATGCTGTTCATACTCTAGCCTCTCCGGACAATTCCTGGGAATGTTCATTGGACCGTATTTCTCTCTTGCAGCCGTCAAGTAGGGTACGTGGCTCAATTCGACCGTGATATGGTTATTGGCTCTGGCTTTCTCTATACCTCCGCAATCGGCTCTATTCGTAAACACCACATAGTCATGGTCCGGACCCCGTTCGACAATCTTCTGGTAGTTCGTTCCTGAACCGGAAACGAAACAGACAATGGTCATTCTGAGGCTATGTTCCTTGGGGCTGTAGATCATAATGTCAATCTTTGGACACATTCTACCCAATGATTGACAGGTTTCAAAACACATAGGTCGCCAGACGAACCTTGGGCAAGGAGGGCATACTTGATTCTAGTCGGTCGTGACAGTCGTTAGTGGCACAAAGGAAGAGCCCCAAGCAACCTCCCTTTCTTTGGTTTCCTCCCCTCTTCCTTTCGACTTCTGCCTACCCTTCGGCTTGCGCCTAATCATCGGCTTCAGTCTACTAAGGCTCGGTTCCTCGTCCACCAATTCTCGTTCGGCTACTTGGGGTAAACTTCATATTATCACACCCGTCAGT
>CAYSBO010000053.1:0-7777 GCA_964429285.1 uncultured Dehalococcoidales bacterium | reverse complement strand
TTTTCGAGAAAGTTCGTTTCCTGCTATAATTGGGCACCGAGCAATGGGTTACTACCTGGGCGTAGATATCGGCTCCGTCAATGCCAAGCTGGCCTTGCTAGATGAGAATGGCGGGGTCGTTCAGTTTGATACCGAGAAGGTGAGCACCGGCCCCAGGGCCGCCGTCAGTTCACTCACCGCCAGGCTGGGCGGCAGGTTCAACCTGGAAGAAATAGTCTCTGCCGGTGTATCCGGTTCAGGCAGGGCTGTTATCCCCAGAGAGCTTGGCTGGGGACAATACAGCAGTTCCCTGGCAATTATCTCTGGGCTCCTTCACCACAACCCCGACGTCAAAACCATCATACAAATCGGCGGCCAGAGCACCCTGGTGATAGAGCTGGAAGATGGCTTGAAGAAGCCGTGGAAAGTGGAATCCAATCCCCTGTGCGCTGCCGGCACGGGCAGATTCCTGGAGCAACAGGCATACAGGCTTGGCATCAGCATGGAGGACTTCGCCAGCCTTGCACTGCAATGTGAAGGCACTCCCCCCAGAATAGCCGCCCGGTGCAGCGTCTTTGCCAAGACCGACCTCATCCACCTCCAGCAGAAGGGCGCCCCGCTGGACGCCATGCTCTATGCGCTCTGCGAGAGTGTGGCCCGGATGGTCTCCTCTTTGAAGAAAGGAACTTTCCAGGAGCCCGTCTACTTTGTGGGCGGCGTTGCCGCCAATCCAGCGGTGGCCAAATCGCTCAATCACATGATCTCTGCCAGGAACGGGAATCCGGTCGAGGTAATCATTCCCCAGAACTACCTCCACATGGAGTCCCTGGGTGCGGCATTGCTTTCCATAGGCAAGACTTCCCTGGGCGTCACGTTATCGGAAACGGACGTCAAGCAGAGGTATTTTGAGATGCCCAGGCTGGAGGCTGTTGCCGTCCAGGACATTGGAGACACTCTCAATATAGAGGAACCGTGCACTGGCTACCTCGGGGTGGACGTGGGCTCCACCAGCACCAAGGCGGTGATAATGGATGAATCGGGCACCCGGTTGCTGGCGAAGAACTACCTGATGACAGCCGGAAGACCAGTCGAGGCTATAAGGCAGGTCTTCAGGAACCTAATTCGGGATGGAGCAGACAAGGTCAAGATAGCCGGCGCCGGCGTGACCGGCTCGGGCAGATACCTGGTGGGGGGCTTCATCGGGGCAGACCTGATTAAGAACGAGATAACGGCACAGACCAGGGCCGCCGCCGAGATGGACCTCGAAGCCGACATTATCGAGATCGGCGGGCAGGACTCCAAGCTGGTTATCAAGAGAAACGGCGTGGTCGTGGATTATCACATGAACAAAGCCTGCGCCGCCGGGACGGGCAGCTTCATTGACGAGCTGGCCGAGATGCTCGGCGTTTCCGTGACCAACGGTGAGTTTGCCGACCTGGCATTTGCCGCCCCCCACACCATCGACCTGGGGACGAGATGTGCTGCCTTCATGGGTCAGGCGGTGGCCTCGGCACAGCAGGAAGGCGTGCCCCTGGAAATCATCACGGCCAGCCTGGCCAAATCCATAGCCAAGAACTACCTGTCCAAGGTGGTGGAGCACAGGAAGCTGGGCGAAAAGGTCATTTTGACGGGAGCGGTATTCTACAACAAAGCCGTGGTCTCTGCCTTTGACCAGCAGCTTGAAGGCAAGAAATTGACCGTGCCCGAGCACAAGGAGGTCAGCGGTGCCATGGGCGCAGCCCTTCTGGCCAAGGAGGCCAGCACCGAGGCACTGAGTGCCGGCCAGGAATCGAAGTTCAAGGGCTTCCAGGAGGTCGTAGATAGTGAATGCAAGCTTACCACATTCGTGTGCAAAGGCTGCGACAACAACTGCACCATCACCCGGATGGAGATGCCGGGCGAAGGGGCCACCTATTATGGCAGCCGGTGCGACAAGTACGACGCCATAGCCAGCCACGCCAAGAAAGAGACATTCTTCGACAAGCGGGAACAGCTGCTTTTCCGAGAATACAAGAAGGATTCGGGCACAGGGCCTGCGGTGGGCATCCCCAGAGGTCTACTGGTATACGACTACGCTCCACTGCTCATCGGTTTTCTCAACGCCCTCGACGCCAGGGTTGTCCTCTCCAGCCAGACCAACAACGCAATTATGGAGCAGGCAATTGAGCTGAGCTACACCGACAGCTGTTTTCCCATGAAGCTTCTCCACGGGCATGCGGCAATGCTCAAGGATCTGGACTACCTGCTCTACCCGTGCGCGATCCGCCTGGGTAACAAAGACGGGGATGCCAACCAGAAATACTCCTGTCCCCTGGTCCAGGCCTCTCCGTACATAATACGCAATGTGCTCGATTTTGGGGGACGGCTGTTGATACCCATTATCGATTTCAGTCGAGGCAATGCCGACGTGATAGAGAATCTCGCAGACATCGCAGTGAAGATGGGGTTTAGTGCCAGGCAAGGCAGGGAAGCAGCCGCGGCGGGCATTGAATCTCAGCGCAGGTTCGAGGCCGACCAGGCGGTTTTGGGCAGGCAACTGCTGGAGCAACTACGCCAGAGCGACCAGTTGGGCGTGGTCCTGCTCGCCAGGTCCTACATGTCGCAGGATACCGGGGCAAATCTGGGCATAGCAGAGAAGCTTGCCCAGCTCGGAGTAGTGCCCATACCACTGGACTTTCTGCCCCTGGAGTCGGTAAATGCCCTGGATTATTCGGACCGTCCTTACTGGTACTACGAGAACAAATATATAGCCGGCGCAGCTATAACTGCCTCGGACCCGCAGCTCTACGGGTTGTGGTTGACGAATTTCGGATGTGGCCCCAACTCTTTCATAATCCACATTGTGGAAGACATAATGGGGGGTAAGCCTCTGGGACAGCTGGAAATAGACGAGCATGCCGCTGAGGCCGGCATCGTTACCCGCCTCGAAGCCTTCGTGGACACTATTGAAGGGTTTGCCCGCTCAGCCGAGAAGTATGAAGCACCGGATAAAGAAGATGTTTACCGGAGCGCATACCCGCCCGTCATTGACACCAAGAAGACATTCATTATTCCCAGGATGGCGCCGCACATAGAGCTTGTAGCTGCGCTCCTGGAAGGCAGTGGCTTCCACGCAGTCGTGCTTCCTGAGGCAAATGAACGCAATCTACTCTATGCCGACAAAGTGACATCAGGCGTGGAGTGTCTGCCCTACCGTGTAACCCTGGGCGACTTCCTGAGGTTTTGTTATGAGGACGGCACTGACTTGAAGAACGTGGAGGCGATTATGGCCGGGGCATACGGTCCCTGCCGCTTTGGTAAATATGCTCTGGAGCAAATCAAGGTACTCAGGGACGTGGGCATTAACATCCCTATACGGACCACCGTTTCCAACAATGCCTACCGGGATACAGAAATCAGTCCTCGTTTTGCCCGCCTCGCCTGGAAGGGCTGCGTAGGTGTTGACTATCTCCAGAGGTTGCTCTGGCGCACCCGGCCCTATGAGAAGCGCCAGGGCTCGGCAGACCAATTGTTCGACCATTATGTGGACAGAGTTGTGGGTAGGGTCCGTACGAAAGAAGGTTTCGACAATGTCCTGCGCCAGGCTACTGCCGATTTCAAATCACTTATCGACCCGGAAGTGCCCCGCAAGCCGCTGGTGGGCATCAATGGCGAAATCTTTCTGCGCTCCAACAGATTCAGTAACCAGGACCTGGTCAGGGAGTGCGAGAAGGCCGGCCTTGAGGTCATCGTTTCTTCCATAGGGGAATGGATGAAGTATATCTTTCACCGACATGTTGAGGACGCTGTCAGAGACCACAAATTCTTGAAGGCAGCCGTCAGCTACCTGATAAAGCGTACCTGGGAACAGGACGAGCACAGGGTCGTCAAGCAGTTCCGGGAGCTGATTGATGAGCGGGAGCCCACAACGGGAGAGATACTGGCACAGACCGAACACTGGCTGTCGCCGAAATGCGGAAGCGAGGCGGTTCTCAGTATAGGCAGCGGAATCGACTGGATGGAGAACCCCGAGTTTGCCGGTGTCATATCGGTGATGCCCCACGGCTGTATGCCAGGTGGAATTGTGGCCGCTATGTCCGAGAAGTTCAGCGCCCTGTATCGCAAACCCTGGATCAACCTCACCTACGACGGTTTCGTCGAAAGCACCAACCTTACCAGAATCAACAACTTCGCCGAAGTCATCAGGTTCTGCAGCCAGCAGCAGCCGGTTCCAAGGAAAGGCGGAGTCCTGTTGACAAAATGACCGGGATTTATTAACATTTGACACAGCCATCGACCCTCGGGCGGTGAGCTGGAGAACCAGGCAACCACAAGTTCCGCTTGGATCGACCATGACCGAGACGGACAAAAAGGTTTGATTTGATAACCCTCTCGGTTGGGCCGAGGGGGTTATTTTGGTTTGTGGCTGTTTTGGGGCTACAACGGTAGATTATGTAAACAAATGGTGAAGACAGGCTTCATTGGCGCTGGGACTACGGGGACTGCTCTGGCAGTAAGGCTCTCACAGAAGGAATGGCCTGTGGTGGCTGTATCCAGTCGGACCCTGTCCTCGGCACAAAAGCTGGCTGGATTGCTGCCGGATTGCCGGGTCTGCCATACAGCCCAGGAGGTGGTCGACAGTGCTCAACTGGTCTTCATCACCACACCCGATGATGTCATAGGCCAGGTATGTGGTGAAGTTCAGTGGCGCGAGGGACACAGCGTGGTGCACTGCAGTGGCGCTCATTCGGTGGATATTCTGGAACCGGCAAGAAGATCCGGCGCTGCTGTTGGTTCCTTTCACCCATTGCAGACTTTTGCCGATGTCGACCAGGCTGTGGAGAACCTGCCGGGCTCTACCTTTGCTCTGGAAGCCGAGGAGCCCCTAATATCGGTGCTTAAGGAGTTGACCCTGCTCCTGAACGGCAACTGGGTGGAACTAAAGCCGGGCGATAAAGTGCTATATCACGCGGCGGCCGTTTTCGCCTGTAACTATATGGTGACCCTGGTCAAGTTGGCCGTTGACCTGTGGCAGGATTTCGGGGTATCGTCGAAGGAGGCGACCCAGGCCTTGTTGCCCTTGCTGGAGGGCACGGTAAACAACATCGGCAATATTGGGCTGCCTGGCTGCCTTACCGGCCCTGTTGCCCGTGGGGATTTGGGCACTATGCAGAGACACTTGAGTGCCCTTGAAGCCAGAAACCCTTCTCTGCTCACTATATATAGCGAGTTAGGGCTTCACACTATTCCCATTGCCCTGGCCAAAGGCAAGATTGATGAAGAAAAAGCAGAGGAGATGAAAACCTTACTTTCCTTGAAAGTAAGCGAACAAACTTCACGCTTGGGGAGGTAGAAAATGAGAACCATGCTCAAAAGTAAAATCCACCGGGCCCGGGTTACTCAAGTCGATTTAGACTACGAGGGCAGTATCACCATCGACAGGACGCTTATGGAGGCCACCGACATCTTGCCCTTTGAAAAGGTAGAGGTGCTCAACATCAATAATGGGGCTAGGCTCAGCACTTACGCTATCGAAGGTGAGGCGAACTCCGGCATTATCGGTATCAATGGCGCTGCCGCCAGACTGGTGGCAAAAGGCGACACGGTTATCATCCTCTCTTACTGCCAGGTTCCTGATGACGAGGCAGCCAGCATGACCCCAAGCATGGTTCGTTTGGATAGCCGGAACAGAATCGTCGAGCCTTTATCCGTAACTCCTCTTCCCTGACGAAGGTAGATAGGCAAACCCCAAGGAGTAAAGCAATGCGGGTTAGCATAACCGAGATAAAAGAGATGAAGCAGAGGAAAGAGAAAATCCCTATGCTTACCGCCTATGACTACGTGACGGCCAAAATGGTGGACGGGGCCGGTGTGCCTTTGATACTGGTGGGGGATAGCCTGGGGATGGTGATGTTGGGTTACGAGTCAACCATCCCGGTCACCATGGACGAGATGGTTCATCATACCAAAGCTGTAGTCAGAGGTGCTAAGAAGGCCCTGATAGTAGGCGACATGCCCTTCATGACCTATCACATCAGCGTCTCCGACGCTCTGTCCAACGCTGCCAGGTTCATCCAGGAAGGAGGTGCCCAGGCGGTAAAGCTGGAGGGTGGTGAGGTCGTGGCCGAGAAAGCCAGACGGCTTGTCGATTGCGGGATCCCCGTTATGGGACACATCGGGCTCACTCCCCAGTCGATACACCAGCTGGGTGGCTTCAAAGTACGCGGTAAGGCACTGGAGGAGGCCAGAAGGCTCCTCAATGATGCCAGCATTCTCGAGGAAGCCGGCGCTTTTGCCGTCGTTCTGGAATGCACTCCGGCCCCTCTTTCCGAGCTGATCACTCACAAACTGACTATTCCCACCATCGGCATCGGCGCCGGACCCGGTTGTGATGGGCAGGTCCAGGTAATCAGCGATATTCTGGGCCTGTACACAGATTTCGTGCCCAAGCATGCCAGACAATATGCCAGGTTGGCCGGAGAAATCAGCAACGCGGTTGCCAGCTACATGTCTGAAGTCAGGTCTCTCAGCTTCCCCACTATGGAGCATAGCTACGCCATGGATGAGGATATCATCAAACTGCTAGAGGCTGAAAGCTAGCAACATGGCTGGATAATGAGTTTCCCCCAAGGCGAGTTCTTAGTTCCCCTCTTACGATAACAGGGAGCCGGGGGAGTTATGAAATACAATTGAGATAACTCCCTTTATCTCCGTTACTTTAGGGGGGAGATTATTGCGGAAACTAGAGTATTACAAGTATGCGGGTAGTAAAGACTATACCGGAGCTGAGGACACTCAGGCAGCAGGTCAGCGGCTCAGTTGGCTTTGTTCCCACTATGGGCTATCTTCATCCAGGTCATCTAGCTTTGGTGAAGCAGGCCCGGATAGAGAACTCTGCTGTTATCGCTAGTATCTACGTCAATCCCGCTCAATTCGGACCCAGGGAGGACTTTGCCAGCTATCCTCGAGACCTTGACCAGGACCTGGAGTTGTTGCGGGGAGAAGGAACGGATATCGTCTTTGTCCCCTCCGACGCTGAGATGTATCCACCCGAGTTCAGTAGCTGGATTGATGTAGAGAAGGTAACCGAGCGGCTCGAGGGCGCATACCGGCCGGGGCATTTCAGGGGCGTAGCTACGGTTGTGGCCAAGCTATTCAACATTGTCCAGCCCTCCAGGGCCTACTTCGGGCAAAAAGACGCCCAGCAGGTGGTGGTCGTCAAGAGAATGGTCACTGACCTGAACATGGAGCTGGAAATCGTGGTTGTCCCCACACTTAGAGAAAGCGATGGCCTGGCAATGAGTAGTCGCAATGTTTACCTTAGCCCTGAAGAGCGGCAAGCAGCCACAGTCTTGTTCAAGGCCCTTACGCTGGCGCGGCAACTGAGACAAAGTGGGGAAAACGACGCCGGAGAGATCCGGCGCCAAATGACCTCGCTCATCGAAAAAGACCCACTGGCCCGCATTGATTATGTCAGCATTGCCGACGCTGAGACACTGGAGGAGCTAAACCTCATCGACCGCCCGGCACTGGCGTCCCTGGCCGTCAGGATAGGCAGTACGAGGCTGATAGATAATATGCCTCTGCCCTGAAGGCCTCGGCCCAAGAAATAGGCAGCTCGAGGCTCGAGATTGATTTGACAACCCCGGAGCCCTGTTGTATAATCTACAGACTCCTGAGTGGAGACTATTTTTGCACGTTAACAATTGAATAGGTTTTGTGTTCTGCCTGGCGTGGGTCAAGGGAGAAAGGGCATAGGGTGGATGCCTTGGCATCAGTAGCCGAAGAAGGGCGCGGCAAGACTGCGAAAAGCCTCAGT
>CAYSBO010000052.1:0-7932 GCA_964429285.1 uncultured Dehalococcoidales bacterium | reverse complement strand
TTCCATGACCTATCCAGCCACATCCCTTCAATTTCTCCGCTTTCCGCATCAACCACATAAGATCCTGTCTTTTTGATAACGCTCCTGATCAAGCTACCAGGATATTCGTACGTGAAGGTTACTTTCCACTTGTCCGTATCCTTCACTGCGTGTATAAGTTGCAAGTCCGAGTACTCCGCAACTCCCAGGACGTCCAGAACTTTCTGAGCTATTCTTATCAGATCTTCTGCTTGTACACTCATAGTCTCAACCTACCTGTTGGAAAAGTTTATTGGTTATTCTACCACACAATTCGTCGTTGGTATACACTTCCGTTCCCATCTAAGATAACTATGTCTCGTTTGTGGTTCTCAATTCTCAGACTGCTGCGATTCTGGCTCAAGACATGATGCCTGAACTATAGCAGGTCCAACGGCTGGGAGTGTCCCTGAAATCCTGTAGTCGTTCAGGAGTACGAGGTTTGAGAGCAGTCCCGCAAAATGCTATTGTATTAGACGTTTTCCCATTGGGGAAGTGTCGGAATTGGCAGACGAGCATGACTTAGGATCATGTGCCGAAAGGCGTGGGGGTTCGAGTCCCCCCTTCCCCACCAAGAGTCACTCCCACCAGACCGGCCGCTCTTGTTTGTCATTTGCTTTTGCGACGTTCAGGCGAGTGGTACAGGGCGAAGTGCGTAGATTGTCGCCGATCCAATTGATATAGCCTTTCTCTTGCTCAAGGCTACGGAGTGTTGTGTAGAAAACTACAGATGGGGTGCTGCCGCTAAACATTGGCACTGCTTCCCGGCCCAGCATCGGCAGTAGCCTCAACAGGGGTTGATAAGCGTTATTTCTAACTTGAGCGCTTTTTTCCACGGGCTCGATATATTGCTATCCCTGCCCCCAGAACCACCAGCCCGCCAACTATGCCGGCAATTACCCACCATCTGACAGGTGCCTGGACAACAGTAAAGGTTCTCACCTGTCCATCTATTTCCACCTGATAGTCACCAGCGGAATGCTCAGTACAATTGAAGCTGACCGTGGTGCTCTGACCGGGCATCAGGGTCACCTCGCTTGTTCCTTCCAGCGCGCCATTCCTTTTTAGTGTCGCATTATAGCTTCCTTCAGCGCCGCCTGTGTTGGTAACATTCGCAGATATGACCACCGTCTCCCCAACCGCAACCTGAGTCGGAAAAACCTGGAGGTCGGTGACAGTGAATATGGCAACCCAAGGAGGACTTTTGACAGGAATATTCGGCTCTTGTTCAATAACCGCAAAGTATATTTCGGCAGTTTCACCCTTATATCCTTCCTTTGAAGCAGTCACCTGCAAAATATATGAGCCAGTTTCCGTTGCTTGAACTACTGCGGGCAGGGTGATGTTTGCCTTTGAACTATCGGGAAAGACAACCGTAGCGTTAACCTGGATGCCCTCAACATGCGACTCGTAACCGGCATAGATATTGTCGCCCTGGATAAAAACGCTGGCCTCGTATTCGTATTCTTGATCCCTGCACAGGTGAACCGTGAATGGCATTTGCTTGAGCGTGCCTTCCACCAGGAAGGTGATTTCTCTTTCCTCTTCAATGATGTTGTCCTCAATTAAGGCGACAGAAACTATGTACTCGTCGGAGGGGAAATCTTCGGTGACGTCGATCTGGTACAAAGTAATCACCTTGGACTCACCGGCGCCTAAGGTAGCAGTGTGCCAAACTGGTCTATCAGAGGCCATCTTAGTCCGGCTTGTCAAAAGACACTGAAGAACAACCTCCACTTCGGAATCCTGTTCGTTGTAGAGGTCTGCTGTAACCAGTACAGTGTCTCCGGGTCTGTAAATCTGCTGAGACGTCTCCAGAGAAAACCCGCTTGCCTGGGCGACCTGAATCGGTGTAAGGCAAGCCAGTAAAAGCAAGCAAAGAAACAGCATTTTCCTCATTTTCACCACCACCTCGGTCTAAAAGTAGGGTCTCCGATGAGAGCGTAATAGGAGTCTCCGCAGGGCCAGGGAGGATTCCCTGCCATACAATTTGTGTACTCTTCATTTCTGCCTTCCACATAGACCTCGCCAATAGTCTTTCCATCAACGAATATGCCCTCAAGGATGTTATCGTACATGCGATGCCAGTAGGATACATCAACCGCCCCCATGTAGACCATGGCTCCGCGCCTGATGTTTTCTATACAGAAGGTGGCTCCGTCCGCTGCTGTGTTCCACGCGGGATAGTATCCGAAGAGGGCAGTGCAAGTGGCGCAAGCTGTATCAAGCACGATTGAGGGCAGCAGAGATACATCATTCTTCTGGAGATAGGCACTGTTAACCACATTATCGAAGCCGTGCGAGCCTCCGTGGTCCACATAGATAATCAGGTAGCAATCATCATACAGGCCTTGTATTGTGGCGATATTCTGATTTACGGCAGGTGCCTGTGATGCTCCCTTATCTCCTCCGGCATAGAAGTGCACCGTATCGAACTGCTTGGGAACATCTCCGGTCCAATAAGTGCTTGTAGCATAGTCATACAGGGTAGGACCATCGGTTTCCCAGTGCACAGTTTCGTCTTGATGGTCTTCGCGTATCATGAGCAGGGCATCTTTCTTGTTGGGCTTTATATCGTCGAAAAAGACTGCGCGCGCTATGTATGCTGACACATCGGAGGTTGAAATGCCCATGATTCTGCCCACAGCTCTATCTTGTTTTCCATAGTTGACCAGGCTCCCGTAGTATCTTCCATCTACTTCTTGTCGGAAAGTCGAGTATTGATGACTTAGCAGATTGTGATAGGGCGACATAGTCACACCTGTGGAAACATTATGGAAATAGGTTAGCCAACGCCCCCCATGTGCTCCAGCCGACGGCGCCACATGAGCTGGAGGAATACTGGTTTTGCCTTCACTATACCATATGACGTGGTTGCCCTGGATAGCAGGGCGAGTTTGCTTGTTGTGGCCCGTGGTGAGCTGTGTCTCTGTCTTAGTCACTATGTCATAGATGTACACACATGAGTTCTCATATCGCCTGTCTTCCCAAACAACTCTGTTCCCGGATATGCTGGGAGATATCTGATGACCGGGGTCAGTGGTAATTCGGGTCTGTTGTTTCTGGTTGATGTCGTACATATAGATGTCCCAGTGGCCATTTCTCTTGTCTTGCCACACTATGACATTCCCATCGATTGCCGGATGCATATGTGCGTTTCCACCCGTGGTGATTCGGCTCTCTCTCTTCTGCGGGTCCGTTTCACTGAGGTCGTACATATATATGTCCCACTGGACGTTATTCCTGTTGTCCTGCCATACAATTTTGTCTCCATAGATTGCTGGATTTATCTGGTCATGCGTGTCTGTAGTAATTCTTGTCTCGGTCTTTCCTAAGACATCATACATATAGATGTCCCAGTGTCCATTCCGATTGTCCTGCCAGACAATTGTGTTTTCGTAAATCGCTGGGTTTTTCTGTCCGTTTACGTCAGTGGTGATTCGCTCTTTGTTATTCGTGGCCAGGCGATACAGATAGATATCCCAGTTGTAAGTGCATCCCGCTATACAGTTGGCTAATTCGCCCCACTCCCCCCAGACAACCTTATCTTCGTAAATCGCAGGAGAATCCAAATTCCCGTCTGCCCCCGTGCTGGCGATGGCCTCTGTTCCCACAGTTCCTGTGGAGGTGTCATAGGTAACGACCACAATTTCCAGAGCAACGGAGTCAACCTTCGAGGGGTTAATTTCTTCAAATACTGCCCTGTTACCCCACAAGGCGGGACTTGTATCCCGGTTCTCTCTGGCTATGGGAACAGCTACGGGGCTTGCCACGATGGTAAGGTAGGTCAGCTCTCCCGGCAAATTCAGGCTTCCCAGTGTATTTTCAACATAGGAGTCTACACCCAGGTAACTATTTGCTGTAGTGGATATTATCAATTCGTGCTTGGCCGCAGCCAGGAAAGGCGCCGCGAGAGAGTGGTGGCCGTACAGGTCAGATATAGTTGAACTCTTGTCTGGCCTGTAATCCTTGTTCACTGTGATGCCAAGGTCGGCGGGATTGACCAGTATTACCTTGTCCGTGGCTGTCCAGGTTGCGTATGCCTTGCGTAATTCCTCCAAAGTGTAGTAAGTCTTTCCACCTGGGCTTTTGGCTCTATTTTCGATTTCTTGCTTCGTGGTCTGTCTGATGTCGCCCACAGCATAAGCCTGCCGACCGTCCAGCACAGCAGGATCGAACTGTTCATCGTCGAAAACCAGTGGTGCGTTGAGATATGAAGCAAAGACTGAAGCCATCAAGCCGGTCTCATAGTCATCCTCCGAGACTACAACTTTGTCTATGGATGCCCAGAAGTAGGAATAGCTGTCCATGTCGTACTTAGCGATTTGCCCCGCCTGCAGCCCAGCCCCGGTAGGCTCGTTGGCAACCAGCAAGCTTTCAAGGGTCTGACGGTTCGCACCAGGGAAGGGCAAGTCTGGTTGACTAACCCTGGTGTCGCCGAAAATACTGAGGCGGGATGGCTCATACTGCTGCAGGAAATGCACGACGGCATCGGCATCAAAGGCATCGTTGTCTTCCAGATGGAAGATGAGCGTGGGATGCTTGTGGACCTGTTCCTTAACCTTGGGGTCAGTCCAGGTTGTCAGGGACACTAGCCTTAGCACATCTTTCCAGTTCCGGTCGGAGACCAGAAATGCCTCCTTCTTGGTATATACATGGATGGATTGGGCCAGCACATTATTATTACGGTCAGGCTCGAAATACACCGGATCCGGGTCGGGATAATCTGCCTCAATGGAAACTTGATAATCGCCGGGCAATAGATTCACCGTATACTGAAAACCTATTGATTCTCCAGCGCCAAGTTTCTGAACTGTGAGAAGCATAGGTTGTGTTAAGCCTCCGGTGACCTTACCGGGAAACAGCTTCACTTTGAATGGCTGCAGGGCGTCTGCAGTACCGATATTCCTTACTGTGAACGACAAATCTACAGGCTCGTGGGCAGCAAGCTTGTTGGGTTTGATAGCCAGATTCTCCACCTCCAAATCCACGAAAGCCAATTCGAACTTCTTGACCAGTTCGTTATTGTCTTCTCCATCGGGTAGGGCCTCGGTGATGACATAGCTAGCATCTACAGTTACCGTTATCCTAAGTTCGCCCCAGGACTTGAATGACTGGGTAGTCTGGAAGCTGGCTGACTGTCCTGCAGGCAGGGATTGCGTCCAGAAGTTCTCTTGCACTCCTCCGGCGATTCCTTCCGGCCAGAATGTAGTCAGAAAAGGACCACTGGCGTCGCCTTTGCCGATGTTCTTGACCTTGATATTCCAGGTTGACGCCTGACCTCCGGCAGGAGCACCAACAGGTGAAATATCCTCCACAACAAGATCCGGTGCCGATTGCCAATTAGCGGTGATTTTTAGTTCATTATTGCCTTCGTTGCTTTCTTCGATTTCATTTCCCGCGTCTACCACCCAGCGCAAAGAGTGTTGACCTGCTTGAAGTGTCTTCTCGCAATCATAGATTCGACTCCCGCCAGGCATCAGAGGGTTGTATTGGTGCGCAGGGTCCTCTTCTTCCGAGACAGGCAAGAATGTCCAGGTATGCTGTAGATTCCCGTCCACGTAGAGTTCCAGGGTGAAGCTTTCATCAACGGGCGCGCTGCCGGTATTCTCTACCAATACCTCGAACACGGTAGCTCGGTCGGTAAGAGGCGGTGAGGGGATAATTGCTCCACGGTCACCGGCGGTTACTATCAAGTCAGGAAGTTGCCCGGGCACTTCACCCTGGCAGTAATTCTCCGCTTCCTCCTCGGTGGCAAAGAAGTGACCGCCCCCTTCCAAGCACTCTTCCTCAGTGGAGGCAGAAACTTCTCCATCAAGGCAGCACCAGCCCTCAGCTGGTGCGGTGGGCAAGCGATAGGTCACTACTAGTTGTGGTGGTCTCTCCCCATGCTCCCGGCTCTCGAAACAGAGGTCGTAAGTCGTCTCGCCCTCCGGTCCTGACACCTGCAGACCATAATGGGGGGCATTATGCCACGCTCGCACGATATCGGTGACGTCCAGCCTCACCGTACTCACC
This sequence comes from uncultured Dehalococcoidales bacterium, assembly GCA_964429285.1. Taxonomy (GTDB): domain Bacteria; phylum Chloroflexota; class Dehalococcoidia; order GIF9; family AB-539-J10; genus RBG-13-51-36. Next base: position 1,896 of record CAYSBO010000052.1, on the reverse strand, counting down.
GACGTATCTACCAAAGTTGCCACGGCAGGCGAGCCCGTTGCCGGCGGGTTGTTCCACGTCACCTCACCCTCGACCCAATCCGTGGTCAAGCAAGTAGCAACCAGGTTGACGGAGTCGGGGCCCTGCTTGCCTTCCAAAAATAGCTCCAGCCGGGCCACATCGATGACGGCGTCAGATGGCACCGCAGCAGCCAGGTTAAAGCGGATCAACGCGCGCTCCGTTAAGCGAGTCGAATGGTATTGCACCTTCAGTGTATGGTCGTGCCCAAAATTAATGTTGGGAGATAATGAATTGATTGTGGCATCAGATACAGGAGTTAAGGTGACGGTGGTTTGGGTAGACTCAGCCCCTGCTGGAGGCAAGATCGAACCGAGCGTCGCAGCTAGTGGCAGGAGCAAGACCATTATTAATATTGCAGTTATGACTATCGTTTTCACTCCTGGTTATCCTTTCTTGTTGCTCACTTGACTAGCAAACAATGTCTGGCACAGTGAATTGTTCGAAGTGTTGCCGTCTTAGAATTGGCCAGATGCAATTCGACTATCGGGAGATTTGGCAATCTGTCGTCCTGCTCTCTGACAAGCTCGGTTTGTAGCATTAATAACGTAGCTTGTCAATATATGCTTCAGGAGCGGCATTATGGGAGCAGGCTGGAAGAAAACTTGCACAATTAGGTCGTTGACGACAGATGAGACGGCTGCTACTATGTTCACGAGGCTGCTATGCAATTATCACCGGAAGAAAGACGCAAGATATACGAGGAAGAGAAGGTCCGGATTGAAGCCGAGCAGAAAGAGCGGGTGACCGCGGGTGGTTCAACCCTCGGCCTGGAACCGAACACTGCTGCCCTGCTTTGTTACCTTGGAGGATGGATTAGTGGAATCATCTTCCTCGTAGTCGAGCAAAAGAACGCATTCGTGCGTTTTCACGCTCTCCAGTCAATAGTTACCTTCGGCGCACTGACCGTCGCCGGTGCGGTTCTGGTTTGGATACCCTATGTGGGGAGCATATTTGCTACCATCATAGGAATCATGGCATTTGTCCTGTGGGTGCTCCTGATGGTCAAGGCCCATGAGGGTCAACTCTACAAGGTTCCCCTGGCAGGTCAGGTGGCGGAGGCGGTATTGCCTGCTAGCTGGCGGACTGAAGCACGTGAGGTAGCAGAGGGGCCTGACCTAGCTGAGCCTACAACCACTGAAGGAAGCAAAGAACCATCGGGGCCTGGAGAGACACAGTCGCCGCCTACTTCAGAGAAGACTGCACAGGTTGAAGGACGGAAAGGTGATTACTTTGCGGGCACCAGAGCTACCAGGATTGCCGGCTACAGCATTGTTATCGCCTTGAACGTGGCTGTACTGGTATTTTTCTGCTTCTTCCACAGGTACATAGCCTGGTACAGCACCGGCCCCGGCGGCGATGTTACGAGATTGCCAATTCTCACCGGCGACTATTTCAGGTGGCTTCCATTTCTGGTTGTGGCGCTGGTCATATCCATAGCTGCGCACATTGTGTTGATCATTTACGATAGATACTGGCTGCGGGAGACTGTCCAGATTGTTCTCGCCGCAATCGGCGTCGCAGTGGTAGCAAATCTGCTAGCCATATTCCCGTTTGATTTCACCGTGATTCCCAATCCCACCCTTGGTGACATAATGTCGCCAATAATAACCGTCGGCTTAGTCGTGCTCGCGTTTGCGTTGGGGATTTCGGCGCTGGTCCGTTTCATAAAACTGCTGATCGGCGCACCGAGGTAGATGCAGGCGATCGCCGGACAGGAGGTTGTAGTATGTCCAGAAATGCAAAGATAGCTTATGTCAGTCTTATCAGCCTGGTAGGGTTAGTAGTGTTCCTGGTAGGGTTGCTTACCGCTGCGTATGGCTTCGTGATCGGTTTGAT
>CAYSBO010000051.1:0-7938 GCA_964429285.1 uncultured Dehalococcoidales bacterium | reverse complement strand
TCCTCCAGCCGCACGTCCCGGTTACTGTAGTACATAGCTACGCGCATGGTAGTTTCCTATCAAAGCCCGCAGGAAGGGGATACAAATGCGCCGCTACGCCGGTAAGACCGAAATCAAGTCCTGGTTTACAGATTCCTTCTAGGCCTCGCCGGCCTTCACGCCGTCGTATAGTTCCTGCGCCTGCTCGGGAGTAGCATTCTCATGTATGACGGCGCGCAGGGCTTTTATCATGGCTACAGGGTGATCATTCTGCCAGATATTTCTGCCCAGGTTCACACCTATGGCGCCTTTCTGGATGCCATCATAAACAAACTGCAATACTTCGAATCCCGTAGGTACTTTCGGTCCGCCGGCAATGACTACCGGAACGGGGCAGCCCCGTGTAACCCTCTCGAATCTTTCGCAGTAGTAGGTCTTCACTATGCGAGCACCCAGCTCGGCGGCTATACGGCTGGAGAGAGAAAGGTAGCGCGCGTCCCGCTTCTTCAGCTCCCTGCCCACAGCGGTAACCGCCATTACGGGAATGCCGTACTTCTCCCCTTCGTCGACGAGCCTGGCCAGGTTCAGCAGTGAGTCGTGCTCATAGTCTGTCCCTACGAAGATGGAGATGCCGACCGCACATACATTGAGCCGGATGGCTTCTTCCATGGAGGCGGCTATTCCCTCGTGGGCCAGGTCTGCCCCTGCTGTGCTTGTGCCGCCGGATACTCTAAGGATAACCGGCTTGGCCTTGTCAGGGTCCACCGATGACCTTAGAACTCCCCTGGTGATGAAAAGTGCATCGGTGTAAGGCATAAGGGGTTCGAGGGTTTTGCGCGGGTTCTCCAGTTTCTTGACGGGGCCTTGAAAATACCCATGGTCCACTGGCAAGAACAAGCAGCGTCCGTCCGCTTGAACTAATTGTGCCAGACGGTTTTCCATACCCCAGTCCATGAAAAAGCCTCCTCTTTGTGATGTTTTGGCAGTATTATACCACAGGGACGGAGTAAGTCATTTCAACCGAGGAGCAAAGACTATTCATTAGAGCTTGCACGGTTTTCCACTGATGCGGTATACTACTGCAGGAGAGCTTTCTGGTGACTCTAGCGGAGTGGAACCACCCGTTCCCATCCCGAACACGGAAGTGAAACGCTCCAGCGCAGACGATACTCGAGGGGCAACCCTCCGGGAAAATATGTCGTTGCCAGGAAGCTCTCATTTCAACTGTGCCAGGTCGAACGTCATGCGGTCCCTGGCGGCAAGAACCTGAATCCCGGTCTGGTCGGTCAGTCTCTTAGCTAACTCCCAGGGCTTCGCTCGCCACATAGTCATGCCGAAATGAGTCAGTATGGCGATCCTGGGCTTCAGTTCCTCGATTATGCTCTTTGCCTCAGGAAGGGATAAATGGTCAATGGGGGCTCCCGGCTTCAACCGGACTACATTGATGATTAGCAGATCGCCTTCGTAGTGTCTGGCCAGGCCTTTAAAGTACCTGGTGTCTGTAATCCAGGAGAAAGTATGCCGCGGCGTCTGGAAGATGAAGCCGTATGTCTCCACCGGATGTATGTGCCTGACCGGGGTCTTGAATGAAATATCGTCTATCACGTAGGACCCGCCTTCGGTCAAGACCTGCACATGCTGGAGATAGGACCGCAAATAAGAGAAAACGACCGGGTCTCCACTGAGAGCATCGCCGGGGGCAAAGACCGTGCCGCGCTTCTTCAAGCCACCGTCGGTCATTGCTTCAATCATGATGTTAACATCGCCACTGTGGTCCAGGTGTCTGTGAGACAGAATGATGGCCGCCAGCTTGGTGGGGTCGAGTTTTCTCCTGGCGGCCTGGACCAGGCAGCCGGGGCCGGGATCAAAGAGTATCTGGGTGTTGCCGAGGTTGAGCCAGGCGCCACCTGAAGCCAGAAACTGGCGGGCCACTACGAACCTGGCACCGCCGGTACCCAGGAAAGTAATCGTGTCGCTCGGTTCAGCCATCGGTGAATTATAGCAGGGAAGGCTGCTAAGATGATAAAGTACAGCCCTAGAGAAGACCTATGAGCTACGCAACAACGCGCAATCGTTTCGCCATCCAGACTTTCAGCCTTTCCAGGAAATTCGGGGACCTGGTAGCGGTGGACGGTGCAGATTTGTCTATTGAGGAAGGAGAGCTATTCTCATTGCTGGGACCGAATGGAGCCGGCAAAACAACCGTTATCAAGATGCTATGCTGTCTGCTCAGGCCGAGCAGCGGTACAGCCACGGTCATGGGTCGTGACATACGTCAGGACCCTATGGGAGTGAAGCAAATAATAGACGTCTCGCCGCAGGAGACGGCGATAGCGGAGCACCTTAACGCCTGGGAGAACCTGAGTTTGATTGGGGGTATACATGGACTGGCGAGAGAACAGGTGAAAAAGAGGTCAGGAGAACTGCTGGAGATGGTAGGCCTGGCCAGGAGGGCCAAAGAGCAGGTAACGACGTTCTCAGGGGGGATGAAGAGGAGGCTCAGCATCGCTATGGCCCTGGTGTCTGACCCCCAGGTGTTATTCCTGGATGAACCTACGCTCGGTCTCGACCCTCAGTCGAGAAGAGGTATATGGGAATATATAACAGGGCTTAAGGGAAAGAAGACAATAGTGCTTACCACTCATTACCTGGAAGAAGCTGACGCCCTGGCAGACAGGATAGGGATAATAGACGAAGGCAGGATAGTAGCACTTGGAACCCCTGAGCAGTTGAAGGACAGCATCTCCGATATGCGGGTTATGGTGCTCCGGGCAAAGAACCTGGCCCCCGATGCCATCGAGGGACTGAAGGAGATATACCCGGAGCTGAAGGTGACGAATGAGGGAATTGAGATCACGGCTAAGGAGCTGAGTTTCTACGACATAGTAGACTATCTGCGTCCGAGGGGAGTTGCGATACAGTCCATGTCTCTGAAACAACCCACTCTGGACGACGTATTTCTGCATCTTACCGGCAAAGAGCTGAGAGAATGAGATTCGTGGAACTGGCCAAGAGAAACTCCAGGGAGATGTGGCGGGACCCTGTATACATGGGCCTGGAAATAGGGATCCCCGTAGGTTTCCTGGTCATATTCTGGGCCCTGGGTCGGAACATGAGGGACGAAAGCCTTCTCAGTACCACCATGCTGGTACCCGGCGTAGCGGTCTTCGGTTTTGCCTTTCTATTAATGTTTTCAGGTATGGTGCTCGCCCGGGATAGGGAAGGCGCATTTCTACGCAGGCTGCTCACCGCCCCGCTCAAGCCACGTGATTTCATCTTGTCCTACTCCTTACCTTACATTCCCGTCGTGGTTCTCCAGATAGTGGTATGCTTTGGCATAGGAGCTTTGCTGGGACTAGAGATGCCGGGGGATGTAGCTCACGTGCTTCTCGTCTTCGTCATTCTTCTGGTCATGGGGATAGCGTCTGTGGAACTGGGGATGATTCTGGGACTGCTTTTCAACGTGAACCAGGTATCAGTTGTTGGCTCGGTAATAATAGCCCTGGTAGCTCTACTGGGAGGAATCTGGATAGAATTGGAAGCCATAGGGGGCGTGTTCTATGACATAGGGAATGCGCTTCCTTTTGCCCATGCCATTGGTGCGGCCAGAGATGTTATGATGGGGACGGGCCTCAATGGAGTTGCCACAGACTTCTACTGGGTCCTTGGCTATGCTTTGCTGTTCTTTGCTTTGGGTAGCCTCCTGTTCAGGTGGAGGATGGTGGAGTGAATAGAATTGAAACGTGCCCAGGAGATAAGGAAGCAAAATGGCGGAACTGGAAGCAGAAATTGCCCGGCTGACAAGGGAATACCAAGCCAGGACCGGGAAGCTATTGACCATCGGCACGGTTGAGTCGGCCACCGGGGGCAGGATAGCCGACAGGATAACCAGTGTGCCCGGTAGTTCCGACTACTTCAAGGGCTCGGTAGTAGCTTACAGCAACGAGGTGAAGGTCGGCCTGGTGGGAGTGGAAGAGGAAACCATTGAGAGCTACGGTGCTGTGAGTGAGCAAACGGCCGTGGAAATGGCTCAAGGCGGCAGGAAGCTACTGGATGTGGATATATGCGTCTCGGATACCGGGATTGCCGGTCCCTCAGGTGGGACCCCTCACAAACCGGTAGGGTTGTTCTACCTGGGCCTGGCAGCCGGGGATGAGAGCTTCAGTCAGAAACATGTCTTTTCGGGAAACCGGGAAGAAAACAAGCGGGATGCTGCTGAAGCTGCGCTGGCCATGCTGAGAGAGTACTTACTCAGTTACCCCGGCGAGTCCAACAACACTCCGTGAAGCGAGGGTTGGGGCTGAGCCTAGAATAGAACGGCTCCTTTGAGCTATACTCTGCATAACATGGCGACCTTCGATACAGGTGAGATCAAGTCAAGGGCAAAAGACAGTTTTGCCGATGCCTGGATGGCTACGGCGAAGCTCATCCCTACCGGCACTCAAGTCTCTCTGCCGGGTAAGGGCAGGCCCCATCTTGTACGTGAACTAGTTCAACGGTCTCGCCAGATCCTGCTGGACCTGGGCTTTGACGAGGTGGAAAACCTCACCATGTTGCCCGACAGTGATGTAGTCAAGCAGTACGGGCCGGAAGCCCGGGTTATCCTGGACAGGGCCTTCTACCTGGCGGAGTTGCCTCGCGCCGATATAGGGCTGAGCTCCAAGAAAATAGCTCAGTTGAATAAGATAGCAGAAGAAATCGATATCGAGAAACTGCAGGCCATTTTGAGGAACTATAAGAAGGGGGAAATCGAAGCAGATAATCTGATTGAAGAGCTCATCGGTGGACTGGGCATCACCGACTACCAGGCTACCGAGATCCTGGATAAGGTTTTCCCCGAGATGAGAGAACTGAAGCCGGTATCCTCCAGCAACACGCTGAGAAGTCACATGACAGCCACCTGGTTTCACAGTCTGGCAGCATTGCAGGATAAAGCCAGCTTTCCAGTCGCTTTGTTCTCGGTGGGCCCCAGGTATCGCAACGAACAGAGGGAAGATGCCCGGCATTTGCGAGTTCATCACTCGGCGTCCGTTGTCGTTATGGACCCCGAGATGTCCCTGGATGCCGGAAGGGCGATCACCAGGGATATCATGCAGCAATACGGCTTTTCCGACATCAAGTTCGAGACCAAGGTAGCGACCTCCAAGTACTATGCCCCCGGGCAAGAGCAGGAGGTCTTTATTAAGTACAGGGGCACCTGGCTCGAGATAGCAGACATCGGAATGTATTCGCCTGTGGCTCTGGTCAACTTCGACATCGGGTATCCTGTGTTCAATGCAGGATTTGGCATTGAGCGACTGGGGATGCTCACATATGAAATCGACGATGTGAGGAAGCTGGCATACCCCCAGTTTTCTGTAACAGAGTTTTCCGATGAGGAGATAGCCAGGTCTATTAGCTACATAGAAAGCCCCAGTACGCCCAGGGGGCAGCAGATAGCTGAGGCGATTGAGGAAACGGCCCGAAGGCACAAGGACGAGGTTGCCCCATGTGAATTTGTGGCCTGGAAGGACGACTTCATCGAGGTGAGAGTTGTGGAGAGAGAAGCGGGCAAAAGACTAATCGGTCCCGCCGGCTTCAACGAGATCTGCGTTGCCGATGGCAGTATTTACAGCGATGTTGTGCCGTCAGGAATACACACCGGGATAAACTATATGCGTGCTATAGCCATGGGCGCCGCAGCAGCAATAGAGGGCAGCAACGGTCGTCTCACCTACCAGGTGAAGGGAACAAAGCATCTCTCGGACCTCAATCTACAGATTCCCCAGGTCGTTCGGGAACATATCGAAGGACAGCAGAAGAAGATAGAAGTCAGGGGGGCCGTATTTGTGACCATAGAGTCACAACCGGCGAGGAAATAAAGTGGCGAAGCAAGCAGAGGATAAACTACTCCAGAAACTGGTTAACCTCCGGCGACAGCATAAGGGCCTCATTAACCTTATGCCTTTGCAGACAGGTGGCCTGCTCACCCAGGCTGCCAGGGAGGCTCTGGTGGAGTTCGGGGATGGATACTCGGTGTGTGATTTCTGTCAGGGCAGCTTATGTGATGTAGCCAACCCTCCCGTCAAAGACTTCGTACACGAGCTTTTGCCTCAGTTTCTGGGCTGTGAGGTGGCCACCGTAACTCACGGAGCCCGGGAAGCGAAATTCATGGTCATGCATTCTCTGGCGGGGCCGGGAGATTCAATTCTTGTGGACGCTAACAGGCATTATACAACGGTGGTGGCCGCTGAAAGGGTGGGGCTGAATGTAATCGAGGTACCCAACTCAGGTTATCCGGAATTCAAGGTCGATGTCAATCAATACGCACCGCTCATGAAGGAACATTGCCCAAAACTGGTTCTGCTCACCTATCCCGACGGGAATTACGGAAATCTCCCCGACGCCAGGCGGTTGGGGGAAATTGCTCAGGAGTATGACATTCCCTACATCCTCAATGGCGCGTACGCTGTGGGCAGGATGCCTGTAAGCATGGAGGAGATAGGTGCCGATTTTATTATCGGCAGCGGGCACAAGAGCATGGCCTCTGCCGGGCCGGCCGGGGTACTGGGAATGAACAAGAAATGGGAAGAGGCAGTGTTGAGAAAATCGGCGACATATGGCAAGAAAGATATTGAACTTCTCGGCTGCAGTATAAGGGGTGTTCCTCTGATAACGCTCATGGCGTCCTTTCCAGAGGTGAAAGAGAGAGTCCAGCATTGGGATGAGCAGGTATCCAAAGCACAGTGGTTTTCCTCTGAGCTGGAGACACTAGGCTTCAAACAACTGGGCGAAAAGCCGCACAGACACGACTTGCTGTACTTTGAATCACCTGTCCTCTATGAGATCTCCAGGCGCGTCCGGGAGAGGGGATATTTCCTGTATAAAGAATTGAAGGAGAGGGGCATCTGGGGGCCACAGCCGGGCATGGCGAAGTCTTTCAAGCTATCCACCTTTGCCGCCGACAGGCAGCAGCTAGAGTTGGTTATTGAGTCGTTCAAGGCTATCCTGAACAAATATGGTCAGTGAACCTGAGCAAAAATCTGGCGCTGTCTCCGGGCATGGGCTTTTTTCAACTGCTGAAAAGACGCTTGAAATGAAGGGGAGCCGATATTGTCGGTACTCATGATTATGGCATCCTCTCCATCGCTGGAATAATACTTCGTACGCCTCCCCGCTACCTGGAAACCATATTTCTTGTAAAGTTCCTGGGCTATCTTGTTAGAAGCACGCACCTCCAGAGTCACTACACTGGAATCCAATGTGGCAGCCAGTTCAATTGTGGCGATGAGCAAAGCCTCCCCTATCCCCAGGCGACGATAGCTATCTCTTACTCCGATGGCAATGATATGCGCTTCATGCATCATCATCCAGAAGCCGGTGAATCCTATTACGTATTCCGGTGCCTCAAGACCACGGTCATGATTGAATAGCCGCTTGAACCAGGACGGTTTCGGCTCCGCCTGTGCCTCGGATTCAGGCACGTTCCCCTTTGTACAGGCCACTATGTAGCGGACGAATGGATTGTCGAGGTCACGCTTGTATGATGCTTGAGACCTGAATACCCATTCCCCGGGAAAAGCCTCCCTGTCGATTTGGGCCACCTGGGGAATATCCCCGTACTCCATAGGACGGATCGTATAAGGTGTCCTTTGCATTACCTGGGATTTTACCATATTTCTAACTCAGCAAGACTATGATGCTGTGGTCAGATCTGTCCTAACAATCTCTTAACATTTTTGATATATTATGTATTGGGGGTGTGAAGCATCGCCAGGAGAAGGGCAGATGGCGCGCAGGACTGTTCTGGTTGTGGATGATGATGTGAAGACGGTAGAGCTGGTGCAGCTATACCTGAGGCGGGACGGACACTCTGTTTTGACCGCTTACGATGGTATCGAAGCTCTGCGCCTGGCTCGAGAAAGCCGCCCGGACCTCATTGTCCTTGACCTCATGCTGCCGGACCTGGATGGGCTTGAG
>CAYSBO010000050.1:3130-7976 GCA_964429285.1 uncultured Dehalococcoidales bacterium | reverse complement strand
GACTATTGACTTATTGTTAGCGTGTGTTGTACATTTCCCATCCAAGGAGGCAACTATGTTTTGTCCTAAATGTGGTGCAGAAAATCCCGATGGGGCCAAGTTTTGCTCCAAGTGTGGCGGTGCACTTGGCGTTGCCGCAACGCCGAGTGAAGGTGGGGGTACGCCTGAAGCAGAGAGCAGCACAGGACTATCGGCCAATGTAGCCGGGCTTCTTTGCTATGTGGCTGGCTGGATAACGGGGATAGTGTTTGTGGTGCTGGAGAAGAAGAGCACCTATGTCAAGTTCCATGCCTGGCAATCCATTATGACATTTGGTGTGCTGACGGTAGCCCATCTTGTGTTGTCCACAATACTGGGAGCAATTGCGGCCGCCACCTTTTCGTACGGCCTTGCGATTCTTGCCGGAGTGCTGGGCACCATTATCTGGATTATGATGCTGATCTTGTGGATTATCCTTTTGATTCAGGCAGGCACGGGCAAGATGTGGAAGGTACCCTGGGCGGGCGACTGGGCTGAGAAGCAAATCAGCAAGTAAAGGCGCTGAGAACTCTGAGCGTCGAGACTGGAAGATCAGGTAGCTCTCTAGGGTCGCAGAGGTAGCGTCCTGGCAAAGCAGATCCTGCCATTCCGTGCGCCACTGCACTGCGGTAAGCCGCCGAGTATCGTGCAGAAAATTGATTCCCTACCCCTGCCTTGGCGCGAAATTCTCCTTTGGAGATTGAGTGGACGGTGGTATAATAGGCTTTAATCCATGGGTTCCGAAGTTCTCTACCGCAAGTGGCGACCGCAGACCTTGAGCGAGGTAGTGGGGCAGGAGCCTGTAACTCAGACGCTGCGTCATGCTGTGGCGAGCGGCAAGATCGCTCACGCTTATCTCTTTTGCGGCCCGCGGGGTACAGGCAAGACCAGCACTGCACGTATCCTGGCCAAAGCGGTTAACTGTCCTGACCAGGCAGGCGGCGAGCCCTGCAACGTTTGCGATATGTGTCGTGCAATCGCTGAGGGCAGGGCTCTGGATGTAATAGAAATAGATGCCGCCAGTAATCGGGGTATCGACGAAATCCGCAGTCTCAGGGAAAAGGCAAATTACGCTCCTACCATTGCTCGCTACAAGGTATACATAATAGACGAAGTCCACATGCTTACCGAGGCAGCCTGTAATGCCCTGTTGAAGACACTGGAAGAACCGCCCGGGCATGTGATTTTTGTTTTGGCTACTACAGAAGCGCACAAGGTCATCCCCACCATAGTATCCAGGTGCCAGCGGTTCAATTTCCGTCGCCTCGGGCAGACCGAGATAATGGATAAGCTCAAACTGGTATGCGAGAAAGAGGGAATTCATGTTGAGCCCGATTCCCTGAAGCTTATTGCTCGTGCTGCTACAGGGAGCCTTCGGGACGCTGAGAATATTCTACAGCAGATGATTGCCTACTACGGCAGTGAAATCGAGCCTGGTCGGGTTCAAGCGGAGCTGGGGGTTAGCCGCGATTCCCGGGTCAGGCAGCTAGCACAATGTGTAGTTAGTGGGGATGTGGCGGCCGGGTTGAAAGTCATAAATAGCCTTAATAGCGACGGTGTTGACCTGCGCCAGTTTAACCTGGGCCTGGTGGAATACTTTCGAGGATTGCTGCTGGCCAAGTCCCGATGCGAAGAGGCCTTGGATATTACCGCCGAAGACCTGGCCGAGATGGGCAATCTTGCGGCCAGTGTCAGGCTGGAGCATTTGCTCAAGGCAGTCAAAGCTTTCTCCAGCATAGACTTTCGAAGTGACAATTATTCCGCATTGCCTCTAGAACTGGCCTTGCTGGATTGTGCCCTGTCTTCATCCCCGGAACAGGAACAGGCCGCTTCAGTTGAACCTGCGGAGGTGTTCGAGGTTGTTGAGACCACCGAGGTGGTGGAGGAAACCGAAGTTGCAGGCGAAGAAGCCTCGCAGGACATTGACTATCTACGGGGTCGCTGGAAGGAGTTCATCGAGTCCTTGCGAGGAGAAGGTTCCAGTGGCAATCTGGATGCGTTTTTGCGCAGCGCTTGCGACCCTGTGGCTCTTGAGGACGATACGCTGGTGCTGGGCTTCTACTACTCTTTCCACAAGGAGAAAATCGAAGACACCAAGTACCGGCACCTGGTAGAAAAGAAGCTGGAGGAGGTTTTTGGGCGGCGCTATAAGATACGCTGTGTCCTGGTAGACTATAAGAGGGAAGCTCCGCCCGATGACAGGACACAGAACCCGGTAGTGAAAGCTGCTCTGGAAATGGGAGCCAGGATCAGTGAGGAGGACTTGTAGTCCGGAGCCAAGCGGAATCAGAGGAGACATATGGACAAATCGATATTGCGTCAGGCCCAGCAACTTCAGGCAAAGCTGGCTAAAGCCCAGGAAGAACTTGGCAGCATGACTGTGGAAGCCACCAGCGGGGGTGGTGCCGTCAAAGTGGTGCTGGATGGACACCAGAAGGTTCACTCGGTAGAGATATCTCCGGAAGCAGTAGAGGCAGGAGATGTTGAGTTACTGCAGGATTTGGTCACAGCCGCCGTCAACGAAGCAATTACCAGGTCACAGGAGCTTGCCAGCAAGCATCTTGGTAAGCTGACAGGCGGACTCAATATACCGGGCTTACTCTAGAAAGCTCCCATGAAGCTGGAGCTATCCAACATCGGGGAGGCTTTGGCGACGCCGCAGGCAGCAAGAAGGCAAAGGGTCAGGAAAGATGAGATTTGTTGCTGAGCCCATAGCGAGACTGATTGAGGAACTGAATAGACTCCCTGGAATCGGGCCGAAGAGTGCTCAGAGGCTGGCCTATTATCTCCTGCGCAGCTCCGATAGTCAAGCTAAGGCTTTGGCCGAGGCCATTCTTACGCTAAAGGAAAAGGTGAAGCTTTGTTCGGTCTGTTTCAACAACACCGATTCTGACCCCTGCCGCATTTGCCAGGACGAAGAACGCGACCATTCCAAAATCTGTGTTGTAGAGAGACCTTCAGACATCCTTCCTCTGGAGCAGACGGGGAAATACAACGGTGTCTATCACGTACTTCACGGAACTATCAGCCCGTCACAGGGTGTGGGGCCTGAAGACCTGAAGGTGAAGGAACTTCTGGCCCGCCTGAAAGATGGTTCGGTAACCGAAGTGATTGTTGCAACCAATCCCAACGTAGAGAGTGAAACCATGGCCATGTACCTGCAGCGGACCATCGCCCCCCTGGGCGTTCGAGTCACCCGCCTGGCTCGCGGTTTGCCCTTCGGTGCTGAGCTGGAATACGCCGATGACCTGACCCTGGGGCAGGCGCTGGAAAACAGGCGAGAGTTCTGACTGCGAAATCAAACCATCCCTACCGGATCGACATCTATAGTCCAGCCCTGTGGCAAACTGACCTGGGATAGTATCCGGGTTGGGTCCGGGCCACGGAGAAAAAGTTGCCACCGATACCTGCCTCTGGCCCTGGAGGCAAAAGCGGGCACAGGACCAATGAGGTCGAAGTCAACGATATCCTCCTGTGCCCTTTGTTCAAGAGCCAGCCGCACCCTTTCAGCCTCGCGACGACACAACGCCTCGTTGGTATGCCTGTAGACCAGGCGGACCAGTCGGGTAAAAGGGGGATAATTGTATCGGCGGCGGTAGTCTATTTCTCTGTTATAGAAGGTCAGATAATCATGTTGGGCAGCAGCCTGAACAGTGTAGTTGTCCGGGGAATAGGTCTGGATGATGACTTTTCCTGCCTTTACCCCACGACCGGCCCGGCCGGCCACCTGGCAGAGGAGCTGAAAGGTGCGCTCCCCGCTGCGGAAATCGGGGAAATTCAGGCCAGTATCGGCACTGATTATCCCGGCCAGGGTCACATCAGGCAGGTCTAGTCCCTTGGCTATCATCTGGGTGCCTATGAGAACGTCTGCCCTGTGGTCGCGAAAGCTCTTCAATACCTCTTCGTGAGCATATCTTCTGGTAATCACGTCTCTGTCCCAGCGAAGCAATCTCGCTTGGGGGAAGAAGCGATTTACCTCCTCTTCCACTCTCTGCGTGCCGATGCCCAGAAAACGGAGATGGCGCTGAAAACATTGTGGGCAGTTCTGGGGGATGTGCATAGAATAGTGGCAGCGATGGCAGACCAGTTTTCTCTCCACAGAATGGTAGGTAAGGGCTATGGAGCAGCGGGGACAGCGAAAGACAAAGCCACAGTTGCGACAACGGACAAAAGTAGCAGTACCCCGGCGGTTCAGAAAGAGAATTGCCTGCTCCCCCTGTGCCAGCGTTTCTTCCATGGCGGTCAGTAGGGAGCGACTTAACGGGCTCCTGTGTCCGGCCTTAAGCTCCTCCCTCAAGTCCACTATGCTTACTTGGGGGAGGGGCGAATAACCAAGGGGGGTGATTCTCTCCTCTAGCTGTACAAGTCGATATTCCCCTTGTTGTGCCTTATGGAAACTGCCAACATCGGGAGTAGCACTGCCCAGAATGACAACAGCATCACTAAGCTGGGCCAGTTTGATGGCTACGTCCCGGGCATGATAGCGAGGCGACTTATCTTCTTGTTTATACGTCCATTCGTGTTCCTCATCGATGATGATGAGGCCGAGGTCGGGCACCGGCGCAAACAAAGCGCTCCTCGGTCCAATGACCACGTCACAATTTCCCTCCGTTATCCATTGCCACGTGTCGAACTGTTCTCCCGGGGAAAGACCGCTATGCAGTATTGCCACGCGTCCGGGAAAGCGGCTGGCAAACCTCTCTACCGTTTGTCGGGTCAAGGCGATTTCGGGGATGAGGCAAATGCCTCGCTTACCGGCGGCAACAACCTGGGCCAGGGCCCGCAGGTAAATCTCGGTTTTGCCGCTGCCGGTAACACCGAAGAGCAG
>CAYSBO010000050.1:0-3030 GCA_964429285.1 uncultured Dehalococcoidales bacterium | reverse complement strand
GTAATTAGCTGACGGGCCAGCAGCTGGTCGGTGATTTGCCTCGCTTTCCTTGTGCCGACTGCCTTCTCCAACTCAAGCAGGCTTGCCTTCTTCTCTCCTGTGATAATGTGCAGGACTCTCCTTTGTTCCGGGGTCAGGGATGACAAATCGACCTGGGGATCCGCTGCTTGAAGGTAGGTAGCAGTCCGCCTCCCGAATCCTGGAGGCAGCATCAAGGCCAGGGCGTCGAAAAGAGGCGAAAGATAGCGTTCACTTATCCACCGGGCAAGCTCTATTTGGAGAGAGGAAAGCACGGGATGAGCAATAACGGCGTCGGTTATTTCCCTGGTTGTCTCCACCGAGGGCTGGTCGGTTAACTCGACAACAATTCCTTGAACAGTCCTGGGGCCAAAGGGCACCCATACCGCTTGCCCGACCTTAGTATCTAACCCCGCCGGGAGGGCATAGCAAAAAGTTGACCGGCCCGCCGGCGAATTGACTGCCACCTCGGCGTAGCTCATTCAGAGGACTGTTCTTCTTGAGGCGTAGCCTGCTCGGTTACCTTCTCCCGTCTTTCCTTCAGTCGAGCCCGCTTGGCGCTGAGCCTGCGCATGTAATAGAGCTTGGCTCGGCGCACCTGGCCGTGCCTGAGCACCTCCACATTCTGCACTGAAGTAGACTGGAAGGGAAAAGTACGTTCCACTCCAATGCCGTAAGACACGCGCCTTACGGTGAAGCTCCCACCATCAACACCTTTCCTCATTCCAATCACCACCCCCTGGAAGTGCTGCAGCCGCTCTTTATCCCCTTCTACGGTCTTCAGACTGACCTTGACCGTGTCGCCGGGTGAGATTTGGGGAATGTTGGGATTCATCTTGGGTTTAACGAATTCTCTGACATCCATTTTCTTTCCTCGTCGCAGAAGCTGCCTTTCTTCAGAAGATCAGGACGCCGTTTGGCCGTACGCAGGATGGCTTGACGGCGTCGCCATTGAGCAATCTCGCTGTGATTTCCCGACAGCAAGACTGAGGGTACTGCCCAATCTCGGTATACCGGGGGTCTGGTGTACTGGGGGTATTTTAGAAGTCCGTTGCTGTGAGAATCATGGTCGGCTGATTCCTGTGAACCGAGCACGCCTGGTATGAGTCTCACCAGAGTGTCGATCACTACCAGGGCCGGTATTTCTCCCCCGCTAAGTACGTAATCTCCGATGCTGATTTCATCGGTAACCAGATGCTCGCACACTCTCTCATCCAGGCCTTCGTAGTGGCCGCAAAGCAAAATAATATGGGGGTGGAGAGCAAGTTCTTGGGCAACTGACTGGGAAAAGAGCCTGCCCTGAGGGGTAAGCAATATGATGGGAATTCCATTCACACCCAGTTGCTGTTTTGTGGCCTCCACGGCCTCAAAGATAGGCTCTGGCTTCAGTACCATACCGGGGCCGCCGCCGTAGGGGTAGTCATCCACAGTGTGATGTTTGTCGTGTGAGTAATCGCGAATGTCATGGATTACCACGTTCACCAATCCTCGCTCCCGAGCCCGGTTGACGATACTCTGGTTGAGCGGGGAGGTAAACATGTCAGGGAAGAGGCAGAAAACATCGATGCGCATGGACTCCCTCAACTAAGAACTTCGAATTGCATATCTTAACATGCATATGGCGACAAAAGAAAGTCGCTGTCTTTGCTGGTGTGAACTATGCAGTGTATAATGGTGCCCCATGGCGATTGTTGTTGCAGGTGACGGCACTACTGCTATGAATGCCCACCAGGAGATCTCGGGTACTACCGAGAGTGGCGAAACCGGCGCCATAGGCGCTAGGGCCAGGGAGGAGGTAGCGCGTGTCACTATCAGATAATGTGCGTACCCGTATGACCGGAGCTTCCTGGGTGAGGAAGATGTTCGAGGAGGGGGCTAGCCTGAAAAAGCGCCTGGGAGAAGGCAATGTTTTTGACCTTTCACTGGGCAACCCGATGATGGAGCCTCCGCCTGAGTTTGAAAGAGAACTGAGCCGCCTGGTGAATAATCCGGCTCCGGGGATGCACAGGTATATGGAGAACGCCGGTTACCTGGGAACGAGGACTGCTGTGGCAACCCAACTATCACGTGAGACCGGCGTTGAGTTCGGGGCCGGCGATATAGTGATGACCTGCGGGGCTGCGGGGGGACTGAATGTGGTGCTGAAAACTATTCTTAACCCCGGTGAAGAGGTGATTGTATTTGCTCCCTACTTCATGGAGTTTGGCAACTATATAGATAACCACGGTGGAGTTACCAGGGCCTTGCCCACAGATGAGCACTTTTTGCCGGACCTCGATGCCCTCGATGCTGCTATTACCCCCAAAACGAAAGGCGTGATTATTAATTCCCCCAATAATCCGACCGGTGTCGTCTACAGCGATAAGGTTGTGCATGAACTCGGAAGACTGCTTGCCGAGAAAGAGAAGCAGCATGGCACACAGATTTTCCTTATGAGCGACGAAGCATATCGGAAGATTTTGTACGACGGCTTGGAGTATGTGCCTGTGTTTCACCATTATCGTAACAGCATCGCTATAGCCTCTCATTCCAAGGACCTTTCTCTTCCCGGAGAGCGTATTGGCTATGTTGCAGTAAATCCCGAGTGCAGTAATCGGCAGGAATTGGTGAACGGTGTTATTTTCTGTAATCGCATACTGGGGTTTGTCAATGCGCCGGCTTTAATGCAGAGGGTGCTGCAAAATGTGCAAGGGGCCACTGTTTCGGTAGCTGAGTATCAGAGAAAGAGGGACTTTCTGTACAGGAATCTTGTTGAGATGGGGTATTCTGTGGTGAAGCCAGGCGGTGCTTTCTACATGTTCCCTAAATCGCCGCTGGAGGACGACGTGGCTTTTGTTAATGAGTTGCTCCAGTTGAATGTACTCGTCGTGCCCGGTCGCGGGTTCGGTACGCCGGGGTATTTCCGGTTGGTATACTGTGTTGACGACCGCACCA
Organism: uncultured Dehalococcoidales bacterium; assembly: GCA_964429285.1. Taxonomy (GTDB): domain Bacteria; phylum Chloroflexota; class Dehalococcoidia; order GIF9; family AB-539-J10; genus RBG-13-51-36. The sequence goes on along the minus strand of CAYSBO010000050.1, from coordinate 78 downwards.
TAGAAGGTTCGGTTGCTGGCTTTAACAAAGCGGCCCGGAAATTCAATCTGTGCTAGAGGACGATTCTGGCATAGGATA
>CAYSBO010000049.1:0-8113 GCA_964429285.1 uncultured Dehalococcoidales bacterium | reverse complement strand
CCCTCTCTTATCCACCTGAACAGGGTATTTCTGCTCACACCCACCATCCGGCAGACCTCAGCTGTCCTGTAATAGGTTTGGTCGTTTATGATAACAGGCATATGTGCTTCCTCTGAAACTACTCAGGTATACCATACTATGCCCCACCTTCTTGAGAAGCGTCAATCACCCTTACGTACTCATTATTCTGGCACCTTAGTACTGGGCCACTGGCCAGACCCGACCGACCAGATACTCGATACGAACCGCGGGTACTGTGTTCAAAGTCACCTGTGCTAACCCGACATCGCGGTGACTATGCCACAGTCCCGCTAAGAGCCCCGCAACTTCGTTCTCAAGCAGAACGGCGTAAACCTACGGATCAAACCATTACGTGCGGACGGTGTGATAAAGAAGGACCGATCTGTTCCGATGGGAACTAGCTAGTAGGTTTGAGGAACAGCTTTAAGATGCCCTATCCCCGATTTCATTGCGGTTTCTCGCCACAGGCGAAATCACTTCTTCGTCTTTCCTAAGTTCAATAATGCGGTCGCGGATAATGGCAGCTTTCTCAAACTCTAGATTCTTGGCTGCTGTCCTCATTTCAGATTCCAGTTGCTTGATGAGCCGGCTGATTTCCATTTTGGAAATAGGAGTGACTGTATAAGGAGTCCTTGTCTCAGCCACCACTTGAACCCTCTCGGTTATATCCGTAATCGCCTTTTTGATACCCTGGGGGGTTATACCATGCTCCTCGTTGTAAGCTGCCTGGACCTGTCGACGGCGGCTGATTTCATCTATTGCTCCCCGCATCGACCTGGTAGCAGTATCGGCATACATTATGACGTGAGCATTCAGGTGTCTGGCAGCACGCCCCATGGTCTGAATAAGCGCTTCCTCCGACCTGAGGTAGCCTTCTTTGTCAGCATCCAGTATGGCCACCAGGCTCACCTCAGGTAGGTCCAATCCCTCACGAAGGAGATTAATGCCTACTACCACGTCGTACACGCCCAGCCGGAGATCGCGCAGGATTGCCACTCTATCTAGGGTTTCTATCTCCGAATGCAAGTATTGAGTCTTTACCCCCATTTCTCTTAGGTACTCGCTTAGTTCCTCCGCCATTCGCTTAGTCAACGTAGTAACCAAACAGCGCTCCTTCCTGGCTACTCTCCTCTCTATTTCATGGATAAGGTCATCGATCTGCCCCCTGACCGGCTTGACCTCAACGGTAGGCTCCAGCAAACCGGTAGGCCGTACCAATTGTTCCACTACTTGTTGGCTACGCCCACATTCATAAGGCCTGGGCGTGGCGGAAACGTAAATGACCTGGTTGACCGACCCTTCGAATTCCTCAAAATTCAACGGCCGATTGTCGACGGCTGAAGGGAGACGAAAACCATAGTCAACCAGTACTTGCTTCCGAGAAATATCACCATGGTACATGCCCCTAATCTGGGGCAGGGTCATGTGCGATTCGTCGACAAACAGCAGGAAGTCACCTGGAAAGTAATCCAGCAAAGTCCAGGGACTGCTCCCCGGCGCCCGCCGCTGGAGATGCCGAGAGTAGTTTTCCACTCCGGCGCAATACCCCATCTCCTGAAGCATTTCGATATCGTAATTGGTCCGCGCCTCAAGCCGTTGGCCCTCCACCAGTTTCTCCTGGCTTCTCAGTTCTTTCAACCTTTCCTCTAGCTCAGCTTTTATATCCTCGATTGCTGCCAGCAGTTTTGCCCTAGAGGTAACAAAGTGTTTCGCCGGGTAGATATCCACCCGGTCACGATAGCCCAGCACCTCACCAGTCAAAGGATCGACCTCCACAATGCGCTCAACATCATCCCCCCAGAATTCGATTCTAAGGGCCGTTTCTTCATACGCCGGCTGAATCTCCAGAGTGTCGCCTCGAATACGGAATCTACCTCTCGTGAAGTCATAGTCATTTCTCTCGTATTGCATATCTACCAAGCGGCGAACCAACTTGTCTCGCTTATACTGCTTGTCCTTCTCAATGGTGAGAACGAAGCTATGATATTCTTCCGGCGCGCCCAGGCCATAAATGCAGGATACCGAGGCAACAATAACCACGTCTCGCCGCGTGAACAGCGCCCTGGTAGCAGCGTGGCGTAGTTTGTCAATCTCCTCATTTATGTCGGTTTCTTTCTCAATATAGAGGTCAGTGCTGGGAATATAGGCCTCCGGCTGATAATAGTCATAGTAGCTTACAAAATATTCCACAGCATTCTGAGGAAAAAACTCTCTGAACTCAGTTGCTAGCTGAGCTGCCAGAGTCTTATTGTGACAAATAACCAGAGTCGGCTTTTGTATTCTCTCGATTATGCTAGCCATGGTGAATGTCTTGCCGCTGCCAGTCACGCCAAGCAATGTCTGCTCCCTGTACCGCTTGTTCAAACCCTCAACCAGCTTGTTGACCGCCTGGGGCTGATCTCCGGTCAGACGAAAATCCGCGACTATTTTGAACTCAGGCATAGAATCCAACCACCGTAGTACAAGAATACAGCTCTTAATATACAGAAAACGACAGGATTTGCATAATCCACCAAAGAACCGTCACCATTTGTAACTTCGAGTATTGTCTAACAGACTAGGCTATGTTAGAATTTTCGCAGACTAGGTGTGGATAGAAACCAGAAAAGAAGGGGACTAAAGAGATGAAGCCCTATGACGAACGCTCCGGAGAGCAAGCGAGCAGAGAGAACTCCCTCCTGTCCAGGCTAATGGCAGAGGTTGGGATAAAGGAACTGACAGAGTTTGAAACTGAGTTAGGCGAACGGCAGAGTGAGACTTTGTTCAAGATAACCACCGAGATAGAAGATACTAAGAATGCCTTGAATCAAGTTGAGCAGCTCGCTCAGAGGCTCAGAAAACACTTAGAACGGCTGGGTAAGCTGCACCAGATCCTCTCCAAGTAAGACGGCGACGTAAGAAGCAGCACAGTGCAGTCTGAATTGGAAACGTCGGTTAGACTTCGTTTTGCGCCCAGTCCTACAGGCCATCCTCATCTAGGGAACATCAGGACCGCCCTATTCAACTGGCTTTTCGCTCGGCATCACGGCGGCAAGTTCATCTTGCGAATTGAAGATACTGACGTTGCTCGCAAGGTAGAAGGCGCAGTGGAAACAATACTGGAGAGCTTGCAGTGGCTCGGACTGGATTGGGACGAAGGGCCTTACCACCAGTCACAGCGGCTTACCAATTACCATGCGTCTATCCACAAATTACTTCGAGGAGGCCATGTATACCCTTGCTTCTGCTCTCAACAGCGACTAGAGACGATGCGTCAGGAACAGATAAAACGTAAACAGCCACCGAAATATGATCGCCGCTGTCGAGATTTGACGCAGAACGAAAGGACGGAGCTAGAGGCTACTGGTGTTGTCCCTGTGATGCGCTTCAAAACGCCTCTTGAAGGCGAGACCACTGTATATGACTTGATCCGTGGTCCGGTGACTTTCAAGCACGATACCTTAGACGACTTCGTCCTGCTCAAGTCCGATGGGTTCCCCACATATCACCTCGCCAACGTGGTCGATGACCACTCGATGGCTATCTCTCATGTCCTGAGAGCTGACGAGTGGCTCTCCAGCACCCCACGGCATGTTCTACTCTACCAGGCTCTAGACTGGCAACCCCCGCAATTCGCTCATCTGCCCATGATCCTGGGATCCGACCGCGCCAAGCTGTCCAAAAGACATGGTGCTACCACCATAACCGAGTATCAGAGGCAAGGATACCTTCCCGACGCAATGACCAATTTCTTAGCCCTGTTGGGCTGGTCCCTTGATGATCGGACTGAATTACTGTCCCGGCAAGAGTTGATAAAGCATTTCTCTCTGGAAAGGGTAGGCAAAACCGCGGCCATCTTCAACAAAGAGAAACTAGAGTGGATGAATGGGGTTTACCTGCGTCAGCTCAGTCTGGAGGAATTTGGCCAGCGAGCCATGCCGTTTCTAGAAAGGGATTTGCCGGAATCGGTAGACCGGCCCCTGGACACAGGTTATGTCAACCGCATCTTGTCTCTCATTCAAGAGCGAGCCAAGACTCTAGCTGAGGTCCCTCAGCTCGCTAGCTTTTTCTTCGTCGACGACCTTCAGTACGATACGGGCCTCCTTCTAGCCGGGGGCCTTGATGCCGAAGTTGCTACCCAGGCTCTCACAGGTGCTTTACGGAGTTTAGAAGATGTAACCAGGTGGGATTCCGCCACACTTGAGGCTGCCCTGCGCCCCCTCGCCACAGAGCTGAATCTAAGTACAAGGGAACTCTTCGGTCTGCTAAGGGTAGCTGTTACGGGGCGAACCGCCGCCCCACCACTGTTTCAGACCATGGCAGTGCTGGGAAAAGAGAAATCCCTGCACCGATTGGATACGGCACTGCGACTGTTATCTAGCTTGTCTTAACCCCCTCGCCACATCCTTTTACACAACAGCCCGCTGCACATTTCTTGCCGCTGCCCACTCCATTAGACTAGTCAAAAATCTGTAATCTCTGGTATCATACCACAGATTACAGTATCCACCTTGCACAGAGTTGTGCAGGCTATGTGATCGGAACTGCGGTGCTTGGGCTTTATGTGATACAAAGGCAGAGCCTCTTACCTGGAGGGAGGTGTTGATCGATGAGCGGAAAGGAACAAGGTAGTCGAGTTCACTACGGTTGGATTGTCATCTTCACTGGGATGCTCGCTACTATTGCTGCCCACGGCTTTGGCAGGATGTCGTACACCCTTATACTTCCCGAGATGAAGGAGGGACTGGGACTCACCTATACCCAGGCTGGCCTGCTCTCTACCGGCAATTTCATTGGCTACCTGCTTTTCGCCATTATCGGTGGTTTTCTGGCCTCGAGATACGGTATCCGCCGGGTTATTTCTCTTTCCCTGGTGCTCATGGGTATCAGCATGCTGCTGACAGGGATTGCCCATTCCATGGAATGGGCTTTTGCCATGCGCCTTCTGACTGGCCTGGGAAACGGAGGAGCGTATGTGCCAGCTATGGCTTTGGGCTCTATCTGGTTTACCATGCGCAGGCGGGGTTTCGCCACAGGCATTGTCTCCGGCGGAATTGGAGTGGGCACACTTCTAGGAGGGCTCATCGTTCCCCACATTCTACTCACTTACGGCGCTGACGGATGGAGGTATTCCTGGTACTATCTGGGCGGTGCCGTGCTTCTGGTAGCTCTTGTTGGTTATCTTTTGCTCCGCGACCGGCCAGAGGATTTAGGTCTGCAGCAGGTGGGATCTTCCGTCCAGGCGAAACCCCACGGAGAGCAGAACCCTTCCTCATCCGGCAGCCCTTCGTCCCCTACCTCCACCCCCGGCTCGTCAGGGACTGCCGGGAGGAAACCTCCACCTAATTTGCGATGGGGGCTGATCTACAGGGTCAAGGAGGTCTGGTTCCTGGGGTTGGTCTATTTAATGTATGGGTTTTCATACGTCATCTACATGACTTTCTTCAAAGCCTTTCTCTCCGATGAAATGCTTGTTAGCCCTGTCCTGGTAGGCTATCTGTGGGCACTGGTAGGGGGTCTCAGTGCTTTTTGCGGCATTATCTGGGGTGGCATATCTGACCGCCTGGGAAGGAATCGTGGGGCAGCGCTAGCTTACCTTACCCTGGGCTCGTCCTATCTGATTTTCGCCCTTTTTGATACGCTTCCGGCGTTCTACGTTTCTGTTTTCCTTTTCGGCCTGAGCGCCTGGAGCATCCCGACCATTATGGCAGCCACGGCAGGCGACTATGTAGGCCCTCGACTTGCTCCCGCTGGACTGGGCTTTATCACACTTTTCTTCGGTATTGGCCAGGCTCTGGGGCCGGCTGTAGGAGGTTACCTGGCTGACCTTACGGGCTCTTTTGTTTCCTCCTTTATCCTGGCCACTGCCGTCTCCGGGGTGGGTATGGTGGGCTCACTGCTTCTGAGAAAACCGGCTGCCGAAGTACCTTCTGAAGTTCCCGCCCAGCATTAGGCTACTGAGCCACAAGTCTGCCACACAATATTCCCAGCCAGGAGATCGACAGCGCAAGTTAGGTTGCCAAGGATCGACCGTGCTGCTCCCAAGGCCCAGGAGGTATTGACAACGTTCTCGTCTTATAGTAACAATATACGGTGTACAAAACCTAAAGGAGGGCATGATGGCAACTGCTTATTGTATGAAGTGCAGGAAGAAAGTCGACATAAGAAACCCACAGCAGGTGACGCTGAAGAACCGCAGACCAGCGATACAAGGTGTGTGTCCCCTTTGTGGCACCAAAGTGTTCAGAATAGGGAAAGCCTGAACATTTACAGCTGCGTTATCGCCCCTCGTTGGGCAGTTTGACGGCCCCAGCGGCGCTCATTGTCTCTGCCCCAAATCCATGCGGTGGCAGACCCCGTCTTTACGGTTGCGTTTTCCGACCATACCGATAGCCTTCTGGGTATGATCTGCAAGACAGATATCCAGGGGTTGGTTACTTCGGGGTCGAATTGTGATTCAACACTTCCTCCTCCGGATGCCCAAGCTCTAGACCGTACTTCGAGTAGAGATAGACGGTCGCTGACTTGCACCAGTGCCGTGTTCTCGCCAAATACTTTCAATTCACTCGGAATTGAGGTAAACTTTGCAGATATGGTGCGCAAATATAGCCCTCGGCAGATTGAAAGCAAATGGCAGCGAAGGTGGGCGGCTGACCATATCTATGAAGTAACGGAAGATAAGGAGCGTACCAAATTCTACGCCCTAACCATGTTCCCCTATACTTCGGGAGACCTTCACATTGGTCATTGGTACGCCATGGCGCCGTCAGACACCCATGCCAGATTCAAGAGGATGCAGGGCTACAATGTACTGCATCCTATGGGCTTTGATGCTTTTGGGTTACCAGCAGAAAACGCCGCCATCAGCCATGGAATTCATCCTTATGACTGGACCATGAGGAACATCGAGAATATGCGTAAGCAACTCAGAAGCATAGGTGCCATATATGACTGGAACCGCGAAATAGTGACTTGCTTGCCAGATTACTATAAGTGGACACAGTGGTTCTTTCTTAAACTGTATCACGCTGGTCTCGCCTATCGGGGTGAAGCAACAGTCAACTGGTGTCCCAGATGCCAGACAGTGCTGGCCAATGAACAAGTGGTAGGGGAAGGTTCTTGCGAGAGATGCGGTACCCCGGTGACCAAGAAAGCGCTGAACCAATGGTTCTTGCGTATTACCAGATACGCAGAGCAACTTCTGGATCACAGTCGCCTGGATTGGCCGGAACGCATAAACATAATGCAGAGGAACTGGATAGGCAAGAGCGAAGGGGCTGAAATTTCCTTTGGGCTGGAGCACGAAGGCCCCGAGGAGAGAGAGATAAGAGTATTCACCACCCGCCCTGACACCGTTTTTGGGGTGACTTTCTTCCTCCTGGCCCCAGAACATCCTTTGGTTCCTCACTTGACTACTCCCGAGCACGAAGCCGAGGTAAGGGAATATGTTGCGCACTGTCAGCAGCAAACCGAGTACGAACGCCTAGCACTGGTCAGGGAGAAGACAGGCGTCTTTCTGGGGAGCTATGTAACCAATCGACTCAACGGAGAGCAAGTGCCTGTCTGGATTACTGATTATGTATTGCCGACTTACGGCACCGGCGCGGTAATGGCCGTTCCTTCTCATGATGAGCGAGATTTTGAATTTGCCAGAAAGTACAACCTGCCTGTGCGAACGGTCATTGCTCCTCCAGGTTGGTCGGGCGAGGAGTTGACGGAACCTTACACCGGGCCAGGTACAATGGTAGATTCTGGGAACTTCACTGGCTTACCCAGCAACCAAGGGTATGAAGCAATCTGTGCCTTACTAGAGGAGAATGGCTGGGGCAAGCGTTCGGTTATTTACCGCCTTCGCGATTGGCTGATCTCCAGGCAGAGGTACTGGGGGGCGCCCATCCCTATCATCTATTGTGACAGGTGTGGAGTAGTTCCTGTCCCGGAGAAGGATCTACCTGTTTTGCTTCCTCCTGATGCAGAATTCAAGCCAACTGGGGAATCTCCTCTCAAACATTGCTCAGCTTTTGTCGATACCACATGTCCCCAATGTTCTGGACCGGCGCGGAGAGAAACCGACACTATGGATACCTTTATGTGTTCTTCGTGGTATTTCCTG
>CAYSBO010000048.1:0-8234 GCA_964429285.1 uncultured Dehalococcoidales bacterium | reverse complement strand
ATTGAAAGCAAGCCTCTCATAAGCTATAATGCCCATCCAGAGAAGGAGAACATCTTTGCTCAGAACCCATAACTGTGGTGAGCTGCGAGAAGATCATGTCGGACGGAAGGTAACCCTGGCTGGCTGGGTGCACCGGCGTCGTGACCACGGCGGGAAGGTATTCATCGACCTGCGTGACCGGGAAGGCATAGTCCAGGTAGTTTTCAATCCCCAGGCATCGCAAGAGGCGTATCAGGTAGCTGGTTCGCTCCGTACCGAGTACGTAATTCAGGTCACGGGAGAGGTCTTTCCCCGCCCCAAAGGCACGGAGAATCCCAAGCTGGCTACCGGAGGCATTGAGGTCATAGCAGAAAAGGCCATCATCCTCAATCCTGCGAAGACACCCCCGTTCTACGTAAGTGAAGATGAGGAGGTCGAAGAATCACTTTGCCTCAGAAACCGCTACCTGTACCTGAGAAGAGAAAGGGTGAAGAAAAACCTGCTGTTGCGCCACCGGATGATAAAGTTTATTCGTGATTTCCTTGATGCCAGAGGGTTTGCCGAAATTGAAACACCTATTTTGATCAAGAGCACGCCGGAAGGAGCACGGGACTATCTCGTGCCCAGTCGCGTCAATCCCGGCAAATTCTACGCCCTTCCCCAATCTCCCCAACAGCTTAAGCAAATCCTCATGGTAGCAGGCTTTGACAAGTACTTCCAGATAGCCCGTTGCTTCAGGGATGAAGACCTCAGAGCAGATCGCCAGCCTGAGTTTACTCAGCTTGACCTCGAAATGAGCTTCGTCGAAGTGCAGGACATATTGGAGCTCATGGAGGAGCTTTTCACATCGCTTGTCGAGGCTACCAAGCCCGATATGCAGTTGCTGAAGCCGTTTCCATACCTCTCCTACAAAGAAGCACTGGAGAGGTACGGGACGGACAAGCCGGACATCAGGTTTGGCCTGGAAATCAAGGACATATCAGACATCGCCGCTGACACCGACTTCCAGGTCTTCCGCTCGGCTCTCGACAACGGCGGCAAGGTGAAGGGAATATGCATCCCCGGTTGCAGTCAGTATACGCGTCATCAGCTTGACGAGCTGATTGATCTGGCAAAGGGCTATGGAGCTCAGGGTCTGACAACCATGGCTTTCACAGGAGGGACGATAACCGGGGACGAAGTGAAGTCGGCAGCCGCCAAGTATTTGACTCATCACCAGCTAGAAGGAATAGCCGGTAGATTGGAGGCAAAGCCCGGGGCTCTTCTGCTTATAGTGGCCGACAGACCGGAGGTGGTAAACAAGACGCTCGATGAGTTGCGCCGCGAGATGGCGCACCGGCTCAGTCTGGCTGATGCTAACCTGTTGGCTTTTACCTTTATACTTGATTTTCCTCTCCTGGAGTGGGACGAGACCACGAATCATTGGGACACCATGCACCATCCATTTACTGCTCCCCGACGGGAAGATGCATCGCTTCTGGATACGGAACCAGACAGGGTTCATGGGCAACATTTCGACGTAGTGTGCAACGGCTGCGAACTTGGCAGCGGCAGTATCAGGATCCACAATCGGCAGCTCCAGGAAAAAATATTTGGCCTGCTCGGTTACAGCAAAGAGGAAACGGCAAGTCGGTTCGGAGGTCTGTTAGAAGCACTGGAATACGGCGCGCCGCCCCACGGCGGTATTGCCATAGGGCTGGACCGGTTGGTAATGTTGTTTGCCGGGGAGCGGAGCATAAGGGAGGTCATCGCTTTTCCCAAGAACCAGAACGCCGTCGATATCATGCTGGACAGTCCGTCTTATGTTGCCAACGATCAGCTTAACGAGCTAAACCTCAAACTGAAGCACGAGGTTCTGCGAGCGAACGAAAAGGAGCGCGGTGTATGAAAGTAAGCACAGAGAATTCAGGGAATTGCCAGACGGTTCTTACTATTGAAGCTGAAGCCGATGAGCTAGACAAATCACTGGACGAGGCCTATCACCGCCTGGTTAAGAAGGTATCCATACCCGGTTTTCGCAAAGGCAAAGCACCGCGACCGATCCTGGTGCAGCATATAGGAAAGGATAGTCTGTTGGAGGAGGCATTGGAGCATCTCATACCGGACCTGTACAAGGAGGCGATCGAGTCTCAAGAACTGGAGCCTATTGCCAGACCCCAAATAGAAGTGGTTCAAAATGAGCCTTTGGTTTTCAAAGCCACAGTATCTCTTAAACCTGAAGTCAAGCTCGGCGATTACCACAGCATAAAGCTGGAACCCAGCCCGGCACCCAAAATCACCAAGGAGGAAGTTGCTGCCGCCATAGACGAATTTCGGGAGAGACAGGGGGCATGGATGCCTGTGGACCACCCTGTCAAGCTGGGTGACCTGGTTACCATGGACATCGAAGCCAGTGTGGAAGGGAAACCCTGGTTGGACCACAAGGGCATATTTTACGAGGTGAATAGTGATTCACGTTCGCCCGTGCCGGGATTTGCTTCTCATTTGGAGGGCGTTGAGAAGAACAAAGAAACGGCTTTCAGCTTGAGCATTCCTGATGATCACGAAATGGAGACAATGCGGGGCAAAGAGGCCGCCTTCAAAGTCACTGTTTCTGAAGTCAAGGAGAAGCAGTTACCGGAACTCGATGACAAGCTGGCTCAGAGTGCTGGCTATGAAAGCCTGGCGACTATGAAGAAGAAAGTGAATGCCGACCTGAAAGCCAAAGCTGAGGCCAGGAATCAGATGGAGCTAAGGCAGAAGGCGCTTGAAGCCCTGGTCGATATCAGCGAAGTGCACTATCCCCCGGTTCTGGAAGAGGAAGAAATCAACGGACTGCTTACAGATGAGGCACGGCGTCTGGGTTTCAGAGAACTGGACGAGTACCTTAAGCGAAGCAACAAGACCGAAGAGGAAATCAGGGAAGAACTCCGTCCTATAGCGCAAAGGCGGCTCAAACAGAGCCTTGTTCTGGGCAAGCTGGCCGAAGAGGAAAAGATTGAAATTAGTCCCTCGGAGGTGGATAATAAGGTAACTGAGATTACCGGTGGTGCTGAGGACCAGGAGAAGGCGACACAGTTTTTCTCGCTCCCCCAGGTCAGACAACAAATTGAACAGTCTCTGTATACTGAGAAGACAATGGACCGGTTGTTGCAGATAGCCACCGGCAACGTCGAGGATACGACAAAGGAGGAATAATGGAGACGAAATCTCAAGTAGTAATCCCTACGGTGACCGAAACCAGCGCTCGAGGCGAGCGTATCTTTGATATATATTCTCTCTTACTCAGGGAAAGGATCGTTTTCCTGGGCACGCCGATTAACGACCAGATAGCCAACCTGGTTATTGCTCAACTCCTTTACCTGGAGAGAGAGGCCCCGGAAAAGGACATAAACCTTTATATTCATTGTCCCGGCGGCATCATCAGCGCAGGCCTGGCAATTTACGATACGATGCAGATTCTTCGCTGTCCTGTATCCACCATTTGTGTTGGTCTAGCAGCCAGCATGGGCACCCTGCTTCTTTGCGCCGGAAGCAAAGGCAAAAGGTACGCCTTGCCGAATTCGACTATACATCTGCACCAGGCGGTTGGCGGTGCTCAAGGGCAGGCGGCCGATATCGAGATTGCCGCCAGGGAAATCATGAGGATGCAGGAGACGATTCGCAACATCATAGCCAAGCACACAGGACAACCTGTGGAGAAGATTGCCCACGACACCGATAGAGACTTCTATCTCAGCGCCGAACAAGGAGTGGAATACGGCATCATAGACGAGATACTCAGCAAGCCACCCGAGAAACAAGGCTAATAGCCCATGTCTGGTCACGGCGGGGCGGGGTAGACTAACCAATCGGAACGGCGACGCCCTTGTGGCCCAGGGTACCTGAGGTTTTGAACCGGTAGGACGATGGCTGGAACTGTGCGCTGGATACAAGCTGCCTCTGTGCTTTATGCCCCAGGTGAACCTTTTGGCGGGCTGGGCAGGGGAGGCTTGATTACCGTCATCGTCATCGCGGTGATTGCTACCGTCACCTTCGTGTGGATTTTCCGTGAGACCAGAAAGCGCGAGTAAGCAGGAACGCGTCGAGCCCGGGAATCTCAGCCCTGCTCATTCCAGCTTCTCCCCACAGCCGCCGAATAGATGTCTCCTCATCCTGGCCCAGGTGCTGGCAAAATGAGCCAAATAGCTGGATTTTTGCCCGAATATCTTGCCCCGGGCTAGAGCACTCAGGAAGTCCTCTGGCCCATCGAAGTCGGGCATTTCCACATATGCTCGACCGATCTCACCAACAGTATGGGCGTCGCTACCCGCACTGGCAGCCTTGGCCCATTCTTCAGCAAGTCTCCGTGCTCTGGCAATGCTGCTGGAGAAAGGTGTACGAGAATTAAAAGTCTCTATTATGTCAACTTGAGGCATAACTTCCGCCGACGTTAACGGGTTAGTCTTCCACGGCAGAGACCTTCCGAACGGATGGGGAATTCCCACCAGTCCACCCTGGCTTCTGATTCGAGATATTGTTTCCTGGGGAGACAACCCTCGGGGGACTGCTTCACTAAGAAAGAGCCCCATTATTTCACCCACAGGTGTTAAGACCTCCTCGGCAACTATTACCTTAAAGGGGGCAAATTCCCTCAACTTCAAGGCACCGGCGATAGTGTTGTGGTCGGCCACGGCAATGCAGTCTATACCTGCTGATAGGCAACGCTCAACGATTGCGTCCAAAGGGGTAACGCAATCCACAGAGTAGCAGGTATGGATATGTAAATCGGCCTTTATCAATCGGCCTACGTGTCTTGTCATTGCCTATCGACTATTCTGGACTCGCCCCGACTGACCATCTGGAGCAAACATCGCGGCTCGCCGGCCAATAAATATGTTCTCTTCGCCTTATTGCCGGTTGACCGACACTAATTTGCTTTTTCCTGGTATTCGCCGGTGCGGGTATTGACTCTGATGATGTCGCCTGCATTAATGAAGAGAGGGACCTGGACATTTGCGCCCGTTTCCAGCTTGGCTGCCTTGGTGCCCGACGTAGCCCTGTCTCCCTTGAAGCCGGGCTCCGTCTCCGCAACCTGAAGTTCCACGGAATTAGGCAACTCTACAGCCATTGTTTCTCCCTTGCTGGTCATAATCTCGAGCGTCGCGCCTTCTTTCAGGTAACTTGTTCCCTCACCTATCTGTGCCGAAGTCAACACGATTTGCTCGTAAGTCTCGTTATCCATGAAATAGTAAAGGTCACCCTCACTATAAAGGTACTGGACCGGACGGTGCTCCAGAAACACCGGCTCAACCTTGTCGCCGGACTGGAAATTCCGCTCAACGACATTACCGCTGCGGACATCCCGAAGTCTCAACTTGACTACAGGCTGCCTTTGCTGCATCTTAACATGCTGGTATTCCAGGACTACATATGTTCCGCCGTCCAGCTCTATGGCAGCTCCCTTTCTCAATTCGCCGGCATCAATCATCTACTAACCTCCTTGTTTGACGTAGGGGCTCAGATTAACAGGTCTTTGCTTGCCCTGCTAAGCACCCTGGCCTTTCCGTTCGCCAGAACCACCATGTCCTCAATTCTAACCCCACCCTGTCCCGGTAGATAGATCCCGGGTTCTATGGTGAAAACCATGCCATCGGCAAGGGAATCGGAAGAGGTGGGACTGAGCGCAGGCAACTCGTGTGATGCTAGACCAACACCATGTCCCAGACCGTGTCCAAAGTCTTTTCCATATCCAGCTTGTTCGATGACACCCCGCGCCAGTTTATCCACCTGCGACCCGCTCATACCTGATTGCACTCCCTTTATCGAAGCGGCCAGTGCTTGGTAGACTATAACATAAACCTGCCGCAGGCTCATGTCTGCTCGCCCCAATAAAACAGTGCGACTCACGTCGCTGCAATAGCCCCCGACTCTGGCCCCCATATCAATCAACACCGGTTCACCGGAGCGAATTCCTTTCTCTGTAGGTCGAGCATGAGGCAAGGCCGAATTCGGGCCGGAAGCCACAATAACGTCAAAGGCGACGCCCTCACTCCCTTCCTGGTGAAGCAGTTTCTCTATCTCCCAGGCCACTTCCTTTTCCGTGACGCCCGGACGAATCAACGCCCTCGCCTGTTCGAAAGCGTTATCAGCCAGAGCCACTGCCCTGGCAATCGACTCCATCTCTTCCGGCTCTTTTATGGAGCGGAGATGCTCTACCAGCCCCGTGGTGGGAACAAGCTCAATGCCGTCTCGCTCTGTCCCTATTGCTTCGCTGAGCTTGCGGTGACTATCGTAAGAAACAACATCTGCCTCAAACCCCAATTTGCGCCATCCCGAATCAGAGACCAGACCGGGGAGCCAGTCACGCAACTCTCGCTTAATCTGGATCACCTCAAAATCTGGTGACTCTCCCCTGGCCTGCTCTATGTAGCGGAAATCGGTAGCCAGTACAGCATCTTGTTCTGAAACAAACAGCCATCCGGCCGAGCCGGTAAATCCCGAAAGGTACCGGCGGTTCCCTGGCTCAGAAATCAGAAGAGCGTCCAGTCCTGTCTCGGCAATGGACGCGCGCAGCTTCTGCAATCGCTTCATTCCCGACTTCCACCTAGGGCCTTCAATGATTCCATTCGTCGTTTCCGGCTCTCCTTCTTCCTTGTGGAGGAGGACTAGGCCTCTCCTCCGCAGGCAAACTACAGTCCCACTACTATACGCGCAATCCCGAAGTAAAGTGCCACGCCGAATATATCCATAATGGTAGTAATGAAGGGGGCGGACACCAGAGCCGGGTCAAGCTTGAATAGACGAAAAACAAATGGTAAGGCTCCTCCTACCAGGGTTGCCATTACAGAGATACCCACCAGGGTGGTGCCCACCACAATGGCTGCCGCCAGGTGTCGCCCGAACGCATAAGCCATCCCGAGGGCAACCGCGCCGAGGGCAACACCCATGATGGCGCCTATCCCAACCTCCCGCAAGATAACGGTCAGAGCCCGTCTCGGGTTTACCTCTCCCGTGGCCAGCCCGCGAATAACGACGGTGGCCGATTGTGCTCCCACATTCCCGCCGGCGGCAATCACCAGAGGGATGAAGGCAGCCAGTATATATATCTCAGCCAGCCACTCCTCCTGCCTGAGAATAATAGGGGCAATAACCAGGCTGACCCCGATAAGCAAGAAAAGCCATGGCGTCCGGCGCCGGACCACGTCAAGAGTACGGCCGGCAAAGTAGCCTCGCTCCGTACCCGGTACCGCACCAAAGCGATAGATATCTTCGGTGGCTTCCTCTTCCAGGATGTCCGCTACATCATCATGAGTGATGATACCTACGAGACGCTGCTCTGCATCCACCACGGGAATTGCCAGCAGGTTATGTTCTCGAAGCTCCCTGGCTACGTCCTCGCGGTCGGTGTGGGTGGAGACAAATGGTGGATCCGGTTTCATGATATCGCTTACCCTCGCATCCGGGTCAGCAATGACCAGGTCCTTTAGTGAGACCGTGCCTATAAGATAACGGCGGCGGTCCATCACATAGCACTCGTACACCGTCTCCCGGTTGATGGCCAGGTGTCGGACCCTTTTCAGAGCCTGTGCCACAGTCATATCGCCGTGCAGGTCTACAAACAGAGGAGTCATCTCACGCCCGGCGGTCTCTTCATCATAGCCCAGCAGCTGCATGGTGAGACGGCGTTGCTCGGGCGAGAGTATCTGTAACAGCCTGCGGGCTACCTTCGCTGGTACCTCCTCCAGCAACTCAATCCGGTCATCAGGCGGCATTGCTTCCAGGAAATTCCTTGCCGCCTGGTCACTGAACGCCTCAAGCATCAGGTTCTGAAGGACGCCGTCCATGTTGTCGAAGACATCGATGGCAAGGTCCTTGGGCAGAAGTCGGAATGCTATCACGGCATTGTCGGCCGACACAGTGCCCAGCAGGTCGGCAATATCCCCGGGATCTGTATCTACGAGCCTCTCCCGCAGAGCCCTGTATTCCTTGTTCTCCAGCAGGGCTTTGAATGTGCTCTCATCCAAAGCCTCTGTTGGTATTCTCCCGATATACTGTTCGCTCATGTTACAGACAAACAAAAAGCCCCACGTCCGGTGGGACGCGGGACCCAAACGCCTCAATCAGAAACCTATTCTAAGGCAAGTCCCACCACCGAACGAAAATGCCAATCTGTCGCGGTTTATGGTCTGGGTCTGGTGATGATCTCGTTTCCATACCTTGTATCTCGTTCCGTGGACGATTATAGTCCTCGCGTATAACCGTGTCAATACGGAAAGGATTCCTGGTCGAATTGC